>NZ_JAGYGD010000017.1:0-143820 GCF_019947275.1 Pseudomonas sp. GL-RE-29
TCTACAGACAAGGTCAGGAGCAAGTCCTGCCTTCAGGAGCAGTCGGCCTCCCCCAGAAACACATCTTTGTGACAACGACGATGAGCTTAGCGGTTCTCATCGAGTGTTTGGCCAACATACAAGGAGCAAGCTTGCTCGCGATTGCCCAACCAAGATCCACCTGACACATCAAGGACCTGCCATGGCAAACCCACAACTCTTCCTCGGCATTGACTGCGGCACCCAAGGCACCAAAGCCGTCATCCTCGATGCTGTTAGCGGCGACGTCCTTGGGCAAGGTGCCGCCGCGCACAAGCTGATCAGCGGCACCAACGGTCGTCGTGAACAAGACACCGCGCAGTGGCTGGACGCTTTCACGCTCGCCACCCGTCGAGCGCTAGTGGCAGCCAATGTCGATGGCCAGGACATCCTCGGCATTGGCGTGTCAGGCCAGCAACATGGCTTGGTGCTGCTCGACGATCAAGGCCAGGTGCTGCGCCCGGCCAAACTCTGGTGCGACACCGAAACCACAGCGCAAAACGATCGACTGCTCAAACACCTGGGCGGCGAAAAAGGCTCGCTGGAACGCCTGGGCGTGGTCATTGCGCCGGGCTATACGGTCTCGAAACTGCTGTGGACCCAGGAACAGCACCCCGACGTATTTGCCCGAATCGCGGGCATCCTGCTGCCCCACGATTACCTGAACTTCTGGCTCACCGGTCGCTGCTGCAGCGAGTACGGCGATGCTTCCGGCACTGGCTATTTCAACGTGCGCACCCGCCAATGGGACTTGCAGTTGCTGCGTGACATTGATCCCAGCGGGCGCCTGCAAGCGGCGTTGCCGGAGCTGATCGATGCCCACCAAGCGGTCGGCACGTTGCTGCCGGGCATCGCCGAACACCTGGGCATCAATCCCTGCGCGCTGGTGTCCAGCGGCGGTGGCGACAACATGATGGGCGCCATCGGCACCGGCAACATCAAACCGGGCGCGATCACCATGAGCCTCGGATCATCCGGCACAGTGTACGCCTACGCCGAGCAGCCGAAGGTCAGCGCGGACGCCGCGGTCGCTACGTTCTGTTCCTCCAGCGGCGGCTGGTTGCCGTTGATCTGCACCATGAACCTGACCAATGCCACTGGGATGATTCGCGAATTGTTCGACCTGGATATCGAGTGTTTCAACGCCCTGGTCGCCCAGGCCCCGATCGGCGCGGAAGGCGTGAGCATACTGCCATTCCTCAACGGTGAACGTGTCCCCGCCCTGCCCCACGCCACCGGCAGCGTGTTGGGCCTGACCATGAGCAACCTGACCCGGGCCAATCTGTGCCGCGCCGTGGTCGAAGGCACAACCTTCGGTTTGCGTTTCGGGCTGGACCTGCTGCACCACAATGGCTTACAAAGCCGCAGCATTTGCCTGATCGGTGGTGGCTCGAAGAGCCCGGTGTGGCGACAGATCGTCGCCGACACCATGAACATGAAAGTCGTCTGCCCCGAGCAAAGCGAAGCCGCCGCCCTCGGCGCAGCGATTCAGGCGGCGTGGTGCACGTCGTGGGCAAACGGTCACGAGGACAGTCTGGCGCAACTGTGCGAGCGTTGCGTAAAGCTCGACCCGGCCTGTGAAACCTTGCCGATTGCAGAAAACGTGGCGGCCACGCGGTTGGCCTACGAACGCTATCAACAGCACGTCGCAACCCTTTAAAGAGCGATCAACTATGTATCTGGTGTGTGGTGAAGCGCTGTTCGATTTCTTCAGTGAAGACGATGTCAGCGGCCTGGCTTCAAAAGTGAATTTCAAGGCAATTGCCGGGGGCTCGCCGTTCAACGTTGCGGTGGGTTTGCGCCGTTTGGGCGTGGACGCGGCGCTGTTTGCCGGACTCTCGACCGACTACCTCGGCCGGCGCTTGCTGCAAGTGCTGCAAGAAGAAGGTGTACGGACGGACTATCTGGTGGACTTTGCCGCCCCCACCACCCTGGCAATGGTTGCGGTCGGCGCCAATGGCTCGCCGCACTACAGTTTCCGGGGTGAAGGCTGCGCCGATCGCCAACTCAAACCCGAGCATCTGCCGGAACTGAGACCTGAAGTGCGCGGTTTACACATCGGTTCGTTCTCGCTGGTGGTGCAGCCGATTGCCGACACGCTGCTGGAATTGGTGCGCCGGGAAAGCGGCAAGCGTCTGATCAGCCTTGATCCGAACGTGCGGCTCAATCCGGAGCCGAACATTGAGTTGTGGCGTTCGCGGGTGGCGACGCTGGTCGAGCATGCCGATCTGATCAAGGTCAGCGATGAAGATTTGAGTTTGTTATATCCCGAGCAAGATCCAGCGCGGGTGATTGAGGGCTGGTTGCAACACCGTTGTCAGCTGGCGTTCATGACCCGTGGGGGCGAAGGTGCGACGGTGTTCAGCCGGGTTCACGGTTCGTGGTCGGTGCCGGCCTGCCCGGTGGACATCGCTGATACCGTAGGCGCTGGCGATACCTTCCAGGCTGCGTTGATTGCCTGGTTGACCGAGCAACAACTGGATTCGATTGAGGGCGTGCGGCGACTGAGTCGCGAGCAGATCGACGGGATAGCCAGGTTCGCCGTGCAGGCGGCGGCGCTGACATGCAGCAAGACAGGGCCGGATTTGCCGTACCGCCATCAGTTAGCCTGACGCCTAACGTGTAGGAGCTGCCGAAGGCTGCGATCTTTTGATTTTGCTTCTCAAGATCAAAAGATCGCAGCCTTCGGCAGCTCCTACAGGGGCCCACCTTACAAAATCGAGAAGTTGTAGCTGACAATCAACCGCGTCTCATCCACGTCCCGGGCATATTTCTCGTAGTTGGTGCGATAGGTCGCATTGCGCAACCGCAGGCTGACATCTTTGAACGTCCCGCTCTGCACCACGTATTTGAGCTCGCTGTCGCGCTCCCACTCTTTGCCTTCCTGATCGCTGCCCGGCACCTTGATGTGATCGCCGTTCACATAGCGGGTCAGGAAACTCAGCCCGTTGATGCCGATGGCCTTGAAGTCATAGTCGTATCGCAACTGCCACGAGCGTTCCTGCGCGGCGGCGAAGTCGTTGACCTGCACATAGTTGACCAGATACGGATTGCTGCCATCCAGGTACGGCATCGAGTTGTCGCCGTTCATGCGCTGCCAACCGGCGCTGAACGTATGCCCACTGATGGCGTAAGCGAGCATTCCACTCAAGGCGCGGTTGTCGATGGCACCAGCGCGAGCGTCGCCGCTGTCGGCACTCTTGAGCAGGCGCAAATCGGCCTTGAGCAAGCCGCCGCCCAATGGCTGGTTGGCCAGCAAACCGAGGAAGTGCTGACGATAGATATCTTCCAGTTCGGCGTAATGATATTGGCCGGTCAGCCGTTCGTTGATCTTGTAATCGAAGCCGTACATGTCGAAATGATCGGCGGTGATGTTGCAGGCATAGCGCTTGTTCTTGCAGTGCACGCGGATGTCCTGGGAATCAGTGGAATCCCGGGCGGTGTACTTGTCCAGGCGTGCCGCCATGAAATTCAGGTCTTTCACTTCTCTGGACGTGAGCATCGCGCCGTTGAACATGGTCGGCAACAAGCGACCGTCGTTGTACTTCAGCAGCGGCACATCCGGGAGCAAGGCTCCGTACTTCAGCACACTTTGCGAGAAGCGGACTTTGGCGGTCAGCCCAAGCTTGGTGTATTCGTCCGCCGAACCGCGCGGGTCATTCCCGCTGGATGGCAGCAGCCCGCTATTGCTACTGTCGGGACTTGAATCGAGCTTGAACCCCGCCATGCCCAATGCATCGACACCGAAACCCAGCGCGCCTTCGGTGTATCCCGATTGCAGATTAAGAATGAAACCCTGGGCCGACTCTTCGCGTTTCGAAGCGCCCTGTTCGGTAGAAGTGTGCCCATCACGAAAGTCGCGGTTGAAATACACCGTACGGGATTCGATTTTCGCCGTGGTGTCGTCGATAAAACCGCTCGCTTGAGCCGGCCCGGTAAAACCGGCGCACAGGACTAAAGCGCCGAAGCCAAGTGACTGGCGCGCGGAGAGCAACGTAAAAGGGGGACGCATTAAAAACTCCAACAATGCAGCGTCTGCGCCAGGGCGCAATCAGCCAGAAATAGCCTTCATCCGATCCAATAAACGGGCCGGACTGAAGTGAAGACGCGGGGTGAACGACAATGATGGCAGAAGGCTTTTTATGACTGCAGACGACTTTAGTCTGAAAAATGACTGTATTTGCCGCCGAACGGTAGTGGCTAAACGACAGGTGGCGTTCAGACGGGTTAACCAATGCTTAATCGCGCAGTCCAACACTCTACTGGACCGCACGCCCTCAGAGTCCTCTGACGCCCAGTGCGGCAGGTTCGACGCCACGTCGAGCAAACTTGCGTCTGCACTGGAGATCGCCCCATGAACTCGCGCGCCTTGCTTGTTTCAATCGCCCTTGTCTGCGCCACATCAACCGGCATTGCACAGGCCGATGACACTGCCACTTCCGCAAATGTGCCGTCCTATCACTACGGCATGCCGCTGCACGTCGGCAAAGTGATTGACCTCAGCGAACCCGACACACTGGAATGCATAGTGGTAACGGCGAATATGAAGTACATCGACGATCAATCAGGCCAACCCGCAGAAATCGCCTACCGTAAACTTTCTGACGCCTGTCGTTATCAGAACTGACTGAAAAGTCTGAAATAGCACCTTGCGGTATTCGTGGGGCCATTCAGGCGCTATGCTCTAGCGCCTCCCACACTGCCGCAAGGATTCGCCATGCAGTTGTCGTTTCGTACGTTGTCGATTTTTACCGCCATTTTGTGTTTTTTGCTGGCGCTGGCCTGGGGCGTGATGCCCGACTGGTTGCTGGCTTCCTGGGATATTGAATATTCGCTGGCGGCAGGATTGATCGCGCGCCGTATCGCCGTGCTGTTCGTAGCGCTGGGCGTGATGTTTTATCTGGTCCGCAATGAGGCACCATCCGCTACACGCAATGCACTGACCCATGGCTTTGTAGTGGGATGCTGGGGGCTGGCAGTCTTGGGCTTCGGCGAATGGCTCAATGGCCACGTCGGACCGGGCATTCTGCTTGCTGTCGGAGTTGAACTGGCGCTGGGCCTGGCGTTTTTCCAGACCCGGCGCGTGTCGGTGGAATTTGAAACAACCGCTTAAAGTGCCTTGCGCATTCCTTGGCTATGCCCGGGCTCTGCGTAATGGTTCTGAAGATCGGAGCGCAGTACCGCTATCAGTTCGTTAATTTCCCGACAGCCATTGAGTTGCTGGGCATCGATTCCGGTTTTTAATAGATCGAGTTGATCGGTTTCACCATCGGCATACACTTTTACGGTCATCGATAAATCCGGCGACAGCGTGCATTGACAGCGTTTCGGTAGAAAACTGCTTTCAATAATGTTGCGCAGTTCCAAGGCAGAAAGAAACATGGCGACCCTCTCCTTTTTGTGAGATTGCCAAATCAACTATCGACGCTGGCTCATCTGAAATCCCGGTCAGCTTGAGAACAGCTACAGCATAAAACATGCCTTGAATTTCGCTGCACAGCTCATCGGTAAATCAAGGGCTTAATGTAAGGGCTTGTAAAAACCCTCATGCAAATTGCGAAAAAGGCCGCTGGCAACCCTGCAATTTGCACGCTGAGGCGAAAGGTTTGCATTGGCCGCTGACGCCGTCGAGAATAGCGCTCAGCCGATCCAGTATCCGCTCACCTCACACATACGCAAGGAGGCATCATGGGTTCATCGACCATCAGCACCACCGTTGGGCTGATTGCAATGACGCTGTCGAGCATCGTCAACGCGGCAAAACTCGAAGATGTCGCGCCCTTCCCGAAACCGGAAAGCGGCTTCACCCGCCAGGTCATACACCTCGCCCCGCAACCCCGTGAAGAAGACTTCCAGGTCGAAATCCTCGCCGGCAAGACCCTGGCCGTCGACTGCAATCGACAACGCCTGGGCGGAATCCTCGAAGAGAAAAACCTCGAGGGCTGGGGTTACCCGTTTTACCGTCTGGAAAAAGTCATCGGTCCAATGAGCACGATGATGGCCTGCCCGGAAGGCACCAGCAAACAAGACTTCATGCCTGTGGTCGGTGACGGTTTCATGCTGCGCTACAACAGCAAATTGCCGATCGTGCTCTATGTGCCAAAGGACATTGAGGTTCGCTATCGGGTGTGGTCTGCGTCCAGCAAAGTCGAGAAAGCCGTCGCCGAGTAACCGTGAAGCGGACGTGTACACATCCGCATATCGGCTGACTCGCTTCACGCCGGGGCGTCGCACAACGCGGCGCGCTCGGCCACATGCCGCAAACTGTCAAAATTGATATTGGCCCCCGAATCGATGGCCACGAAAGTCTTTCCACGGGCACCTCTTTGCGCCACATATTTCTTGATACCAGCCACCGCCAATGCACCGGAAGGTTCGGTGATCGAGCGGGTATCGTCATAGATGTTCTTGATGGCGGCGCAGAGTTCATCGTTGCTGACGGTGAGCACCTCATCGACGCAAAACCGACACACTTCGAAGCCGTAGGCACCGATCTGCGCAACCGCGACGCCATCGGCGAAGGTGCCGACATGAGGCAGAACGACGCGCTGATCCGCCTGTAATGCTGCTTGCAGGCAGGCTGAATGCTCGGACTCGACGCCGATGATGCGTATCTCGGGCCGAAGATATTTGACGTACGCCGCGATGCCAGCGATCAACCCGCCACCGCCCACCGGCACAAAAATCGCATCCAAAGCACCTTGGTGCTGACGCAGGATCTCCATGGCGACGGTGCCCTGCCCCGCAATCACATCCGGGTCGTCAAAGGGCGAAACAAAGGTTTTCCCGGTTTTTTCGGCCAGCTCCAGCGCGTAGGCCAGGGCAAATGGAAAACTCTCCCCGTGCAGCAACGCATCCGCGCCACGACTGCGCACCCCCAGCACTTTCAGTTCCGGTGTGGTGGCAGGCATCACTATCGTCGCGTCGATCCCCAATTCACGCGCCGCCAATGCCACGCCTTGGGCGTGATTACCAGCCGAAGCCGTGACCACGCCCCGGGCCTTTTGCTCAGCGCTCAGTTGCACCAGTTTGTTGTAGGCACCACGAACCTTGAAGGAAAACGTCGGTTGCAAGTCTTCGCGCTTAAGCAGGATTTGATTGCCCAAGGCCAAGGACAGTGCGGCTGCGGGTTGCAAGGGTGTGCGCACCGCCAGCTCATAGACCGGCGCGGCAAGGATTTTTTTGACGTAATGCTCAAGCAGGGTTTGTTGTTCGGTCGTGCAATTCATCTCAATCTCCTTATATCCGGATCTCCGATGTGGAAGCTGCCGAAGGCTGCGCTCTTTTGATTTTCAAAAGCAAAAGATCGCAGCCTTCGGCAGCTCCTACACGGATATTGCGGTCCGGTCGTTTCAAAACCCAGGAGACAGAAAATGAAAACCCGCCTCTAGGGCGGGTTGGGTGCTGCAGTCGTGAGCTAGCCCGCCAAATGAGGAATGGCGGTAATAATGCTTGGCTGGCAGCGAAATACGGTGGAAGTCATGTCCGGAAATTAGCCGGGCGTTGATGGCATGTCAATGGTCAATATTCTGGAACTCAACAGAGCTGATCCGGCCATTTCGGCTGATCTGGAAATTGCTATCGCCAGCAAGCCGGCTCCTACAGGTATTGCATCAACCCAAATCCCGACACGCTCCCCGATCCGTGGGAGCCGGCTTGCGGGCGATAGCGATTTGTCTGTCGCTCGAATTACTTCGCCAAGCGCTTGAGCCCAAGCACCATCACTCCCGCCCCAATCATCATCGCGGTCAAAAACAACGGATACGAAACCCACCACGGCGATCCCGCGGTCATCATGCTGAATTCCGACATGCCGCCAATGCTCGCAATCAGGTTCAGCGGCAGGAAAACCACGTTGATCAGCGTCAGTTTGCGCAGCAGGTTGTTCATGCTGTTGTTCATCAGGTTGCCCCGGGCGTCGATCAGACCGGAAAACACCGTCGAATAGATTTCTGCCTGTTTGTAGCATTGGTTGTTTTCGATGATCAGATCGTCGATCAGGCCAATGGCATGGGCGCCGAAGTGCTCCTTTTCAGCATGATTGCGCAGCCGGGTCAAGACCGCGCCGTTGCTGTGGATGGCGTTGATGTAATAGATCAGGCTTTCGCTGAGGTTGAACATCTGGATCAGGTGCTGGTTTTGCATCGACGCGTTGAATTTCTGCTGCAACTCCCGGGCTACCAACTTGATGACTTTGAGGTGGCCCAAGTAGTGATGGATGTTGTTGAACAATAGATCGAGCAGGACATCCAGCGGGGTGTTCAACGCCTGGCGCTTTCCGAGCCCGTTTAAAGGTGCGTCGTCCGTGGCAATCACCAGCAAGCGATCGGGGCAAAACAGTAACCCGCAAGACGACACTTCGAAGGCAAGGCTGCCGGCGCCCGAGTAATTCTCCGGGCGTTTCCAGATCAGGAACAGGTTGTCGGGGTGGAACTCGATACGTGAGACCTCGTCCGGGTCCAGCGCCGAGGCCAGCGCGTGGTCATCGAGTTTGAAATGGCTGTGCAGCAGGTCGCGCTCGGCCGAATCGGGATTGCTGAACAGCATGACTTCAGCGTCCATCCCATCTACCGCGTGCAGTGCGCCAAGAGTCAATTGAAAGCGCTTGATCATCGGCGGTTCACCAGGCCTGGCCGCGACGTTTGAGCTCCAGGCGCCGGATGAACTCTTCCAGCACCAGTGAATACAGATCGTCCTGCAAATAGGCGTCTTCGATGCCCGCGTCCATGTTCGGGTTGTCGTTGACTTCGATCACCACCACTTTGTCGCCAGACTGCTTGAGGTCGACGCCATACAAACCATCACCGATCAGATTGGCGGTTTTCACCGCCAGTTCCACCACTGCCCGTGGTGCTTCGTGAACCGCCAGGGTGCGGCATTCGCCGTTGATGTCCTGGCCCTTGGCCTTGTGGTTGTAAATCTGCCAATGGCCCTTGGACATGAAGTACTGGCAGGCAAAAATCGGCTTGCGATTGAGCACGCCAATGCGCCAGTCGTACTCGGTGTAGAAGAATTCCTGAGCCAGCAACAGCACCGAGTGTTCGAACAGTTCTGCGGTGGCTTCGAGCAAGGCCTGCTGGCTTTCAACCTTGATCACGCCCCGGGAGAAACAGCCGTCGGGGATCTTCAACACCAACGGGAAACCCAGCCGCTCGCCGACGCGCTCGAAGTCTTCGGGTCGTTCCTTGTAAAGGATTTCGGTCGCGGGCATGCCCAGTTGATGACTCCTGAGCAGGTCCGTTAGGTAGACCTTGTTGGTGCAGCGCAGGATCGACGCGGGGTCGTCCATCACCACCAGCCCTTCGCTCTCGGCTTTCTTGGCGAAGCGGTAAGTGTGGTTGTCGACGCTGGTGGTTTCGCGGATCAACAGACCGTCGTATTCGGCAATCCGCGCGTAGTCCTTGCGTTCGATCAACTCGACGTCGATGCCCAGCGTCCTGCCGACCCTGATGAAATTATCCAGCGCCTTGGGGTTTGACGGCGGCAAAGCTTCCTGCGGATCGTGCAGGATGGCCAGGTCGTAACGGGCCAGCCGTTTAGAACGTGGCACTCGCCAGATCTTGCGACTGAAACTGTCCAGCGAGTTGGCGAATTGATCTTCCTGGTCTTCGCGCAACTTATGCAACGCACCAGACTTGATGCCGACTATGTGCCAACCGTTAGTTCGACGAAACTCAACTAACAGAATGGGACAAGCGAATACTTCAAATATCTGTCTCGCCAAATCCTGTAATGGCTCGATATGCGTCTTGCCGAAATACAGGGTCAAGGTGAAGCCTTCGGTGTCACTGTAAATATGATGGCTGAGCGCTTTCCCCAAAGTCTTATCCAGATCATCCAGCGCCAGACCGTACAAGGATTTTCGGGTCAACTCACTGATGGTCCGGACCGACGGAATGACCTTGTGCCCACGGGCCTCCGCCAGCAGCGAGCAGTAATAGCCGTGGCCCAGGTACTTGTAGCTGCGGCAAAGGTTGATCACCTGAATACGTTTGCCCTGCTCGTTATCGCGGGTCTGCTCGAGGTATTCCTGGGCCGTGACGATGTCTTCGCTAGGAAAATAGGAAGCCCAGTCTTCCTTGCGTTCGACGATGATAATCAACTGGCTGGAAGTTCTACTCGGCTCATTTAAAAACGTTGCCGACGTTAAAGTTTGCTCCGATACTTCGCGCCAATGACCTTGTACCGCTGACATAGTGATGGATCCGTTGGAGAACTAGACCTTTCCTATTAAGCACGAACTTTTTTGAAAGTCTCGTTTCATTACGCAACTTTTACGGGGGTTATATGAGTCTGGTTATTCGGTTGGCGGTGATTGAAGATGTACCGGCACTGCTCAAGCTTGAAGAGCAATGTTTCACCACGGACCGGCTCAACCGTCGCAGCTTTCAATGGCTGATCACCCACGCACACGGGCAACTGCTGGTGGCGCAGCACGGCGAGCATCTGGTGGGTTACGCCGTGGTGCTGTTCCATCGTGGAACGTCGTTGGCGCGGCTGTATTCGATTGCGATCGATGCCCAGGCTCGGGGCTGCGGATTGGGCAAGCAGTTGCTTGATCGCGTCGAAGCGTGCGCGCAGGAGCACGATTGCGCCTGTTTGCGTTTAGAAGTGCGTATCGATAACCCGGGGGCGATCGCGCTGTATGAACGCAACGGCTATCAGCGCTTCGCATTGATTCATGACTATTACCAGGATCACGCCGACGCACTGCGCCTGGAAAAACGCATCGGACCAGCCATGGGGTAAACCTGTGGCGAGGGAGCTTGCTCCCGCTCGGCGGCGAAGCCGCAAAACCGGAGGGCGCTTCGCACCCCAGCGGGAGCAAGCTCCCTCGCCACAAAAGCGACGGTTACTTCAGGCCTATCTTGTAAAGTCCGCCATCCTCTTCATCGGTCAGCACATACAAATACCCATCCGGCCCCTGCCGCACGTCGCGGATACGCTTGTTGAATTCACCCAGCAAGCGTTCTTCGTGAACCACCTTGTCGCCCTCGAATTGCAGGCGAATCAGCTCCTGAGTGACCAACGCTCCGATAAACGCGTTGTGTTGCCAGGCCTTGAAACGGTCGCCGTCGTAGAACGCCAAGCCGCTTAAACCGGGGGACTTTTCCCAGACATGGTGCGGCCGAACGGTGCCTTCTGCGGTTTTGCCGTTGGCTTCCGGGATCGGCAAGCCAGAGTAGTTTTTGCCATGGGTAGCCAGCGGCCAACCGTAATTCTTGCCGCGTTCGATGATGTTGACCTCATCGCCCCCCAAGGGACCGTGTTCGTTTTCCCACAGGGTACCGGTCCACGGGTTGAGCGCCGCGCCTTGCGGGTTGCGAACGCCGTAAGCCCATATTTCCGGACGCACGCCGGCCTGGCCGACAAAGGGGTTATCGTTGGGCACCTTGCCGTCCGGATAGATCCTTATGACCTTACCCTGCAGCTTGTCGAGATCCTGTGCGGTGGGTCGGTCGTTGTTTTCCCCCAAGGTCACAAACAGATAGCCGTCCCGGTCAAACACCAGCCGCGAACCGAAATGGTTGCCGGAGGAGAGTTTGGGCTCCTGACGGAGAATCACCCGGAAATCCTTCAGCGTTGTCAGGTCTTCGGACAGCCGTCCGCGTCCCACCGCAGTGCCTGCCTTGTCTCCCTGGCCGCCGCCTTCGGCGTAGCTCAGGTAAACCATCCGGTCCTGCTTGAAGTCGGGTGAAAGCGCCACATCCAGCAATCCGCCCTGCCCCTTGGCCCAGACCTTGGGCACGCCATTGAGCGGCGCGGACAATTTGCCGTCGACCGTTACCACGCGCAGGTTGCCCGGACGCTCAGTGACCAGCATTCCCTGACGATCCGGAAGAAATGCCAATGCCCAAGGGTGCTCCAGACCTGTCGCAATCGGCGTGACTTCAAGCGTGCCCTGCTCGCTCTGCACCTCTACTGCGAGGGCCGGGAATGTGGTGATCATTAAGGCGCAGAAAGTAGCCAGAAAGGTTTTACGCAACATGCACGATTCCTTTTGTCATGAGGATGGCGACAGAACGGGAGTCCTGCCGTTCAAGGGCTGCGGGGCGGCGGATTGGGAATGAACTTCGGCGCGCTGGTGGGGGCCGGGCTGCCTTGGGGATAGCGATTGCCAACACCGCCGTTATCGAGGGTCGGCGGGCGTGGCACCGGCACAGTGTTCGGCCCCCGAATGGCCGGGGCGCTGGGTTGAGTGCCTTGCATGCTGTTGGGATTGGCCCGGCGGGTCGGGCTGTTGTACGGATTGTTATTGGTGCTGCCCGGCAGGTTTTGCGCCAGGTGTATCGGTGCGCCTGGCAAGTCGACGTCGGCATGAGCTATTTGACCGAGTACGCCGCTTAATGCCAGCACGATAAGGCCAGGTACGTATCGGTTCATGGGGCAGCCTCCCGAAGAGTGCGTGAATAGAGTCTTCGATAGCACGCTACGCCTAGGGTTCGGATTTGTTAACCCAAACTTTCCCGGCAAGATGTAACACGAAGTTGACGCACCGCCAGGACCGGGCTGCAGGCCGCTGAAACTTTTGTTCAAGGCGGCGGGTCACCTGAACATCACTCTCGGGAAGACGACCATGGCACGGGCAATCTGGAAAGGCGCAATCAGTTTCGGGCTGGTGCATATTCCTGTGGCGCTGGTTTCGGCGACGTCTTCCCAAGGGGTGGATTTCGACTGGCTCGACAGCCGCAGCATGGACCCGGTGGGCTACAAACGCGTCAATAAAGTCACCGGCAAGGAAGTGACCAAGGAGCACATCGTCAAAGGCGTGCAATACGAAAAGGGCCGCTATGTAGTGCTTAGCGAAGAGGAGATTCGCTCTGCGCATCCCCTGTCGACCCAGACCATCGACATTTTTGCTTTCGTCGACAGCGAGCAAATCCCGCTGCAGAACATCGACACGCCCTATTACCTGGCCCCGGATAAACGCGGTGGCAAGGTCTATGCGCTATTGCGCGAAACCCTGACGAAAACCAACAAAGTCGCGCTGGCTCGCGTGGTGCTGCATACCCGTCAGTATCTGGCGGCGCTGATGCCGATGGAATCGGCCATGGTCCTGGTGAAGTTACGCTGGCCGGCGGAAGTCCGCAGTCTGGATGAGTTGGCGTTAGGCCCGGACGTAACCAAGGCCGAGCTGGCCAAGGGCGAATTGGACATGGCCAAGCGCCTGGTGCAGGACATGACGGTCGAATGGTCGCCGGACGATTACCGGGACGAATTTGAAGACAAGATCATGGCGCTGGTGGACAAGAAAGCCCATGAAGGGAAAATTGAGGATGTTGAGACGGCCACTGGCGAAGAGGAACGCAAGACAGCGGATGTTATTGATTTGACCGAGTTGCTCAAGCGGAGTCTGGGTGGCAAGGGGGCGACCAAGGCAGCTGCCAAGCCCAAGGCTGCGGCCAAGCCGGCGGCGAGGAAGAAAGTCAGTAAGTGATGTGTGGGCTGTGATGGCCTCATCGCTGGCAAGCCAGCTCCTACAGTGGTTGGAGTGAGACATAGATTTCATCACACCGAAATACCCTGTGGGAGCTGGCTTGCCAGCGATGGCGTCATCAGACCATGACAAACACCGCCAGCAACCCACCAAAAAACGCCCACTTCTGCAGGTAATAGAGTTTGCGATTACGCTTTTTCAACGCTTTGGCCCGCAGGCGAATCTTGTAGATCTTGCCGAACAGCCGGTTGATACCCCCGACCTTGTCGCCCGCTTCGTTCGGCGCACCGGCAGCCGACATCACATTGCGGCTGAACCAGCCATTGAACGCCGCCGCCCAACGATATTTCATCGGTCGCTCCACATCACAGAACAGAATGATGCGGTTTTGCTGGGTGGTGTTTTCCGCGTAATGAATGAACGTTTCGTCGAACATCACCGCTTCACCATCGCGCCAGTGGTAGTTCTGGCCATCGACGTTGATGTAGCAACCGGCATCATTGGGCGTTTCCAGGCCCAGGTGATAACGGTATGAACCGGCATACGGATCGCGGTGGCGAACCAGTTTGGAGCCTGGCGGCAACTCGGCAAACATCGCCGCCTTGATCGAGCCGATGCTTTGCACCAATTCGGTGGTCCGCGGGCAGAGCTTCATCGCCGAGGGGTGACTGTCGCCATACCACTTGAGGTAGAAGCGCTTCCAGCCGGTCTTGAAGAAGGAGTTGAAGCCGACGTCGTCGTACTGGTCCGAGCGCTTGATTTCCCCGGCCCGCAACAGGTTCTGGCCTTCGGCGCGAATTTCTTCCCAATGGACCTGCAATGGACTCAGGTCGGGGAAGTCGGACGGATTGAGATACGGCTTGTTGGGGATTTTCGAGAACAGATAAAGGAAACAATTGATCGGCGCTAGAAACGTCGAATGGTCGCTCAGTTGGCGACCCAGCTTGTGGCGCACCTTCCCGCGCAAATGGACGTACGCGATGGATACAACATAGATAGCGGCAATGATGAGTTTCACGGAAATCGTCACATGTCAGAAGTGAACAAACTGCGCGCCCGACCAGTCAACGGCCCAAGGGTCTTGTGCAGCGTCTGAAAACGAAACAGCGGTCCCGGTAGCCCGTCCTTGAGCCGATGCCGAGGTTCGGCACCCAGTGAAAGATGGCATTTTAGCCACCGTCTGTAACCAATTGTTAGCTTTCAGATGTGAAAATCTGTCCGTTGATACCGGTGCGGCCTTATTGCCCTATCGTTTAAAGAGCCAGACCAGTACAATCGCCGCCAAACTTTACGCGCCCCCCTTGGTTGATGACGGGAACAATCCCGCCTCAGCGCACTTCGACTCGGGCCAAGCGCTCCACATGCTGCTGTCCACTTATTGCCAGATGGATCTTGCGCTGCTGCCCGGGATGTACTTCCCATGGCCGAACAGCGCGAACGGGTACTGATTCGGTACTGCCGCAACCCTAGCTACTCTGAATGCTTCGCAGGAAAAACCTTTGATTTCTACAGCTAACATCACGATGCAGTTCGGCGCCAAGCCGCTATTCGAAAACGTTTCGGTCAAGTTTGGCGCGGGCAACCGCTACGGCCTGATCGGCGCCAACGGTTGCGGCAAGTCGACCTTCATGAAAATCCTTGGTAGCGACCTTGATCCGTCCGGCGGCCAGGTCATGCTGGAACCGAACGTGCGTCTGGGTAAATTGCGCCAGGACCAGTTCGCCTACGAAGAATTCACCGTGATCGATACCGTGATCATGGGTCACGAAGAGCTGTGGAAGGTCAAGGCCGAGCGCGACCGCATCTACTCGCTGCCGGAAATGACCGAAGAAGACGGCATGGCCGTGGCCGAGCTGGAAACCGAATTCGCCGAAATGGACGGTTACACCGCCGAATCCCGTGCCGGCGAACTGTTGCTGGGCCTGGGTATCGGCATCGAGCAGCACTTCGGCCCGATGAGCGAAGTTTCCCCAGGCTGGAAACTGCGCGTATTGCTGGCCCAGGCGCTGTTCTCCGATCCTGAAGTGCTGTTGCTCGACGAACCGACCAACCACCTGGACATCAACACCATCCGCTGGCTGGAAAACGTGCTGACCCAGCGCTCCAGCCTGATGATCATCATCTCTCACGACCGTCACTTCCTGAACAGCGTGTGCACCCACATGGCTGACCTGGATTACGGCGAGCTGCGTCTGTTCCCGGGCAACTACGACGAGTACATGACCGTGGCGACCCAGTCCCGCGAGCAACTGCTGTCGGACAACGCCAAGAAGAAAGCGCAGATTTCGGAACTGCAATCGTTCGTCAGCCGCTTCTCGGCGAACGCCTCGAAAGCCAAGCAGGCAACCTCCCGCGCCAAGGCGATCGACAAGATCCAGCTGGCCGAGGTCAAGCCTTCGAGCCGCGTAAGCCCGTTCATCCGTTTCGAGCAAAACAAAAAGCTGCATCGCCAGGCGGTCATCGTCGAGCGCATGGCCAAAGGCTTTGATGGCAAGCCACTGTTCAAAGACTTCAGCTTCCAGGTTGAAGCCGGCGAGCGCGTGGCGATCATCGGCCCGAACGGTATTGGCAAGACCACCCTGCTGCGCACCCTGGTCAACGAACTGACCCCGGATGCCGGTAGCGTCAAGTGGACCGACGCCGCTGAGTTGGGCTACTACGCTCAGGATCACGCGCACGACTTCGAAGACGACGTCACCCTGTTCGACTGGATGGGTCAGTGGACTCAGGGCGAGCAGATGATTCGCGGCACATTGGGCCGCATGCTGTTCTCCAACGACGAGATCCTCAAGTCGGTCAAGGTCATCTCCGGTGGTGAGCAAGGTCGCATGCTGTTCGGCAAGCTGATCCTGCAAAAGCCGAACGTGCTGGTGATGGACGAACCGACCAACCACTTGGACATGGAATCCATCGAAGCGCTGAACCTGGCGCTGGAGAACTACCCGGGCACGCTGATCTTCGTCAGCCACGACCGTGAGTTCGTATCGTCCCTGGCCACCCGCATCATCGAGCTGAGCCCGGATGGCGTGACCGACTTCAGCGGCACTTATGATGACTACCTGCGTAGCCAGGGCGTAGTGTTTTAAGGGCAGCTGTTAGTTTCAAGCTGCGAGCTGCAAGTAAAAGCCCTGTCCTTGTGATGGGGCTTTTTTGTTTTTGAAGATCAAAAGATCGCCGCCTTCGGCAGCGCCTACAGGAGTCCGCGCTCCGATGTAGGAGCTGCCGAAGGCTGCGATCTTTTGATCGTTAGCCAGCTTCCTTTTATTCCACAGCCGCGCCATCATGCAGTTCTCCCACCGCCGCCCGCGAACGAGTCCTCATGACTGTGCAGCAAGTGCCTCCGCAAAGCTCCATGGCGATTACCCTGCAGATCGTCTCCATCGTTTTTTATACCTTTATTGCCTTCCTCTGCATCGGCCTGCCGATTGCGGTGTTGCCGGGGTATGTCCATGAGCAACTCGGCTTCAGTGCAGTCATTGCGGGCCTGACCATCGGCTCACAATACCTTGCCACCCTGCTCAGCCGCCCCATGGCCGGGCGAATGTCCGACACCATCGGCACCAAGCGCGCCATCATTTACGGCTTGTCGGGGATTGTGTTGAGTGGCGCGCTGACGTTGCTCTCAACGTTGTTGCAAAGCTTGCCGCTGTTGAGCCTGTTGATTCTGATTGCCGGCCGCTTGCTGCTGGGGATCGCCCAGGGTTTGATCGGGGTCGGCACCATCAGTTGGTGCATGGGCCAGGTGGGCGCCGAACACACCGCACGTTCGATTTCCTGGAACGGGATTGCCTCCTATGGCGCGATTGCCATCGGCGCGCCGCTGGGCGTGGTGATGGTTGATCAGTTGGGCTTCGCCAGCCTCGGGATTGCTCTGTCGGTGCTGGCGTTGGCGGCGCTGGTGCTGATCCGTAACAAACCGTCGGTGCCGGTGGTTCGTGGTGAGCGCCTGCCGTTCTGGGCGGTGTTCGGACGCATTGCGCCATTCGGTGCGAGCCTGAGCCTGGCGTCCATTGGTTACGGCACCCTCACCACTTTTATTACGTTGTATTACGTCAACCGAGGCTGGACCGGCGCGGCTTACTGCCTGACCGTTTTCGGCGTTTGCTTCATCCTGGCGCGGCTGATGTTCATTTCCAGCATCAGCCGTTTTGGCGGGTTCACTTCGGCCATTGCCTGCATGACCATTGAAACGGTGGGCCTGGTACTGCTGTGGCTGGCGCCGTCGACCGGTTATGCCTTGATCGGTGCCGGACTGACCGGATTCGGCTTATCGCTGGTCTATCCGGCGCTGGGTGTCGAGGCGATCAAGCAGGTGCCCAACTCCAGTCGTGGTGCGGGGTTAAGTGCTTATGCGGTGTTTTTTGATCTGGCGCTGGCGATCGCCGGGCCCTTGATGGGCGCGGTGGCGTTGAATCTGGGGTATGCGTGGATATTCTTCAGTGCGGCGGTGTTGTCAATCATCGGACTTTGCTTGACGGCATTCCTGTCTCGATTCAACGCACGCACAGCTCATTAAAACCAATTAACTACTAAGTAACGAATTATATATCAATTCAAATTTCACCCTGATAGCAATATTCCGCATCGATTAACTCAAAGCGCCACTGTTGTTTTACTCAATAACTTAGGCAAAATCCCAGGCGCTGCACTCGTACTGAATCGATAACTATCAAGAGAATAATATGCGTATATTGCCGCTTGCCTTCATCGCCCCAACTTTCGCGTTGGCTTTTTCTTCTATTGCACATGCGGAAACCTCCATTGAGCAGCAGATCTGTCATAACGGCGTGTGCTACGAAATTGGCGACGGGATTGGCGACGAGTGCTGCCCATTCAGCGATGAGCGTTTGAAGAACAACGTTCGACCAATGCAAAATGCTACGAAAGATCTTCTTAAATTAAACGGTGTTACATTTAACTGGAAGCGAAACGACCAAGCTGACATCGGCCTGATCGCTCAAGACGTGCAGAAAGTTTACCCGCAACTTGTTCGCACAGACGGCACTCACTTACAAGTTGACTACCAAAAACTGGTGGCACCTCTAATTGAATCGGTTCGAGAACTGAATACCAGGGTTCAAGTTCTGGAAACTGCTTTAGCCAACAAGTAACAGATACACGATCCGCCGATCACTGATCGGCGGTTTGCATCCCGGCCCGCGTCGACTTGCCCAAGGTGCGGGAGAAAAAGCGCCCGGCTTCGGTGATGAGGTTGCGGTGAATGTCTTCGCGGTCAACGCCATCGGCATCGGTGCAAAGAGCCGGCATGATGACGATCTGCTCGTCGTTGCACGGCGCCATGAATACGAAGTGCCCTGCCCCGGCCAGTAACTTGAAATCCGGCGCGGTGGGCAGCTTGCGCGCCAACGCCGCGGCGTTCTTGTCGACGGCCACCAGCTTGTCGCCGTCACCGCTATAAAGCAGAACCGGCACATGCACATCAGCCAGGGTATGGCGACCGAACTTCAGGCTTAACGGCGCCATCAGCATCAATGCGTGTACACGCGGATCGGCTACCGGTTGCAGGTCATCACGGTCGACGATCAGTTCGCCCTGCGTGTTGCACGCATCGCGGTCATCGGGACGTTCCTGGCAATAACGCCGCAGGCGATCCAGATCCGGTGTAGCACCGGACAAAATCAACGCTGTCTCCCCTCCCGCCGAATAACCAATCACGCCGACCTGATCGGCATTGACGAACGGTGCGAGCATGCGGTCGCCCAATGTCGCGGTGATGGCTTCGGAAATCTGGATCGGCCGCCCGTAGAGGTTACTCAACGTACCGAGACGGCTGTGGTCCTTGGAGTTGTCACCAGGATGGATTACCGCCACCACCACAAAGCCTTTGCGCGCCAGTGAAGTAGCGAGGTCATGCAGCGCCAGCGGGGTTCCGGTATTGCCGTGGGACAGCATCAGCATCGGGAAACGGCCCATGGCGACTTTCGTGTCTTCGCCGGCCTCGACCGTGTAACCCTCAAGCTTGCTGGAATGCTCTTGTTCGCTGGACGGATAAAACGCAATGGCGCGCATCGGCTGCAAGTCCAGCGGATCGAGAAAGCTCATCTCGTGGAAGCCGACGCTCCAGTGAGGGTGCGGCGCAGGCGCGGCGTGCACTGAATTCAGGCTGCTGAGCAGGCAAATCAGTAAAGTTGCACAAAGACGCACCATGGGATGCCCCACCTTGTTACCGGACTAGAGACGTGAACCTTGGCTGCATAACTTGGGCCACAACCTGAAACGACCAGAAACAAAAAACTCCGTACCTGGTACTTGCGTATCCAGAATACAGAGTTTTTTGAGGCTTTGCCTGAACGGCAGATGTCTCTATGCAAGCCTTACGCGGCGGCGAACAACTGCTCGCTGATTTGCGTGTGAGCATCGCTCATGGCTTTGTTGCGCACTTCGTCACCGTAAGCCAGGCCGTGGGCGCGGACGAATTCGATGTCAGTGATGCCGATGAAGCCGAACAGCACCTTCAAGTACTCTTCGTGGGCAACACCGGTCGCCTGGCCAGCATGCAGGCCACCGGAAGTCGAAACAATCACGACTTTCTTGCCACCGCACAGGCCTTCTGGGCCGGCTTCGGTGTAGCGGAAGGTCTGACCGGCAACGGCGATGCGGTCAATCCAGGCTTTCAGTTGGGTCGGGATGGTGAAGTTGTACATCGGTGCTGCAATCACCACGGCATCGGCGGCGAGGAATTCGGCCAGGGTCGATGCGCTCAGGTCTGCTTCGTGCTGTTGAGCGGCGTCACGCAACTCAGCGGTGGTGCCAGCGGCAACCAGCGTGGTCGAAGAGAAATGGCTGATGGCGTCGGCGGCCAAATCGCGGTAGGTCACCACGGCGGACGGCTCGGCGGCTTGCCAGGCTTTTACAACTTCGCCACTGAGCTGACGGGAAGCCGAGTTGTCACCAAGAATGCTCGAATCGATATGCAGCAGTTTCATGTGTGTTCTCCAGGTGAGGATCGCCGCCAGGGCGATCTGATGGAGACAATCCTACAGACGAAACCAATAGCTGATTAGCGTGCAACAATGCGATAGTTTGTCTCACTGATAGAACGATCGAGTCGCGCCAATGCAAGATCTGAACGACCTTTATTACTTCGCCAAAGTCGTGGAGGCCGGTGGTTTCGCGGCGGCCGGGCGTTTACTGGGCATTCCTAAGTCGCGCCTGTCGCGGCGCATCGCTGAACTGGAAGAGCGCCTGGGTGCGCGCTTGCTGCAACGCACCACCCGCCAGCTCAAGCTCACCGCCGTGGGCGAACGGTATCTGCGGCACTGCCAGGCGATGCTGCTGGAAGCGGAAATGGCCGACGAGGCGGTGGCCAGCATGTCCAGCGAACCTCGCGGGCGCTTGCGCGTATCCTCCCCCGTCGGCTTGGCCCACGAGATGCTGCCGGGGGTGATCAGCAACTTTCTGGAGAAATTCCCCCAGGTGCAACTGGAGGTGATGCTGGTCAACCGTCGCGTCGACCTGGTCACCGAAGGTGTGGATGTCGCTTTGCGTGTGCGTGAACCGGGCGACGAAGACCCGCTGCTGGTGACCCGCCGCTTGCGCCAGGCGCAGATGCTGATGGTGGCCAGCCCCGCGTTTCTGCAGGGGCATGAGATCAATCACCCCGATGATTTGAAAGGCCTGCCAGTGCTCGGCGCCCTCGAACCCGATCGCATGGTGCACATCCGCCTGGTGGATCGCCAGGGCAAAAGCCACGATTTGGCCATGGAAGCGCGTCTGGGCATCGACGATTTCATCGTGCGCAAGACCTGTACCCTCGCCGGCCAAGGTTTTACCACGCTGCCGATGATGTACTGCGAGCAGGAACTGGCCGACGGTTCGCTGGTGCAATTGTTGCCGGAATGGTCGCTGCCGGGTGGCTGGCTGCAAGCCGTCTACCCTCATCGACGGGGTGTCATGCCGGCCGTACGGGCCTGGCTCGACCATCTGATCGAAACATTCAATGCCTGCGGGGACCGATTGATATGAAGGCTGGACGCATGAGCGAAGAGGATGTCGCGGCTTTTTGCCTGGCGCTGCCCGGTGCACGGGAAGATTACAAATGGGGCGGCGTGCGGGTGTTTTCGATTGCTGGCAACAAGATGTTCGCCTTGCAGAACCTGCGAGGTGCATCGCTGGCTTTCAAGGTCGACAAGGACTTGTTTCTCGGCCATTGCGACCGTCCGGGCATTCATCCGGCACCTTATTTGGCGCGGGCCCAGTGGATCATCATGGCGACGCCCTACCCTTTGGGCGCTGAGGAATTGCAGGGCTTGTTGCGACGCTCCCATCAACTGGTCGTCAGCAAGTTGCCCAAAAGAACGCAGATCGGGTTGTTGCTGTAAAACGAATCACCTGTGGCGAGGCTTGCTCCCGCTGGGGCGCGTAGCGGCCCTCTTAAAAAGGGACTGCTGCGCAGTCCAGCGGGAGCAAGCTCCCTCGCCACAGGATTGCACCGTCAGAACAATGCGAGCAGATTTGCGCCGAGAAACAGCATGTCGATCCAGAACACCTGGTGCAGCAGCACGATCAACCAGAACACCAGTTGAAAAGAGACTTTGCGAGTCTTGTGCCGAAACACCTGCTGCGCCAGCAACGCACCCGGCCAGCCACCGGCGAATTCCATTGCATGCAGAACGTTTTCCGGCGTGCGCCAGGTGTCGGCGCGGGCCTTGCGTTTGTCACTCCAGTACAGCAAGAACGCCAGCACGCTGACGATGCCGTAGGCCGCCAAGGGAATCAGCGAAACCCCGCGCAGCCATAACGACATCGAACCGAACAGCGGCAGCGCGCACAAGATCGCAAACACCAGCCATTTCAGCCGTGGATTACGGATCCCTCCGCCGGAATCGCCTCCGCGATTATTGCGCGCAGTGCCATCACTCATGGCTTGGCCGCCGTCCAGTCCACCCAGCCAAACTGCCACGTCGCCAGAATCAGCAGGCCAAACGCAATGCGATACCAGGCGAATGCCGCATAGCTGTGGCTGGCGATGAATTTGAGCAGCCCGCGCACGGCAATCATCGCGAAGATGAAGGCGGTCACGAAGCCGATGGCGAACACCGGGAAGTCAGCCGGGACAAACAGCTTGTGGTACTTGTAGCCCGAATACACGGCCGCGCCGACCATGGTCGGCATCGCCAGGAAGAACGAGAACTCGGTGGCTGTCTTGCGCGACAAGCCGAACAACAGCCCACCGATGATCGTCGAGCCGGAGCGCGAGGTGCCCGGAATCATCGCCAGACACTGGGCGAAGCCGACTTTCAAAGCGTCTTTCCAGGTAATGTCGTCAACGGTTTCGGCATGCACTTCATGCTGGCGCCGTTCGGCCCACAACATGACGATACCGCCCACGACCAATGCGGTGGCGACGGTGACCGGGTTGAACAGGTAATGGTGAATCAGGTCGGCGAATACCACCCCTAATACTACGGCCGGCAGGAACGCGATCAACAGGTTCGCGGTAAAGCGCCGTGCACTGGGCTGGGTCGGCAAGCCGATGACCACGTCGAAAATCTTCCGGCGAAACTCCCACACCACCGCCAGGATTGCCCCGAGCTGGATAATGATGTTGAAGGCCATGGCACGCTCACCACCGAAGTCGAGCAGGTCGGCGACAATAATCTGGTGCCCGGTACTGGAAATCGGCAAAAACTCCGTCAGCCCTTCCACAACCCCAAGTATCAACGCCTGAAAGGCAGTCCAAAGATCCATCAATCCCCCAAAAGGCTGTGCGCCGGCGCATGCCCCGTTAATATTTTTCAAAACATTGACTGCGATCAGCATCGCTGAAGTCCCGCGTGCAAATAATCCACACAAACCACTGAAAATCACGTGAAAAATCACTTTGGTCTCAGGTTTTGTCGCGCGGGGCCGAAATCCTATCAGACAAGCCTGATGAGCGCTGCCGCGTAATAGGTACGGTAGAAGGCTGGTGATCATTTATGACAAGAACAAGAACGGAGCACCGCGTTATGAACAGCTTGCGCAATATGTCGATCAGCCGGCGGTTGTGGCTCATCTTGGTCGTGGCCGTCATGATGCTGCTGGCCTTGGGCGTGTTGATGCTCAAGCAGATTCACGACGACTTGTACGTCGCCAAGGCGCAGAAAACCCAGCACGTGGTGCAAACCGCCAGTGGGATTCTCACCTATTACCACGATCTGGAAACCGCCGGCACCCTCACCCGCGACGTCGCGCAGAAGCAGGCGCTGACGGCCATTCGTGGCCTGCGTTACGACCAGAACGATTACTTCTGGATCAATGATCTGACGCCAGTGATGGTCATGCACCCGGCCAACCCGAAACTCGATGGCCAGAACCTCTCGGCGATCCGCGACCCGGACGGTTTTGCGGTGTTCAACGAAATGGTCGCGGTTGCCAAAAGCAAGGGCGCGGGGATCGTCAACTACCGTTGGCCGAAACCGGGCGCAAGCGCGCCGGTGGAAAAAACCTCCTACGTCAAACTGTTCGAGCCCTGGGGCTGGGTGATCGGCTCGGGCGTGTACATCGACGACATGCAAGCCGAGTTCTATGGTCAAGTCTGGAAAGCCTCGGTGATCGGCCTGGCGATTGCGTTGGTCATGGTGGCGTTGGTTTTGCTGATTGCGCGCAGCATCGTCCGTCCGCTTCAGGAAACCGTGAACGCGATGGCCAACATTGCCAGTGGTGAAAGCGACTTGACCCGCAGCCTCGACACCCATGGCCATGACGAAGTCACGCAACTGGCCCGGCACTTCAATGCCTTCACCGCCAAGTTGCGCCAGGTGATCAGTGAGCTACAGCTATCCGCCAGCGCACTCGGCCAGTCTTCCAGCGAACTGGGCAACGACGCCACTCAGGCCCAGCATCGCAGCCAGCAACAATCACAACAGATGGAACTGGTTGCCACTGCTATTAATGAAGTGACCTACGGCGTGCAGGATGTGGCGAAGAACGCCGAACATGCCGCCAGCGAAATGCGCGACGCCGAAGCGCAGGCTAGACAAGGCCAGGTCAATATTGATGGCAGCCTGCAACAGATCGACACCTTGTCTTCCACCATCGATCAAGCCGTGGAAGTGATCCGGACCCTTGCTGCCGAAAGCACTCAAATCGGCAGCGTTCTGGAAGTGATCCGTTCGATCGCCGAGCAAACCAACCTGCTGGCCCTTAATGCGGCCATTGAAGCTGCCCGCGCCGGTGAGCAAGGTCGCGGTTTCGCGGTGGTGGCAGACGAGGTGCGGTTGCTGGCCCAGCGTACGCAGAAGTCGACCGCGGAAATCCAGTCGATGATCGAACGCCTGCAAAGTCATTCCGAAGCCGCGGTCAAGGTGATCGGCGACAGCAGCCGGGCATCGCAGTTGACCATCGAGCAAGCCGGACTGGCTGGCGCGAGCCTGAATGCCATCGGCCAGGCGTTGCGCAACCTCAACGGGTTGAATGCATCGATTGCCAGCGCGACTTTGCAGCAGGCCCATGTTGTCGAAGACATCAACCAGAACGTCACGCAGGCCGCCGGTCTATCCCACAGCACTGCGCTGGCAGCCGAACAATCCAGCGCGGCGAGTGTGCGACTCAAGGGGTTGAGTGAACAGTTGAACGGGTTGCTCAAGCAGTTCCGGGTTTAACCCGAAAAAGATCGCAGCCTGCGGCAGCTCCTACAGGGCTGCGATCTTTTGATCTTCGGGTACAATCCGCCCCCTCTTCAACTTCCCCCAAGGAACCCCCATGTCCGGGCTCGAACTGTTTGCCGCCGCCCTCGGTGTCATTGCCGTCTGGTTGACGGTCAAACAGAACCCCTGGTGCTGGCCGATCGGCCTGGTCATGGTGCTTATATATAGCTGGATCTTTTTCGAAGTGAAGCTGTATTCGGACATGTTGCTTCAGGTCATTTACGCCGGATTGCAGATCTACGGCTGGCGCCAGTGGACTCGGGCAGGCGTGGCGCAGCAAGGACGCGAGGTCAGTCGGCTTGGCAGCCAGTCGGTGTTGCTGGGGTTGGCGCTTGGGGCGATTGGCAGTTTGTTGCTGGGTGCTGCAATGGCTCACTGGACCGACGCCGCCCAGCCCTGGCTCGATGCGGCGCTGACCGGCTTCAGCCTGGTGGCGCAGGTCTGGATGGCGCAAAAGCGCGTTCAATGCTGGCCGCTGTGGATCGCTGTGGATGTGATCTTCGTAGGCCTGTTCGTTTACAAAGAGCTTTATCTGACCGCTGCTTTGTACGGTCTCTTCTTGCTGCTTGCGGTGCAGGGTTGGCGCGAATGGCGCGCGGCCCCGGCGTTGCGCACATGAAAATCCTGGTGCTGACAGGTCCCGAATCCAGCGGTAAAAGCTGGCTGGCCGCCGAGTTGCAGGCGCATTTTGGCGGGGTTCTGGTGGATGAGTATGTACGCTGGTTCATCGAACAGAATCCACGGGACACCACCCTGGCGGACATTCCTGAAATCGCCCTTGGCCAGCTGACCTGGGAGGACGAAGCTCGCGCCCGAGAACCACAGCTGCTGATCCTCGACACGCATCTGCTGAGCAACATTCTGTGGAGCCAGACCCTTTTCGGCGACTGCCCGGCCTGGATCGAACAAGCACTCCTGGCGCGGCAGTACGATCTACATCTGCTGTTGTCGCCGGAAAACGTCGAATGGACCGACGACGGTCAGCGTTGTCAGCCTGAACTCAGTGAGCGCCAGGCGTTTTTCAGCATGACTAAAGCCTGGCTGGAAAAGCATCGGCAACCCGTTCAAATCCTGCAAGGCGACTGGGCCACGCGGCGCATACAGGCGTTCGAGGCGGTAGGCGGGCTACTCGGCTACAAACCCTGATTTTGGGGGATTTCACCCAGCGCTCACCCTCTTTTGGGTGAAAAGTGTCCATTCCTGAAACAGCCATGCGCCTTCAAACGTCGCATTTGCGGCACTCTCGCCTGCAACGCCCTCATTTGTTAAAGGCTTGAAACACTCCCCCACAATCCCCGGTCTAGAGCCTCGCAAGCGATTTAGACGGTCCCGCGCACGAAGTTTTGTCTCACCGTTGTAACAGCTTGAAGAACAAGCTCCCGGACAAAACTCGTAAGCCTCTGATTTAAAGAAAGAATCAAAAACCGGCACACCTTCTGCTCTCTTCCTCGCAACGCTGATAAGGGCCAGCGTTTCATTCACAGAAGGAATTGCCGCCGTGGGGAAAATTGATCAACGCATCTTTAGACTACTGCTGATCGGATGCGCACTGGGCTCAACGGTCTGCCTGCCTGTCCAGGCTGACAACGGCATCATTATCATCACTCGTGATGTCCAGACGCGCAACGCAACGGTTCCGCCACTCGTTCCCGACCCGAACCCCACGACCGTCAATGCCAACCCGTCTCAACAGGTGCTCAAGCAAACGAGCGAGTTGAGCGACGGCGACTTTGCCGGTGTCGCCAGTGGTGCGGGCATCTCCCGCCTGGTCACTCAGAACACCAACAACCTGGGCGGCAATATAAGCACCCAGTCCCAGCTATCCAACCTCCCCGCCGGGCGTTCGGGAAACTCCGGTAGCGGCATCGCCAACATGGTGAATTCAAGCATCCAGCAAGGCATGGGCGCGATGAAAATCCTGACGGGAGACCGTTAAGATGAATCGCAAGCTAGTGCTTATCGCCATGTTTTGCAGTACATCGACTTTCGCCCAATCCCCAGTCATCGATAACGCCACCATCGACAATTCGGGCTCGCAATACCAGGGCAACCTTACGGTCAACCAGGCTGCCGGCGATCTACAGCAACAGGCCAACGCCCGGGCCATCGCCGTTGGCCGTAGCGCCAACGCGACCACAGAAATACGCCAACGCTTGCGTACGGTGGTCGACCCCAGGATCGACGCTCAATCGAGCATTCAAGGTGACTCCTTCAGCCACGGCAACGGCGCATTGGGCGTCAACCAGAGCTCTGGCGCGATTAACCAGCAAGCCAACGCACTGCGCATCAGCGTCGGTGCTCAGCCGCAAAGTCTCGACGACAGCGTCCTCATGCAACAGAACGTGGCGCTGCTCATCAACTCCGATCCAACTGACTCCGCACCCGGCCATCGCCAGGTCACTACCAGTGACCAGGCTTTCACCGGTAGCCGTGGGGTGATTCAGTTGAATCAGAGCGCCGGGGTGGGAAACCGAATGGCCAACACCTTCAGCGTACGGGTCGTGGATTGACCCAGATAGGTAAAAACAACACTTAACCTAAAATAAGTACGGAGAATCACCATGAAACCTTCGATGGCAATCAAGCCTCTGGTTTTCGCAATTGCTGCGGTCATGGCTGTTGCTGTACAAGCTGCCGATCGTCGTGACGGAAACCACCATGGAAATAATGGTAACGGTAACGGTCCAGGTCAACAAAACCAAACCCCTCCTGCAAGGATGCTTCCTATCTCCGCAACAGCCAATGCGACTGACCGGCAGAACAGTACCGGCAACAGCATCTGGAATGAAGGGACAGAAAACTCGGCCGAGATGAGCAGTTCGGCCGCAGGTGCGAGCGGCAACGTCGGTGTCAACGTGGCGGCCGGTAACGGCAACCAGCAAGACAACGCCGCCGCCATCGCCAACGCCGCCTCCGACAACGCTGCGATTGATAACAGCTTTGTCTTCGGCATGGCCAACGCCACCGCTGACGTGAGGCAAGTCAGCAACGATAACCGCGTCGACAACTTTGGCTCTACCAACTCTGCCGTGATGAGCGGCTCCGGCGGTGGCAGCAGCGGCAACGTGGGTGTCAACATTGCTGGCGGCGATCTGAACCAGCAGAAAAACACCATGGCAATTGCCAACGCCAATGCCCCACTGGGTAGCGCAACCGCCACCGCGTCCGCTGTTCAAAACGGTCCTGGCCTGACAGTGAATAACAACGCTGATCGGACCTACCGTGTGGATACGATCACCGTTACCAACTCGGCCAGCGGCAGTTTCTCCCGCGACAAGTCGTTCGAAGCCAGCGGCAGTCAAAGCGCTTCTTCGAGCTGGGCTAAAGCCGGTTCCAACAACAGCAGTGCAAGCGGTTCTCTGAGCGCCAGCCTGAGCGGGTCCAACAGTAGCAATGCGAGCGGTTCCAACAGCAGTTCTGCGAGCGGTTCCAATAGCAGCACTGCAAGTGGTTCCAACAGCAGCGCTGCGAGCGGGTCCAACAGCAGTAGTGCCAGCGGTTCTTCGAACACTACATTGAGTGCTTCCCTGGACGCTACTTTGGACGCTTCTACGGCGGCTTCCAATTCCTCTACTGTCAATTTTGGCTTCGGCGATCGCACCCGCAGCAGCAGTTCCGAGGCATCGCTTACCGCTTCGCTGGGCGCATCGCTTGACGCATCGGTAGACAAATCGTACGACAGAACTCGTGATTCCTCGTTCGACCGTTCGCGCGAATCCTCGTATGACCGGTCTCGCGACTCCTCATACGACAAGTCGCGTGAATCTGCGTACGACAAATCGCGCGATTCCTCGTTCGAGAAATCGTTCGATAGCTCGTACGAGAAATCGACCGCCTCTTCGTACGATAAATCGGGCAGCAAGTCGTCCGAATCTGCGTATGACAAAGCGAAAAGCTTCAGTGAAAGCAGCTCTTATGATTTGAGCAACACCTACTCCTATCAAGTGCTGACTCCAACTGGCTGGGCCAACCCTGTGACCAACACTGCAACCCTGAGCGGTTCGGTGAATGGCGGCAGCGGCAACCTGGGCGTCAACGTGGCTGCTGGTGTGGGCAACCAACAAAGCAACTCGCTGGCCATCTCCAACCAATCGTTCTAATGCTGTCTATGGAGGCCCCCTTACGGGGGCCTTTTCAAACATAACAATAAGGCATCCCATCATGCGCATTATCGCCTTGGCATTTCTGCTGTGCGTGGCCAGTGTGATCGAGGCTGCACAAATGCCGCTTTCCATCCTGCCGGGCGGAGCGGTGGTGTACAAACCAATCCAGAGCATCCGCGAGCGCAAGTTTGCCGACCTGGTGCAACAAAAAACCGACTTCAGTTGCGGCGCAGCTGCGCTGGCAACCATCTTGCGCCAAGCCTATTGGCTGGACGTGAATGAAGAACAAATCATTGAAGGCATGCTGGCGAACTCCGATCACGACCTCGTCCGAGTCCAGGGTTTCTCCATGCTGGACATGAAACGTTACGTGGAAAGTATCGGCATGCGGGCCCGTGGCTACCGGGTAGCACAGGACACCTTGAGCGAAATCAAAATTCCGGTAGTGGTATTGATGGATATCCGTGGCTACAAGCATTTTGTGGTCATGCAACGAGTTCATAACGGCTGGGTGTATATCGGTGATCCGGTACTCGGTCATAAACGTTACAAAGTCGACGACTTTGTAAAAGGCTGGAACGGCATCATCTTTGCCGTCATCGGCCAGGGCTACGACAAAACCAACGCGTTGCTCGACCCACCCCTGCCTTTGACCGCCAAGAACCGCGTCAACGCCTTCAGCCCGGTGCAAGACACAGAGTTGATGGATTTCGGATTCATCCAAAGCGACTTCTTCTAATAACAAGGGAGCACGACGCTCCGGGAGCATCTCATGAAGACTCCAATCTGGCTGGCCTTGGTTTGCCTGGCCGCCAGCCTGCCGACGCACGCAGAGACGTTTAAACCGATTGAATTGAATGATCAGGAACTGTCGGTCTTGCGCGGCCGCTTTGTCATGCCAGGACGGATCATCAGTTTCGGCATTGCCATGACCAGCACTTGGGAAAACGCCAAAGGTGAAGTGATCGGGGCAACGTCCTCGATGCAAATTCAACAATCGACCATCAAGCCACAGTTCTATGTATCGATGATCGACGAAAAAAGTACCGGCTCCTCCCGCTCACAAAATTCCAGCGTCGGCACCGGTACTGTCACCGGTGGCGGCGGACTCAACACCACTGAAGGCGTCACGCAGGTCGTGCGGGCGGCCGGCGACAACAACACGGCCTATAACAATGTTGATATCAACGTCAGCAAAGCCAGCCAGGCGTCAGCACAACCCGTTGCGCAACAGCAGGGCCAGGCGCTGGCCGCAGGTACGACGCTGGTCGGCGCCAATGGCGCGGGTTCGCTGAGCGTTTCCTCGACCGGTGCCGGTGTGCAATTCAACATCGTCGCCAATAACAATCAGGGCAGTACCGTACAACGCCTTGCCCAGGGTGGGCTGATGCAGAACACGACTTTGCTTGGCAGTAGCAACCAGGTCAGGAACCTCACGTCCTTCAATGTCGTGCTGCGTGACAACGTGGCGACAACCGGATCGCTGAACGGCAACCTGGACCAGCTCAGAGGCCTTCGCACTTCGGGATTCTGATCTACGCTCAGTCTCATCAGATGTAGTCAGAAGGGACGGCTAACCCATGCACCGATCTTTAACGTTAAGAACTATCGTTTGTTTGAGTAGCCTGGCCCCGGCCACATTGCTCTACGCAGCACCGGACCCCCAGGTAGAAGCACTAAAACAAGAACTCATGGAGCTTAAACAGCGTTACGAAGCACAGCAGAACGCGTTGATGGTACTTGAGCAACGCGTTCGCCAGGTTGAAGAAGCCCCTGCGACACCGGCCCCCAAACGCCTGACCAAATCCCCCGCCGAAACGCCCAAGGGTGGTCAGACGGTGGCCTCCGGTGCGCCTGGGACCTCAGGCAGTTCATACGGCCAGTCGCTAAAGGACGATTCGGAACCGGCACAAAGCGTGTCCAACCTGTATGACGAAGCCAGCGGCTTCTTCGGTGGCGGCAAGTTCAGCATCGAAACCGGCCTGACCTACACGCACTACGATACTCGTGCGCTGACGCTTAACGGTTTTCTGGCCCTGGACTCGATTTTCCTCGGCAACATCAACATCGACCGTATTAAGGCGGATAACTGGACCCTGGACCTGACCGCCCGCTACAACGTGGCACAGCGTTGGCAGTTTGACATTAACGTCCCTGTGATTTATCGAGAATCAACGTACTCCTCTGGCGGCGCAGGTGGCGCAGGCCCGGTAACGTCCGATGCCTCCGTTACCCGCGACCCCGCCATCGGCGATGTGAACGTTGGTGTTGCTTACAAGTTTCTGGATGAGTCAGCCAACCTGCCCGACGCCGTCGTGACATTGCGCGTCAAGGCGCCCACCGGTGATGACCCGTACGGCATCAAACTAATCGATGTCCCAGGCAACGATAACCTCGCGGTACCCGAGGACTTGCCGACCGGCAACGGTGTCTGGGCGATCACCCCGGGCATCTCGCTGGTCAAAACCTTCGACCCGGCCGTGCTGTTCGGCAGTCTGGCCTATACCTACAACATGGAAGACTCTTTCAGCGACATCAGCCCTACGGTCAACTCCAAGGTGCCCGGCGACGTGAAACTGGGCGACTCCTGGCAGATCGGTGGCGGCATTGCATTCGCCTTGAACGAAAAGATGAGTATGTCGTTCTCAGTGACCGATCAATTCGCCCGCAAGAGCAAGATCAAGCCAGACGGGGGTGATTGGCAATCGATCACCAACAGCGACTACAACTCCGCCAACTTCAACATCGGCATGACCCTGGCCGCAACGGATAAGCTGACGATCGTTCCCAACCTCGCAATCGGCTTGACCGACGACTCGCCAGACTTCTCCTTCAGCCTGAAATTCCCGTACTACTTCTGACCCATAGCAAAGCCCCGTTTCGACGGGGCTTTGTTGTGTAAAGATTTTGCGTTTAGCGTATCTGATGCTTGTGCAACAACCGGTAGAAGGTCGGCCTGGATATCCCCAACACCTTGGCGGCATTGCTCAAATTATCGCTGTGGCGGTTAAGCACGTCGCATAAGGCCTGGCGCTCAGCCTGGTGCTTGTAGTCCTCCAGCGTGCCCATCGTCGCGGCAACGACATGATGGTTGATCAGCCCCAGGTCTCGCGCTTCGATCTGACGGCCTTCGGCCAGCACCAACCCGCGACGTACCCTGTTGGCCAGCTCGCGAACATTGCCCGGCCAGTCATGCTTGCCCATGGCAACCAAGGCATCTTCACTGAAGCTACGCGGGCGGCGGCCGGTTTCATGGCTGTAAAAATGAGAAAAATGGTTGGCCAGCATCGACAGATCGCCGTTGCGCTCACGCAGGGGCGCGGTCGCGACCTGCAACACGTTCAGGCGATAGTACAAATCTTCGCGAAAGCGCTTTTTCTCAATCGCCTCCTCAAGATCGACATGGGTCGCGGCCAACACCCGAACATCCACGGGTATCGGCTGACTGCCGCCCACCCGCTCAATGTGCTTTTCCTGGAGGAACCGCAACAGGTTCGCCTGCAGTTCCAGAGGCAGATCACCGATCTCGTCGAGAAACAGTGTGCCGCCGTTAGCCGCTTCGATCCGTCCGACCTTGCGTTGATGGGCGCCAGTAAAGGCACCCTTCTCGTGGCCGAACAGTTCGGACTGGATCAAATGCTCGGGAATCGCTCCACAATTGATCGCGACAAAGGGCTTACTGTGACGCAGGGATTGTCGATGCAGCGTGCGGGCGACCAGCTCTTTACCTGTCCCGCTTTCACCGCGAATCAACACCGGCGACTCGGTAGGCGCCAGTTTGCTCAATAGCTTGCGTAATTCGCGTATGGGCTTGCTGTCGCCCAGCAGTTCATGCTCGAGCTTATCGATATGAACCGTGCCTTGCCCGCGCAAGCGCGCCATGCCGAAGGCTCGGCCCAGCGTGACCTGAACTCTGGAAACGTCGAACGGCAGGGTATGAAAATCGAAAAACCACTCGCAGACAAAATCCCCGACATTCTGTAGCCGAAGGACTTCCTGATTGAGCACGGCGATCCACTCGGTACCGCTGCGGCTGATCACCTCTTTGACCGCATCCGGGTGCTCAAGATGGAACGGTTGTAGTCGTAACAAGCCGACGTCACAGGATCGATCGGCGACGTTATCCAGCGTACAGCTGTCAACATCCCAACCCACGGAGCGCAATCCCGGTAGCAGGCGATGGCAGTCGTCGCAGGGATCCACCACTAATAGACGTCGTAAGGCAGGAGCTTCGCTCATGACTGTTCCTTGGCGCCAAATTCTAGGAAATTTTATTAAAAACAGTCATTTGGCAGACCTGGCTGTAACGTTAGCAAGAATTTGACGGGGTCTTGTATCGTTTGACTATAGGGCTATTACGTAACTAGTTATAAGAAGCTTGATGGTTAGTTACCTAACGAGTCCAAACCTTTCATTTAGCTTTCAATGCAGGTCGCTACATCGGGCATATCAAAGAAAGTTGAAATTTCTTTTGTTCAGGTGTGACCCGAACCGGGGTTGCGGGCATCAGTACAAGTAACTGCCGAACGGTAAGCCCAACCGTCGGCACATCACTTGATTGGGCATACAGAGAGAACATTCTATGACCGCCCCGCTCCGTATCAACGAAGCTCTTTTGATTGCCGACCGCGCATTCCAGCCTTTCCACTGCGTGGCCTGGGCGCCACAGGACGGCAACGGCGAACTCAGCCTGACCGTTATCGATCGCACAGAAAACAGTATAGGTCGCAAGCTGATCCCGATCAGTGCCTACACCGATCCGGCGCAACTTGAACAATTGCTCAAACAGGCCCGTGCAGAATTGAGCCAGGAAGGCTTCAAGCTTGAATCGTGGTCGATGCCGCACTAAACATTTTGCGGATTACTCCGGAGTAATCCGCGCCCTTCCCTGTCATTAGTTGGTTGGCTAACCGTGGCCATTTGTACTTTTGACACACTTCTATTTCAACTAAGCGCGCCTGAATCCTTTGCAGGCTTGCCAATGGTTCGAAAAGACAGTGTTGTGGCACACAGCGACCCTCCGCCTGTTAGTTATGACAGTTGTGCGTACGATCATTCAGGGATTGAATGTTCTCCATATACAGTCGCCGCCCCAACATCTGGATCAGGACGACTCGCAAGGAGATGCGTTCATGTCAATCCAGTCGGTTTATAAGTTCCCTGCCCCGCTTGATACCGCCGGGAAACTCGATACGAGCTTTGCCACCCATGGCAAGACCCAGGTGTACTTCGCCGGCAGCACTTCGAGCATGGCCAACGGGATAACGCTCGATTCCCAGGGTCGTTTACTCGTGGCCGCCAAGGTCGGAACACCTGGCGGTAGCCGCTTTGGCCTGGCCCGCTTGCTGGAGGACGGTTCGGCGGATCTGCAATTCGGCTATCAAGGGAGTGTCATCGGCCAATTCGAATCCGGTTTCGAAGCCATGGCGGGGAAGGTTCACGTGCTGCCCGACGGAAACATCCTGCTCGCCGGCCTGCACTACGAGAATGCGCACCGCACCCTCCCGGCCCTCGCTCTGTTTGACCAACAAGGTCGCCCGGCGAGACATTTTGGTGACAACGGTCGTTGCGTGGTGCGCCTACCCGGCAATTTGTCCCACGGTGTTCGCGATGCCTGGCTTCCGCCTGGCGTGCCGGGCGCAGAAGCCTGTGATATTGCCGTTCAAGAGGACGGTCGAATCCTGTTGGTGGCCAACCATCACTTCGAACTGGCCGATCACACCGGCATGCTCATACGACTCAAACCAGACGGCAAACTGGACCCCACCTTCAATGGTCGTGGTTTTGTGATGGTCAGGCACTTGCTGTTGAACACCTGGCTCAGCACCCTGCGGTTGCAAAGTGACGGTCGGATCCTGGTCGGCGGCTCAATCAATTTACCGGAAGAAGGTTTATTGGCCCGCTATCACACAGATGGCAGACTCGACGTCAGTTTTGCCGTGGACGGCTTCATGAGTTTCACGGCTCAGGGGCAAAGCGCGCAAGTCAGCCAAATCGTCCAGCAGGACAATGGCGATGTGCTTTGTTTTGGCAGCAGTCGAAACCCGATGCACTGCCTCGCCCTGAAAGTGCACAGCAACGGCCGCCCGGACCATCACTGCCATAGCGGCCAACCCCGGTTACTTGAAATTGGTAACACTGGCTGCCAGTGGACCGCGGCGCAGACGCAAGCGGACGGCAGCATTCTCACGGTGGGCGCGACGATTGGCGGTGTTGAGGCCGACTTCATTCTGGGTCGATATCGGCCTGACGGGCAGCTCGATCGCAACTTTGGCGACGGCAATGGATGGGTTCGCACTCGCTTGGGTCGCAGCCTGGATACAGCCACTTCAGTGGCGGTGCAGGCTGATGGAAGTGTCGTCGTGGCCGGCTATTCACTGGATGGCAACTATAAAGCGGTGGTCGCACGTTATTTGAATAGTCCAACGTATTTTTCCTGCACTTGATCTTCCGTTCTGCTTACGGCAACTTGCGCGCTTCTTAAGACAAGGAGTAGCCAATGTCCGGCTCCATGGTCCAGGCGTTCGCGCATAACTTTCTCGGTAACTCACCTCGCTGGTACAAGGCCTGTATCGTCGGCTTCCTGATTCTCAATGCCGTGGTGTTGTGGTCCGTAGGTCCGGTGGCAGCCGGTTGGCTGCTGGTACTGGAGTTCATTTTCACCCTGGCCATGGCGCTCAAGTGTTATCCGTTGATGCCTGGTGGTTTGCTGCTGGTCGAAGCCTTGCTGCTGAAGATGACCACACCACAAGCGCTCTACGATGAACTGGTGCACAACTTCCCGGTGATCCTGCTGCTGATGTTCATGGTGGCCGGCATCTACTTCATGAAAGACTTGCTGCTGTTTCTGTTCTCGCGCCTGCTGCTCGGCGTGCGCTCCAAAGCGCTGCTGGCGTTGATGTTCTGCTTTCTGTCGGCGTTTCTCTCGGCCTTTCTCGATGCACTGACCGTCACAGCCGTGATTATCAGTGCCGCCGTCGGGTTTTACTCGGTGTACCACCGCGTTGCCTCGGGCACCGATCCGCGTCAGGACAGCGCGTTCAATGACGACCAGCACCTGCCCAGCCTTCACCATGGCGACCTCGAGCAGTTCCGCGCGTTTTTGCGCAGCCTGCTCATGCACGGCGCGGTGGGGACGGCGTTGGGTGGGGTTTGTACGCTGGTAGGCGAGCCGCAGAACCTGTTGATTGGCCACGAAATGGGCTGGCATTTTTCCGAGTTCTTTCTGAAGGTCGCCCCGGTTTCGCTGCCGGTGTTGGTGGCGGGCCTGGTCACCTGCGTGCTGCTGGAAAAACTGCGCTGGTTCGGTTACGGCACGCTGCTGCCAGACAACGTTCGCGCCGTGCTGGCCAACTTCGCCGCCGAAGACAACGCCGAACGCACTGCGCGCCAGCGTGCAGCGCTCATCGTGCAAGGGCTGGCTGCGCTGATCCTGATCGCCGCGCTGGCGTTCCACGTGGCGGAAGTCGGCTTGATCGGTTTGATGGTGATCGTGTTGATAACCGCGTTCACCGGCATTACCGACGAACATCGTCTCGGCAGCGCATTCAAGGACGCCATGCCGTTTACCTCGCTGTTGGTGGTGTTTTTCGCCGTGGTGGCGGTGATTCACGATCAGCAACTGTTCACACCGTTGATCCAATGGGTATTGGCCCTGCCGTCCAATCAACAACCGGGCATGCTGTTTATCGCCAACGGTTTGCTCTCGGCGATCAGCGACAACGTGTTCGTGGCGACCATTTACATCACGGAAGTGAAGCGAGCGTTCCTCGCCGGGCACATGAGCCGTGAGCATTTCGAAACCCTGGCCATTGCGATCAACACGGGCACCAACTTGCCAAGCGTGGCGACGCCCAATGGCCAGGCGGCGTTTCTGTTTCTGCTGACGTCGGCGATTGCGCCTTTGATTCGGCTTTCGTATGGGCGGATGGTGTGGATGGCGTTGCCGTATACGGTGGTGATGGGTGTGCTCGGCTGGTACGCCGTAAGCTTCTGGCTATAACACCACAACCTTTGTAGGAGCTGCCGCAGGCTCGGGCCGCGTTCGGCAGCTCCTACAGGGGTTCAGCGTTTGAGGATATATCGCTCGATCGCCTGAGCCGCCCCGTCTTCGGTGTTGGCACCCGTCACCACATCAGCCTGGCGTTTCACTGCCTCCTCGGCCTGCCCCATGGCAATCGACAACCCGGCGCGATGGAACATGGCCGGGTCGTTACCACCGTCGCCCATGGCGGCTGTCTGCTCCAGCGGCACGCCGAGATATTCGGCCAGTGTGGCCAGCGCCTCACCTTTGTTGGCCTGCATCGCGGTGACGTCCAGATAAACCGGTTGCGAGCGTGAGACCTGGGCCTGCCCTTCCACTTTAGGCAACAGCTGCGCCTCCAGCTCAACCAGCAATTGCGCGTTGTTGCTGGCCGCGACGATTTTGTCGATGCGTGCAAGAAAAGGTTCGAAGCTTTCAACCGTCACCGGCGGGTATCCCAAGCCGTGCTGTTCCCTTGGCACCATCGGGCCGCACGGATCTTTCAGCAGCCAGTCGCCGCCACTGAACACCCAAACCTCGATGCCCGGTTGATCGGCAAACATCGCCAACGTAGTCAGCGCAGCAGTGACGGGCAAGTAATGCGCGACCAGCAGACTGCCATCCGGGTTTACCAGGGTGCCGCCATTAAAGGCGGCTGTCGGCAAATCGACACCCAGCGCTTCGATGGTCTGCAACATGGCTTTGGGTGGCCGGCCGGCAGCCAGGCTGAACAGCACGCCGGCTTCGCGCATCGAACGGACCGCGTCAATGGTGCGCTGGCTGAGGGTGTGGTCAGGCAACAATAACGTGCCGTCCATGTCACTGAGCAGCAAGCGAATAGGCAGTTGCTTCAGTTCACTCATCCGAGGCCGTGCCAGACGCGACCGTCGCGAGCCAGCAATTCTTCGGCAGCTTGCGGTCCGTTTTCACCGGCGGCATAGCCCTGCACACTCGCATCCTGCTGCCAGGCGTCGAGGAACGGTTGCACGGCGCGCCAGCCGTTCTCGATGTTGTCGGCACGCTGGAACAGCGTCTGGTCGCCGGTCAAACAGTCGTAGATCAAGGTTTCATAGCCGGTGGATGGCTGCATCTCGAAGAAGTCTTTATAGGCAAAGCCCAGTTCGATGTTGTCCATCTTCAGGGCCTGGCCAGGCCGTTTGGCCAACAGGTCGAACCACATGCCTTCGTTGGGTTGAATCTGGATACGCAGATACGTCGGCGCCAATTCATCAACTTCGGTATCCCGGAACTGCGCATACGGCGCCGGTTTAAAGCAGATGACGATCTCGGTGTCGCGCACGCTCATGCGCTTGCCGGTACGCAGGTAAAACGGCACGCCGACCCAGCGCCAGTTGTCGATCATGACTTTCAGGGCGACGTAGGTTTCGGTATTGCTGTCGGGCGCCACCTTGTCTTCCTGGCGATAACCCGGCAGTGGCTTGCCATCGACGTCGCCAGCGGTGTACTGGCCACGAACCGAATTGGCCCGCGCCTCCTCAACCGACCAGGGTCGAATCGCACCCACGACTTTGGCTTTCTCGCCGCGAACCGCATCAGCGCCGAACGCGGCCGGTGGCTCCATGGCGACCATCGCCAGCAACTGGAACAGGTGATTGGGCACCATGTCCCGCAGGGCGCCGGTGTGTTCGTAAAAACTGCCACGGGTTTCCACGCCGACGGTTTCGGCGGCGGTGATTTGTACGTGGTCGATATAGTGGTTGTTCCAGAACGCTTCGAACAGGCTGTTGGAGAAACGGCTGACCAGAATGTTCTGCACGGTCTCCTTGCCCAGGTAGTGATCGATGCGATAGATCTGCTTTTCCGTCATCACCTTGAGCAAGCAGGCGTTCAAGGCTTCGGCGGTTTGCAGATCAGAGCCGAAAGGCTTTTCGATGACCACCCGGCGGAACGCGTCGGGGCTTTCTTCGAGCAAGCCGGACGCGCCGAGACGTCGCACCACTTCACTGAAAAATCGCGGCGCGGTGGCCAGGTAGAACACCGCATTGCCAGTGCCGCTGTCGGCGATTTTCGCCGCCAGCGCTTGATAAGTGCTGTCGTCCAGGAAGTCGCCCTGGACGTAGCTGATGCCTTTGGCGAGGTTGGCCCACACGTCCGGATCAAGGGACTGATCGCCCTTGCCGACTTTGGCGGCCACCTCGTTGCGGATGAAGTCTTCGAGTTTTTTTGCGAAGCCTTCATCGCTGATGGCGTTGTGGTCAACGCCGATGATCCGCAGTCCATCCCCGAGTAAACCGTCGCGCTTGAGGTTGTACAGCGCCGGCATCAGCAGGCGCTTGACCAGATCACCGTGGGCGCCGAACAGAAACAGCGTGGTGGGTGGCGCGGGTTCAGTCTTGGATTTTCTGCGGATCCCATGAGTCATTTTTTCGGAGTCTCCACGTGGCCGCCGAAGCCGAAACGCTGGGCAGAAAGAACCTTGTCGCCAAACGTGCCTTGCCCACGCGAACGGTAGCGCGAGAACAACGAGTTCGACAGCACTGGCACCGGAACCGCTTGCTCCATGGCCGCTTCGATGGTCCAGCGCCCTTCACCGCTGTCCGCAACCGATCCGGAGAAGCCGTCGAGTTTCGGATCGCTGGCCAGGGCGTCGGCGGTCAGGTCGAGCAGCCAGGACGAGACCACGCTGCCACGACGCCAGACTTCGGCGATGTCGGCGACGTTCAGATCAAAACGCTGGTCTGGCGGCAGAATCTCGCTGGACTTGGTTTTCAGGATGTCGAAGCCTTCGGCAAAGGCTTGCATCATTCCGTACTCGATGCCGTTGTGGATCATCTTGACGAAATGCCCGGCGCCCGCAGGACCGGCGTGGATGTAGCCGTGCTCGGCACGATCATCATCGGACTGGCGGTCCTTGGTGCGCGGAATGTCACCCATGCCCGGCGCCAGGGTCTTGAACAGCGGATCAAGACGAGTAACGGTCTCGGCATCGCCGCCGATCATCATGCAGTAACCGCGCTCCAGGCCCCAGACGCCGCCGGAGGTACCGACGTCGATGTAGTGCAGGCCTTTTTCCGCGAGGGTTTTCGCCCGGCGGATGTCGTCCTTATAGAACGTGTTGCCGCCGTCGATGATGGTATCGCCGGCTTCGAGCAAGGTGCTCAGGGTGTCAATGGTCTCTTCGGTCGGTGCGCCTGCCGGCAGCATGACCCATACCGCACGCGGCTTGGCCAGGCCGGCGACCAGGGCCGGCAAATCGGCAACGCCGGTGGAACCCTCAGCAGACAAGGCTTCGACGAAGGCGGTATTGCGGTCGTACACAACGGTGGTATGCCCGTTGAGCATCAGGCGCCGCGCAATATTACCGCCCATGCGGCCCAGTCCAATAATCCCGAGTTGCATGTGCTGATGCTCCCTACTACAAATAAATGTGTGTCAATGGTTATAGCCCAACGCGACTAATGAGGGTTAGTCCAGAGCGTTGGCATGAAGTTTCCGGGCATTGTGCCCGATCCTGATTGATAACGTCGGGAATCGTGCCGAAGACACAACGACCATGAAAAATAAAAAAGTTCCCTTCGGGGGCAAAAGAAATCAAAATTGGCGCCGATAGTAGATTAGCCTCTGATTTCGGAAGCAGTCCTACAGTTGAGACACGCCATTTGCGAGGTGAGCAATGGGCACAGTACACACCGCACTGCCAGCACAAACCCTTTACGTCACTATCCGTCGCGACGAGTTGCGCCAGTTGAAAGACGAGCGCGATCAGTTGAAGCAAGAGCTTGCTCAACTGCGCTTGCTGGTCCAGGGCCAACAGCCCTTACCGGTGACCCAACGCGCTCCCCACGCCTGACGCTCCTCGCTTGAATCGGAAGCAGCCGTTCGCTGTTTCCGATACGCCATCGTTCCTTGCCTACGCTACAACTCACAAAGTTTTCACATTCCCTTGTTGATACTCCGGTTCCTTGTGGCCGCTCGGTTTCCGTGCGCCATCCGTTCGTCGGTGACTTCGGTGGCCTGACGGTGGAAGTGAATATTGGCTGGAGCGTGGAATGGCTTGGTTTAAACGCAGCGAGACGTCTGCGAAGGGTTTCGATTGGGCAGGGTTTCTCTGGTTGTTCCTGTTCTTCTGGTATTTTTCCGGTATCACCCAGCTGCTGATTCAACTGACGGGAACCTCCGGCTTTACCGGATTCCGCCAGGCATTTGTGATGAGTGCTATCTGGCTTGCGCCGATGCTGTTGTTCCCCAAACAAACACGTGTCATGGCGGCGCTGATTGGCGTGGTGCTGTGGGCTTGCTCCATGGCCAGCCTGGGTTACTTCTTCATCTATCAGCAGGAATTCTCCCAAAGCGTCATCTTCATCATGTTCGAGTCGAACGTGTCTGAAGCCGGCGAGTACATGACCCAGTACTTTGCCTGGTGGATGGTGCTTGCCTTCCTCGCTCACACAGCCTTTGCCTACTTCCTGTGGACACGCTTGCGCCCGGTGTACCTGCCTCGCGGCCAGGCACTGGTGGCTGCAACGGCCATTGTGGTGGCGGTGATCGGTTATCCGCTGGTCAAGCAAACACTGCGTACCGGCAATTTCGCCGACGGCTTCGAGAAGTTCGAAACCCGCATCGAGCCGGCAGTGCCGTGGCAAATGGCCGTGGCTTATCACCGTTATCTGGACACCCTGGCCGGCATGCAGGACATGCTCGACAGCGCCAGCAAAATCCCGCCGCTGCACAACCTCAAGGACTCGATGGCCAACCAGCCCGCAACCCTGGTGCTGGTGATTGGCGAATCCACCAACCGTCAGCGCATGAGCCTGTACGGCTATCCTCGGCAAACCACCCCGGAACTGGACAAGCTCAAGGATCAACTGTCGGTCTTCGACAACGTCATCACCCCGCGCCCCTACACCATCGAGGCGTTGCAACAGGTGCTGACGTTTGCCGACGAGGATAATCCCGAGCTGTACCTGTCGACGCCGTCGCTGGTCAGCATGATGAAACAGGCAGGTTACAAGACCTTCTGGATCACCAATCAGCAGACCATGACCAAGCGCAACACCATGTTGACGACCTTCTCCGAGCAGGCCGACGAGCAGGTGTACCTGAACAACAACCGCAACCAGAACGCCGCCCAGTACGATGGCGACGTGATCGAGCCGTTCAACAAGGCGCTGGCCGACGCTGCACCGCGCAAGCTGATCGTCGTGCATTTGCTCGGCACGCACATGAGCTACCAGTACCGCTATCCGTCGACCTTCGACAAGTTCAAGGACCGCAACGGCGTACCGGCGGGGGTGCGTGACGATCAACTGCCGACCTACAACAGCTATGACAATGCGGTGCTGTACAACGACTTCGTGGTCTCGAGCCTGATCAAGGATTACGCCAAGACCGACCCGAACGGCTTCCTGCTGTACCTCTCGGACCATGGCGAAGACGTTTTCGACTCTGCGGGTCATAGCACCCTCGGGCGGAACGAAAACAAACCGACGGCGCCGATGTACACCATTCCGTTCATGGCCTGGGCCTCGCCGAAATGGCGCGAAACCCATGACTGGAGCTTTGCCGGGGATCTGGGGCGGCCGTACAGCAGCTCGCATCTGATCCACACCTGGGCGGACCTGGTGGGCCTGAGTTTCGATGAACTGGATCGCAGCAAGAGCGTGGTCAGCGACAGCTTCAAGCCACGGCCATTGCTGATCGGCAACCCTTACGAGCGTCAGCAGCGGCCATTGATTGATTTCAGCCTGATCAAGCCCAAAGGGGCGCCAGTAGTGTCTGGAGTCGTTCAACAGTAGTTCTGATACAACGCAAAACCTGAGGGAGCGAGCCTGCTCGCGATAGCGGTAGATCAGTCAACATCAATGCTGACTGTTCCGACGCTAATCGCGAGCAGGCTCGCTCCCTCAGTTGTTTTGGGTTGTAGGAAACTTCGCAAGATAATAATTATTCTCGTTTAAGCCTAAATCCCTCTCCCCTCCTTCGTCTTTGAACAAACGGAATTTTTCCATCGACGACAAGGAGTCGGCTGCGATGTTCGCGCCTATCACCCGTTCCATGACTTTTACCCTCGGCCTGTTCAGTGTCGCTTTCAGCCCGGATTTGCTGGCTGAAACCGATCCTGAAAAAACGCCGCTGCCCACCACGCTCATGCTCGGCGCCACCAACGTGACCGCCCGGAATCTGGGCAGCACCACCGAAAACACTGATTCGTACACCACCGGCGCCATGAGCACGGCCACCCGCCTGCCCCTGTCGATCAAAGAAACACCGCAATCGGTGTCCGTCGTCACTCGCCAGCAAATGGACGACTTCAAACTCGGCACGTTGTCCGAAGCCATGAGCCAGACCACCGGGATTGTGGTGCAGCACAACGACTCGGATCGGGTCAGCTATTCCTCCCGCGGTTACACGATCAACAATTTCCAGATCGACGGGATGTTGAATACCTTCAGCTACATGAAGTCCGATTCCGACACCATCATCTACGACCGCATTGAAGTGGTACGCGGGGCCACCGGCCTGACCACGGGCGCGGGCGACCCTTCGGCCACCATCAACATGGTGCGCAAACGTCCGACCACGCAGTGGGAAGCCAAGACCGGCGTCAGTGGCGGCAGCTATGACGATTACTACAGCTATCTCGACGTTGGCGGTCCTCTGGCTTTCGATGGGCGCCTGCGCGGGCGCGGCGTGGTGGCCTACCGTGACAGCGATTCCTACCGGGATAAATACCAGCAGCAGCGGGAAGTCGGTTACGGAGTGCTCGAAGCCGACCTGACCGATGACACCGTACTGGCCGTGGGTTACGACTATCAGAACAAGCATGTGCAAGGCACGTCCTGGGGCACCGTGCCGTACTGGAACGCCGACGGCAGCAAGGCCAACCTTGGACGCTCGACCAACATGGCGACGTCCTGGAGTTCCTGGCCGCTCAAGGACAAAACCGCATTCGCCAACATCGATCATCAACTGGGCGGCGGATGGCAGCTCAAAGCCGCGTACACCCATCGCGAGAGCGATACCGACGGCAAGATTTACTACGCCGGTGGCGGCTTTCCGGAAGCTGATCGCAGCGGCATGGTTGCCAACGTCAGCCACATGATCGGCACGCAAAAGATGAAAGCCTATGACTTCAACGTGTCCGGTCCCTACACGCTGTTGGGCCGCGAACACGAAATGATGGTCGGCTATGGCGAAGCCGAACGCAGCGAAGAAAGTCCCTACACGCAAGACGGTCCAAGAGCCGCGGATTACGAAAACGTCCCGGACTGGAAATACATGGGCAACATCGGCAAGTTTCCCGACACCGTCACCCGCCTGACCGGAGCCAAGGACAGCACCCGGCAAAAGGCCGGCTACCTGGCCACACGCCTGACCCTCACCGATGAGATTCACGCCGTACTCGGCAGCCGCTACGGCAGCTGGAAAGCGTCGAGCACGACCAACAGCTATGACGACAACTTGCAGCTGAGCGGCGTCGACCACAGCAGCCAGCAACACAACGACATGTGGACGCCTTACGCCGGGCTGCTTTACGACCTGACCCCGGAGTACACCGCTTACGTCAGCTACACCGACATTTTCAAACCGCAAACCAACCGCGACAGCAGTCGCAAATACCTGGAACCGGTGGTGGGCAGTAACTATGAACTGGGTCTCAAGGGCAGCCTGCTGGAGGAACGGCTCAACCTTGCCACGGCGCTGTTCTGGAGCAAGCAGGACAATGTCGCGGAACTCGACGACTCGGTGCCGCCGGACCCGGTCACTGGTGAGGAGTTCTACACGTCAGGTGGCAAAGGCAACAAGGTCCAGGGTTTCGAAGCTGAATTGTCCGGCGAGGTTTTGAGCGGCTGGAACATGACGGCCGGCTACACCTACACCCACTCGGTCAACGGCGAAAAGGAACGCACCAACACCAACCAGCCGTTGAACATGTTCCGCTTCTCCACGGCGTATCACCTGCCCGGCGAATGGCAGGCGTTAACCGTGGGTGCCGCAGTGAACTGGCAGAGTGACGTCTACCGTAGCGCCAACCGCCCAGTGGGACGTCGCGCCGATGGCAGCGTGATCACCGAACGCACGGACATCGAGCAAGAGGCCTACACCGTGGTCAACCTGATGTCGCGCTACGAATTCGACCAACACCTCTCGGCGTCGCTGAACATCAACAATCTGTTCGACAAGAAGTATTACGACAACGTCGGTTTCTACAACGGTGTGTATTGGGGCGACCCGCGCACGGTGACCCTGAGTCTGGACTGGAAACTCTAAGGGTTATTCATTCCCATTTAACGGAATCGGCGGATAATGTGCGCTCGACATCGATTCATTGGTTCATGGACGAAAAGCATCCGACCGCTGTAGTGGGAGGCACACCATGAAACGCACCACGTTGATCCTCGCCGTCCTGATGACATTCGGCTCCGCCAGCGCTTTTGCCGAAGGCGGGGCCGAACGCATGCGCTACTACTACGAAACCCTGCGTTACAACCAGCAACTGGCCTTGGGCAACATCACGCAAAGTCAGGCGACGGAATTGCGAGTCCCGGACGACCAAACCGCGCAAATGACCGAATCCTACAGACCGAAATGATGGTTACACCGCTGATTGCCTTTCTGTAGGAGCGAGCCTGCTCGCGATGGACTCAAGGACAACGAGGGGTATCTGATGCCCCGCGTCACCGTTGACCTCCATCGCGAGCAGGCTCGCTCCTACAGTCAGGATTAAAGCGCCTTGATCCAGAACATCATGCGCCCGTGCGCCGGGTCGAACTCGCCCGGGGCAAAGCCGAACTTACCATAGGACGCCTGCGCCACCGCATTGCCTTCGAGCACTTCCAGGGTGATTTTGCAGCAGCCGCGCTGGCGGGCAATCTCTTCGACTTTCTGCAGCATGCGCTGGCTCAGCCCCAGTCCGCGAAACTTCGGCACTACCGCCACATCGTGCACGTTGACCAGCGGCCGGCAGGCGAAGGTCGAAAAGCCTTCGAAGCAATTGACCAGCCCGGCCGGTTCGCCGCCGACGAAGGCCAGCACACTGAACGCATGGGGACGCTTGGCCAGTTCACCCGGCAGGTGCTCCAGCACATTGGCCGGCAAAGAATGACCGCCACCCATTGGATCTTCGGCGTAACTGTTCAATACCAGGCCAATGGCCTCGGCATGCACCGGATTGGTGTAGCTGGCCTGAAGCACAAGAATTTCTGCGAAATCCATTTCCATCCTCGATTACACATTAGGTAGCCCCAGTACGTCACTCGCACTGGAAAGCGTGGCGAACATATCGCGGGCGTGGTTGTGCCGACAAGCCTTGAAGATCAAAAGATCGCAGCCTGCGGCAGCTCCTACAGGGGATTTGTGTAGGCGCTGACCTTTACTCTTAATGCCCCCAAACCAAAGCTTCGGTCCATCCCAGCTCGGCAAAATCCTCTGCCCGCAGCCGCGACTCACCCGCGCAAAAAAACTCGTCCAGTTGCGGCGGCTTGACCGAGGTGCCACTGAGCATCGCGTGGACCTGCCCCCGATGATGGATCTGATGCTCGAACAGGTGCGACAGCAGGCGCAAGCGGCTGTCGTATTGCGGCGTGTCGCGGGCGATGGTCACGACTTTGCCGAGGTCGGCATCGCGCATTTGCTCGCAATAGGCAATCAAGCGTCGGTCCACCTGGGCCTGTTCGCGCTTGAGGTCGATCGCTTGGCTGAACGGCTCATCGTCCTTGAAGAACACGTAACACTCGGGATGCGGATCATCGCCGCGCAACTCGCGCTCAAGGGCATCGACGTAAAACCAGTCGCACGTCAGGATGTGGTTGAGTGTTGCCCTGAGGCTGGGAAAGAAGCTGACTCGAGGCGCTACCAATTCATCCTGGCTCAACTGACACCAGGCCTTGGCCAGTCGGTGATTGGCCCATGCGTTCTGGTAGGCCATGGTCAACAAATGGTGAGACAGAGGTTGATTCATCTTCACGCCTCCTGGGATTTCACGCCTCGGCGAAACGCTGCAACTGCATTTCCTGAAGGCGGCTGAGGGTGCGGCGGAACGGAAATTCCAGGTAGCCCTCGGTGTAGAGCGAATCCATGGGCACCTGCGCTTCGAGGTACAGCGGCACTTTGCGGTCGTAGCACTCGTCGACCAGGGCGATGAAACGCCGCACTCCGTCGTCATGCACCGACAACTGCGGCAACTCGCGGTCACCGGCGACGACTCGCTCGACCCCGTCTTCAGTGCCCCGAGCGATACGCCCTTGCCGTTTTTGGGCGCTGAGGTTGGGTACGTCACTCAACAGAATAGCGCTGAAGGTGTCGCACAGGGCCATGAAATCCATCGCGGCAAAGGGCTGCTCGCAGAGATCGGCGTAACGACACCACAGCACTTTCTGGCTGGCCTGCAGCACATTGAGCGAACGGAAACCCACCTTGATCGGTTCGCTGGAAACCGCTTGGCCAACGGTCAGCACTTTGAACACGTCATCCAGTGCACTGGGCTGTCCCGGCGCGGCGACCCAGTAACGCTGCAAACCCTGGCCCGGATGCAAACGATGATCTTCCCCGCCGTCCACCGCGATCACCTGCATGTGCTGCTTGATCGCGACGATCGCCGGCATGAAACGGTCGCGGTTGAAGCCGTCGGCGTACAACTGATCGGGCGGCAGATTGGAAGTACAAACCACCACCACGCCCTGCTCGAACATCACCTGGAACAGGCGCCCGAGAATGATCGCGTCACCAATATCATTGACGAACAACTCATCGAAGCAGAGGACGCGCACTTCTTCGCTCAGTTCGTGGGCCAAGGCCTTTAGCGGGTCGGCGGTACCGGTCAGCTGAAATGAACGTTGGTGCACCCAACCCATGAAATGATGAAAGTGCTGACGCCGGGCCGGCACCCGCAGGTGTTGGTAAAACTGGTCCATCAACCAGGTTTTGCCGCGCCCGACCGGGCCCCAGAGGTAAACGCCCATGATCGGCGTCCGTCCCTCATGCAGTGCCTCGTGGCACTTCTGCAACGCCCAGACGGCATGTTCCTGGGCCTCGTCCTGGACGAAGCCCTTTTGTTCGATGGCGTGTTGCCAGGCGCTGAGTGGGGAGTCGACATTCATGCGCGGCAGTATGCCACCGCTCAACCGTGCCTTTCAGTGAAATGTCCGTCAGTCGCCTGCTTTTCAGCGAAGGGAAAAGCGCCTTGACGCTAGATATTATTGGCATCATATTTAATACATGTTGCCAAACATTTAAATCACGCCTCAGCGTTCCCTTCAGGAGTTATCCCATGCATTACAAAGTCTTTGGCCGTAAAGCCGGCTTGCGGGTTTCCGAACTGGCATTGGGCGCCGGCAACTTCGGCACCGGTTGGGGCCATGGCGCTGAGCGTGACGAAGCCAAGCGTATCTTTGATGGCTACCTGGAGGCTGGCGGTAACTTCATTGACACCGCCAACGGTTATCAGGGTGGTCAATCGGAAGCGATGCTCAGCGAGTTCATCACCGCCGAACGCGATCACCTGGTCATCGCCAGCAAATACACCTTAGGCACCACGCCGGCAGCGGGCATCTCCCACACCGGCAACAACCGCAAGAACATGGTTCGCGCCGTGGAAGAGAGCCTGAAACGGTTGAACACTGATCATCTGGACCTGTTCTGGGCGCACATGAGCGATGGCGTGACGCCGATGGAAGAGATTCTTCGCGGTTTCGACGATCTGGTACGCGCCGGCAAAATCCACTACGCCGGACTGTCGAACTTCCCCGCCTGGCGCATTGCTCGCGCCGATCTGCTCACCGAAGTGCGCGGTTTCGCGCCGATTGCGGCGATTCAGGTCGAGTACAGCCTGGCCGAGCGCACCGCAGAACGCGAACAATTGCCCATGGCCGAAGCGCTGGGCCTGGCCGCGACCTTGTGGTCACCGCTGGGTGGCGGCTTCCTCACCGGCAAATACCGCAACAGCGAAGGCGATAATCGCGCAAGCAAACTGGGGATGCTGGTTCACGCGGAGAAAAGCGCCCGTGAAACCGCCCTGCTCGACACCCTGCTGGCCGTTGCCGCAGAACTGGACGCCAGCCCGACCCACGTGGCCATCGCCTGGCTGCGGGAAAAAGCCAAGCGCTCGACCACAACGCTGATTCCAATCCTTGGCTCGCGGACCCGTGAACAACTGGATGCGACCCTGGGGGCGTTGAATGTGCAATTGGGTGTTGAGCAGTTGGCGCGGCTCGATGGGATCAGCGAAGTGGCGAAAGGCGTGCCGCATGAATCCATTGAAGGCTCGTTTGCGCGGTTTAGCGGGGGTGTAACGCTGGACCTGCCGAAAATCCCTGTGGCCTGAAAAAGCATCGCGGGCAAGCCCGCTCCCACAGGATTGACGCTATCCCTGTGGGAGCGGGCTTGCCCGCGATGGCGCCGGTAGACTCACCGCGATCGGCGTTACCGATCAACCTTATGCTTCGCCGCATAAAGGCACAGCATCTCCATCGCCAACGTCGCCGCCGCCAGCGAGGTAATTTCCGCACTGTCATAGGCCGGCGCCACTTCCACCACGTCCATGCCCACCAGATTGATCCCGCGCAACCCACCGAGAATCTCCAGCGCTTGCACCGTGCTCAAGCCACCGCACACCGGCGTTCCGGTGCCTGGAGCGAAGGCCGGGTCGAGGCAGTCGATATCGAAGGTCAGGTACACCGGGTTGTCCCCGACCCGTGCGCGAATGGCTTCGACAATCGCATCAATCCCACGCCGATGTACCTGCCGTGCATCCAGCACCTGGAACCCCTGATGATCGTCATTGGTGGTGCGCAAGCCGATCTGCACCGAGCGTGACGGATCGACCAGGCCTTCCTTCGCCGCATGCCAGAACATGGTGCCGTGATCGATGCGCTTGCCCTCTTCGTCCGGCCAGGTGTCGCTGTGGGCGTCGAAGTGAATCAGCGACAATGGACCATATTTACGCGCATGAGCCTTGAGCAGCGGATAGGTGATGAAGTGATCGCCGCCGAAAGTCAGCATCGCGCTGCCGGCATTGAGGATGTGCTCGGCGTGAGCCTCGATACATTCCGGTGTCGACTGCTGCGAACCGTAATCGAAGTCGCAGTCACCGAAGTCGACCACTGCCAGATGATCGAACGGATCGAAGGTCCACGGCCAATGACGCTCCCAGGCGATCCCGGCGGAGGCGGCCCGGATACCGCGCGGCCCGAAACGCGCACCGGGGCGGTTGCTGGTGGCGGTATCGAACGGCACACCGCTGACCGCGACGTCGACACCGCGCAAGTCACGGCTGTAGCGACGGCGCATGAAACTGGTGATGCCGGCGTAGGTGCTTTCGGCGGCAGTTCCGTAAAGGCTGTCACGGGTGATGGCTTGATCGTTCTGCATCGGCACGTCCATCTCGGGTTCCTTATTATTGGCGGGTACGGAATGTGGTCCACACGCGGGTGCGCTGGCGCATGTCCTTGAGGCTCATGCTGCGGTCGGCGTACAAGCGATCACGCACATCGGCGGGTGGGTAAATGTCCGGATCAGTGCGCACCGCCTCGTCCACCAGTGGCGTGGCGGCCTGATTGGCGGTGGCAAAGAACAAAGTGTTGGTCAGTGCCGCAACCGATTCGGGACGCAACATGAACTCGATGAACTGGCGCGCGGCTTCGGGGTGTGGCGCGTCCTTTGGGATCGCCAGGTTGTCCTGCCACACGAGGGTGCCTTCCTTGGGAATCCGGTAGGCAATTTCGTAGGGTTTATTGGCCTTGCGCGCCTGATCCGCGGCCAGGCTCGTATCGCCGTTGTAAGCCAGGGCCAGACACACGCTGCCGTTGGCCAGATCGTTGATCTGCCGCCCACTGGCGACGTACAGCACCGAAGGCTGCAACTGATGCAACAGCGCTTGCGCCGCGTCGAGATCATTTTTGTCGGTGCTGTAGGGATCCTTGCCCAGATAGTGCAACGCTAGGCCGATTACTTCTTGCGGCGAGTCAATGATCGCAATGCCGCAGTCTTTCAGTTTGCTGGCGTATTCCGGTTTGAACAGCAGATCCAGGCTATTGAGCGGCACGTTCGGCAGACGCTGCTGTACCGCTTCGACATTCAACCCCAGCCCCAGGGTGCCCCACGTGTAAGGCACGCCATATTGATTGCCGGGATCAACGGCCGCGAGTTTCTCCAGCAGGTCCGGGTCCAGATTGGCGTAGCCCTTCAGGCCATCGTGCGGAATGGCTTTCAGCGCACCGGCCGCCAAACCGCGGGCCAGGACACTGGACGACGGCACCACCACGTCATAGCCGCTGCCGCCCGTGAGCAGTTTGGTTTCCAACACTTCCGGTGCATCGAAAGTGTCGTAGCGCACGTGAATGCCGGTTTCCTGCTCGAAACGCTGCAAGGTTTCGGGCGCCACGTAGTCGGCCCAACTGTAGAGGTTGACGACTTTTTCCTCGGCCTGGGCCGTTGCGGCCATGGCAAGGAACAGCGCGGGTAAACACAGCTTGAACGAGGGAGCCATGACGAACACCTGACCAGAGGAAGTGGTGGCAGGATGCGTCGTCGGATACATTGGTGAAATATCAAGTTAATTAACCTGACATTACCCAGGAGTAATGTTTGATGCTCGGTCAACTCCACGATCTGGATCTGCAACTGTTGCGCCTGTTTGTCAGCGTCGTGGAATGCGGCGGCTTCAGCGCGGCCCAGGGTGAGCTGGGCCTGAGCCAGTCGAGTATCAGCCAGCAAATGGCCAAGCTCGAAACCCGCCTCGGCTATCGCTTGTGCAGTCGTGGCAAGGGCGGATTCAGGATCACGCCCAAGGGTGAACAACTGCTCAGCGCCACACGTAGCCTGTTCGACTCCATTGAAGCGTTCCGCCATCAATCCAACGGCGTGGCCGGACGCTTGATCGGTGAGGTGCGCCTGGGGCTGTCCGAAGCGTTGGACCAATCGGTGTTGCAACAGGTGGCCGAAGCGATCCGGCGCTTTCGCGAGCGCGATCAGTCGGTGCGCATCGAGTTGATCAGCGCCATGCCGGGGGACATGGAACGCTTGCTGTTGCAACAGCGGCTGGACCTGGCCATCGGCTATTTCTCGCAAGTGCAAAGCGCCTTTGACTACCGCGAACTGTTCACCGAAACCCAGCATCTGTATTGCGCCCCCGGCCATCCGCTATTCACCGATGACGCGCCGGATGACCAGGCGCTGCAAGCCTGCGACCGGGTTGATCACCCTTATCGCTTTCTGCGCAGCGACGAACCATTCCAGGGCAAGTTGTGTTCGGCGCGCTCGGAACAGGTGGAAGGCACCCTCGCCTTCATTTTGTCCGGAAAACATGTCGGGTATTTGCCGAATCACTTCGCTCGCAGCTGGGAAGACAAAGGCCTGCTCAGGGCCGTGCGGCTCGACAACATGAGTTTCGACGTCACGTTTCACCTGGCCCGCCATCGCGCCCAGGTGCCGGGGGATGCGCAGAAGGCATTTGAAGAGGATTTGCTAGAAGCATTTTCGTGAACTACCGAGATCTCTGTGGCGAGGGAGCTTGCTCCCGCTCGATTGCGCAGCAGTCGTAAAACGGGGACATGCGGTTTGACTGAAAAGACGTGATTGCAGGTTTTGGGGCCGCTGCGCAGCCCAGCGGGAGCAAGCTCCCTCGCCACAGAGGTTGGTGCAGCGTCGATATTGCGCAGTTCCAGTCATTGCCCTCAATTCACACTGCTGGCATCCTGCGCCTCCATTTTCTGACCCCGGCCCGCCCTCTGGCCCCCACAACCATGACTGTCTCTGAAAAACCTCCTGCCTCGCGCCACAGTGACCTGATCTACGGCCTCAACGACCGTCCGCATCTCACCGCCACGGTCTTCGCCGCCCTGCAGCATGTACTCGCCAGTTTCGTCGGCATCATCACCCCGACGCTGATCATGGGCAGCGCCCTGGGTCTGCAAAGCGAAATCCCCTACCTGATCAGCATGGCGCTGTTTGTTTCGGGCCTGGGCACCTTCGTACAGGCGCGGCGTTTCGGTCCGGTGGGTTCCGGGTTGCTGTGTCTGCAAGGCACCAGTTTCTCGTTTATCAGCGTGATTCTCAGTGCCGGGTTCATGGTCAAGGCGCGGGGCGGCGGCACTGATGAAATTCTCTCGACGATTTTCGGTGTGTGCTTCTTCGCGGCGTTCATTGAAGTGGTGCTGAGCCAGTTCATCGGCAAGCTGCGGATGCTGATTACACCTGTCGTGACCGGCACGATCATCACGCTGATGGGCCTGTCGCTGATCAAGGTCGCCATGACCGACATTGCCGGCGGATTCGGCGCGGTGGACCTCGGCGCAGCCAGTCATCTGGGCCTGGCGGCGCTGGTGCTCGGGACTATCGTGGTGTTGAACCGAGTGGATGTGCCGTTCCTGCGTCTTGGCGCAATTGTTATCGGCCTGACCCTCGGCTACGTGGCGGCCTGGTTGATGGGCCACGTCGACTTCGCCAGCCTGCCCGCCGTGCCACTGATGAGCGTGCCAGTACCCTTCAAGTACGGTTTCTCTTTCGATTGGGTGGCGTTCGTGCCGGTGGCGGTGATTTTCCTGGTGTCGCCGCTGGAAGCCGCAGGCGACTTGACCGCCAACTCGATGATTTCCCGGCAGCCGGTCAAAGGCCCGGTCTACATTCGCCGGATCAAATCAGGGTTGCTGGCTGACGGTCTCAACTCGGCCATGGCTGCCGTGTTCAACAGCATGCCAATGGTGACCTTCGCGCAGAACAACGGCGTGATCCAGCTGACCGGCGTTGCCAGCCGCTACGTAGCGTTTTTCATTGCCGGGCTGTTGGTGGTGTTGGGGTTGTTCCCGATGATCGGCGCGGTGCTGCAACTGATGCCGAAACCGGTGCTCGGCGGCGCCGAACTGGTGATGTTCGGCACCGTGGCGGTAGCCGGGATCAAGATCCTCGCCGAAGCCGGCCTGCATCGGCGCAACATGCTGATCGTGGCTATTTCCATCGGCATGGGCCTGGGTGTCGCAGCGGTGCCGGAAGTCCTGCGTGAGCTGCCAAAGGCGTTGCACAACATTTTCGAATCGCCCATCACCGTCGGTGCGCTGTGCGCAATCGTTCTGAATATCTTCCTGCCTGAAGAGTTCATTGAGCTGGAAGAAGACGATTTCGATCCGGAAGCCTCGATCCTTCAGGTCATGGAAAACCCGGATGTCCCGACCAAGGGTGAACCCGCGACCCCCGTGGCGGTCGCACAATTGAACCGCTAAACCACGCTCAAGGACTGAGCCGCCGGCGGTTCAGTCCTTTTTCCTAAGAGTTCACGCCCATGCGCAGTATCCACGCGGTCATCCTTTCCCTGCTGTTGCTCAGCTTGAGCGCCTGTGCGGTCTACCCCAACAACGATCCGCTGAACATCAACGTGGTCGACATCCTGCCGCTGCAAAGCCAGGACATGGAAGTACGGTTTGCGGTGAAGATTCGCGTGCAGAACCCCAATGGCACCAGCGTCAACTACAACGGTGTGGCGCTGGACCTTGAGATCAACGGCCATCCCTTTGCCTCCGGTGTCAGCGATCAGTCGGGTTCCATTGGCCGATACTCGGAAACGGTGTTGAGCGTGCCAGTCAGCGTGTCGGCGTTTTCGGTGTTGCGGCAAACCTATGGCCTGACCCAACTGCAGACCCTGAACAACATGCCCTACCTCCTGCGCGGCAAACTGGCGGGAGGGTTGTTCGGTACGCGGCGCTTCATGGACAGTGGCAAGCTCAGTTTGTCAGTGCCCACTATCGCCAAATAAACTCCTACAGGGGTTATGTGTTGAAGCGGACGCCGGGTTTGGCGCGTTCATCCACTGTCAATTCGAAGATGTCAGGGCGGGCGTAGTGACCGACGACGTCATAGTCGTATCGCGCGCGAATCAGGTCATCCGTGTCGATTTCAGCCGTGAGCAACCCCGCCTCGTCGCGCAACGGTCCGGCCAGAATGTCGCCCATCGGCCCGATGATCACGCTGCCGCCCGCAATCAGCGGTCGCTCGGCCGGCCAGTTGGCGATGTCCACGCCCAAGGCTTGCGGGGAATCCTGGACCTGACAGGCGCTCACCACGAAGCAGCGCCCTTCATGGGCAATGTGGCGCATGCTCACCTGCCACATCTCACGCTCATCCACCGTCGGCGCGCACCACACCTCCACGGCTTTGGCGTACATCGCGGTGCGTAGTAGCGGCATCATGTTTTCCCAACAGACCACCGCACCAATCCGTCCAACTTGACTGTCGATCAATGGCAAAGTCGAGCCATCGCCCTTGCCCCAGATCAAGCGTTCGGTGCCGGTCGGCATCAACTTGCGGTGCTTGCCGACCAGTCCCGCCTGCGGGTCGAAATACAGCGCAGTGCAGTACAAGGTGCTTCCCGCGCGCTCGATAACACCGAGTACCAGATTGGCGCCGGTGCGCGCGGACAACCCGGCCAATGCTTCGGTTTCCGCGCCGGGCACGTCGATGGCGTTGGCGAAATAACGGGCAAAGGCTTCGCGTCCTTCCGGTAACCGATAACCCAATTGCGTGCCGAAACCCTCACCTTTTGGATAGCCGCCGAGCAGCGCTTCAGGCATCACCACCAGTCCGGCGCCGTGCTCGATGATCTCGCTTTCATACGACAGGATCTGCTCCAGGGTCTCGGCCTTGCCACCGGGCAAAGCGCCAATTTGCAGCGCAGCAACGATAGATTTGGACATCGCGGTAACTCCGTTGGCATCAGGTATTGCTCATTCTCAAGCGCCACGGGATCATGAATAAAGCCCCGTCCACTGCTGAATGATATGAACCAAATGAATATCACCGACATTGACCTCAACCTGCTGAAAGTCCTCGAAGCCCTGCATGAAGAGTCCAGCGCCAGCCGCGCCGCGTTGCGTCTGGGCGTGACGCAATCGGCGGTCAGTGCGGCATTGCGGCGGTTGCGCGAAGTGTATGGCGATCAGTTGTTCGTGCGCACTGGGCGTGGGCTCGCGCCAACGCTCAAGGCCAATCAATTGAAACCGGTGGTCAGTGAGGCGCTGAACAAATGCCGGCAGAGCCTGGCGATGGTCGACCCGACTGCCCATCACTACGACGGCCGCTCCGTCACGGTGGGCATGTCGGATGATTTCGAAATTGCCTACGGTCGGCGATTGATCGAAGAAATTGCTCGCTGCGCGCCGAAGTTGCGGCTGATCTTTCGCCAGACCCACAGCCAGATCGTCGCCCAGGCCTTGATGGAACGCAGCATCGATCTGGCGATCAGCGCCGGCGGGTTTGCCGAGCGTTTGCTCAGCCGTCAGGTGCTGGGTGAAGGAAATTACTGGTGTCTGGTCGATCCGCGTAGTCTGAGCGAGGGACAGCAGACCATCAGCCTTGAGGAGTTCGTCGCGCGCGAGCACATCCTGGTGTCGTCGGGCGGTTTTATCGGCATCACCGACGAGGGCTTGGCGGCAATAGGCTTGAGTCGGCGGGTCTGTGCCTCGACCACACACTTTGCAGCGTTGCCGCATTTGCTCAAGGGCAGTGACGCAGTGGCGACCATTCCGGCGCATGCGGCGCGAAGCATCGCGGCACTCACTGGTTTGGCGCTGCTGCCCTGCCCTCTGGCCTTGCCGCGCTACCCGATCGAACTGGGCTGGCGTACCAGCACCCAGCTCGATCCGGTGGTGTTGAAAGTGCGTGAGGCGATCGTCGCAAGCTTTCTGTAGGAGCTGCCGCAGGGGGATTTATTTGTTGGCGGCCATCAGGCGATTGACTTCACTGCGCACCATGTTCGAGAACTCCGGCGGCGACATGCCATCCAGTTCGGCACGGACCCACTCGGCCCATTTGCCTTTGCGCTTGGCGCGCTCACCAAACAACCGTGCGGCCTCGCCCTTGGCTTTGCCCAAGTTGTTTTGCCAGAGTTCGAACAGACGGGATTTCTCGTCCTCAAGCGCAGCGCGCTCGGCAAGGGGTTTGTCGGCCAGATTGAAGCTCATGGGAATTTCCTGCTGCGTAAAATAGGCGACATCTTACACTGTAGGACGAATCGTCCTGCTCTGGATTTCTTCGGAAGTGGGCCGACGTGCGAAATCGCTGCAACTTTTTCAAGTGCGGCGGACTCCATTGTTCACTGTCCACTTAACTGCAAGGAGTACTTCAATGGCCCGTAGAACCGCCGCACAGGCTGCCGAAGAACAAATCAAGGACCAAGCCTTCAGCGAATTGCAGGCTCTGATCGAAGAGTCGGAAAAACTGCTCAAAAGCAGTGCCTCACTGGTCGGTGAGGAAGCGGAAACACTGCGTGGGCAAATCGCCCTGAAACTCCAGCAAGCCCGGGACTCGGTGACCAGCGTCCGTGACCGTACCAAACCAGCGGTCGAAGCCACTGAGTCGTACATCGGCGGACATCCTTGGCAAACCGTGGCTGTGTCGGCTGGGTTCGGACTGGTGGTCGGATTGCTGCTGGCACGCCGCTAATCCACACCCACAAATTTGTACGAGCCGGCTTGCTGGCGATTGCGTTCTTGAGGACGCCATCGCCAGCAAGCCGGCTCCTACAGGGTGAGAATTGCCTGCGCAAATTCAGAGCCCAGCCAATTCCCGCAGATCCGCCAACGTCTGTTCATCCAGCTCAATACCATTGGTTTGCGACTTGGCGCGCTGATGATGGCGACGATCACCCGGCAAGCGCTTGAGCCCCACGCCGTGCATCTGCCGGACCAGTTCCTGACTACGCTCGGCAAAACTCTGGCCAGCGGCTTTGTTCGGATCAATCACAATCAGCAGCTGACCGGTCCACGGTGTCTTCGCGCCGGGATGGTTTTTCCAGTCGAACTCGAACGAAAAATTCCCGCCAGTCAACGCCGCCGCCAGTAGCTCGACCATCATCGACAGCGCCGAGCCCTTGTGACCGCCGAATGGCAACAACGCACCGCCTTCGAGAATCGCTTTCGGGTCCTGAGTCGGCTGACCGAGGCCATCCACCCCCATGCCCGGTGACAGACGTTCGCCCTTGCGCGCAGCGATCTGCACGTCGCCATGGGCGATGGCGCTGGTAGCCAGGTCGAAAACAATCGGATCACCGTCGGCCCGAGGCGCGGCGAAAGCAATCGGATTAGTGCCGAACAGCGGTCGATCCGCGCCGTGGGGCACCACGCACGTCATGCTGTTGACCACGCTGAGCGCGACCAATCCTTCGTAGGCGAAAGGCTCGACGTCCGGCCACAACGCCGCGAAATGGTGCGAGTTTCGAATCGCCAGTACCGCGATGCCCGCACTGCGGGCCTTTTCTACCAGCAACGAGCGTGCAGCGGTGAGGGCTGGTTGCGCAAAACCGTTCTGGGCATCGACCCGGACAAACCCCGAAGCCACATCCTCGACCACCGGCACAGCCTGGCCATTGACCCAGCCGCTCTTGAGTGTCGACACATAACCGGGGATACGGAACACACCGTGGCTGTGGGCGCCGTCGCGCTCGGCGCCGGCGCAGTTTTCGGCCAGCACCCGAGCGACGTCGGCCGAAGTGCCGTGACGCAGGAATATCTTCTCAAGCAATGCCGTCAACTCAGCGAGGGACAGGTTTTGCGAGACAACAGTAGACACAGAATCGTGTGGCGCAGACATCTGAAGCTCCAGACTAATTATTGGAGGGGGCAACAGCGTACGTAGAGCGCCGATTAACAACGCGCGACGAGCAGCCTGTCAACTTTTAGATGAGCCAAAACGCGGGCCAATGCGCTGCAGCTTTCACAAACACTCATAGAATGGGCACTAACTATCTACCACCTTCACCCGTCCGACGCTTTTTAGTCTTGAGACTCAACTCATAGGCGCATTCATCAGCGCCCCCGATAGAGACTCGACGATGCCCACACCTCCCCTGTTTTTCCTCGAGGCCTTGCAGTCTCCCGGACTCTGGAACGACCTCGGCAAAACCCACGGGCTGACGCAAAAGGATTTCGAATGTCTCGCTCATGTGGAACTGGCCACCCAGACTTTGCGCGGCCAACAGACGCCACCGATGCTCGCTGAAAAAATCCTGCTCAATGCGCAGGGGCTGCAAGCGACTCCCCTCGCTGGCAGCTTTGTATTGAGCCCCACCCCGGAAACCGACGGGATCATCGTCTACACCCCGTACGGTGGTATTCAGAAGTACCACAGTCGCACAGACTTGACTGAACAGCTGGGGCAGAGGCTGAACGAGGCGGACGAAGACGACGCTCTGCTGGCGCTCATGTCGCTGGCCGAGCGCAAAGCCCTGGCAGCCAGCCACAACATCCGGGTGACCTATCAGGACATCGAGGCCGACGTATTCGAGGACCAGAGCGCTGCGATCGCACACAACCAGAAACTGAATGATCAAGCCATGCTGGTGGAGTTGCTGAAACTGCCCACCCTCGCCTCGTTGCTCAACGCCCTGCTGGACGAGTTGCTGCAGTCGTCCTTTCCAGGACTGGATCAAAGCAAGACTCAAGTCAATTTCTACACCTTGGCAGCCGCGGAGAATGCCAGCCAGGAAGGTGCTTCGACCCGGCATTGGCACAGTTCCCTGACACTGAGCGAAGCGGTGCTGCGTTACTACCGTCATCAACGCTGGCTAACCGGGCAGACTCATGAGTTCTCCCATCCTAAAAGAAAGCCCGACAACAGCGACCAGCAACAGTGGGAAAGCGCGGTCCAGACGGCTTCCCGCACACTGATCAGCCTGCTTTTCAAAGCACTGGAGAACTACTGGGACACAGCCGCCGTGGATGGCGCATCGCGCCGTGCGTTTTTCAGCCGGGCGATCCGTGAAAAGGCACGCGCCGATCTCCTACTCAGACGCGAGGCTGGCATCATCAGCCCCGATCAAAGCATGGCCTTGCACGCAATGATTCAGCCGACCACAACGGGTACCAGACGCCCGACGCTGGAAACCGTGCGCCTGTGGCAACGCGAGGCTGATTATGTCGAGCTGGCGGGTTCACTGATGATCAGCCACACCAATGCTTACCTTTACACCCCAAGCCAAGGGCTTCAGGTGCTGAAGGACTATCAAGACCTTAAAGCCACGTTGCTGAGCAAGTTCAGCGCGGCCGGCCACGAGGATGAACTGTACGGTTTGCTGACACTGGAAGAACGTAACCGCTTTCTTGGCTTCCAACAGCCGCATGTCTCAGGGGAAGCCATTTCCGGCTCCATTTTCGAATCCCTGTTCGAGGCGATCATTACCAAACAACGACAAAACATCGAATATGCCCTGCAGGTTTTTCGACACAGCGATGGCAACGTGAACATCCACGCTCTGTTCGACAAGGCACTGGACATACGCAGCATGATCAGCGAGCGCCTACTGACGTTCGATACCCTTGGGCGCTGGACGACGCGGCCGGTACTGGAGGGAAACCAACAACCCTCAATTGTGCGGGCTGACATCGCCGCCGCCTACGCAAAGACCTTCAGCGATATCGAAACCCTGCTCAGCGAAGAATTCTCGGCCCAACCGTTCTCCTCGCTGGCGTTGCAACAAAACTACCTGGAGCAGATAAAGCCCAAACTGGCCCACTCCCTTTCCGTCGGGATCCGTGGGGAAGCCAGCCTGCGGGTGCTCGATGGTACTTTGGGAGAATCCGACCAGGCGATAATCGATACGGTATTGGATCCCGACCACCAGGATCGCAACAACCGCCGCGCCTATAAAGGGTTTAGGCCTGATGCCTATTCACTGGTCCTTGAAAGTGCCGGGCAGCGAGAGTTGCTGCCCTTGGCCAACTGCGTACTGCTAACCGAACGTGGCGGGCTCGATCCCCAGCATTCGGGACGGGCCATCTTGTGGACCGGCGCAGCAGGGTTTGAGGTTTTTGGTTCGGTCAGCAGCGTAACCAAGGCACTGAATCACCGTTTGCTCGATTCTCGCCGGCGCCTGGAGATGCTGGAAAATCTCAGCCCCGCCCGGCGGAACCTCCACACGCGTTATTCCCTTGGGCCCCTTCAATTGATAGAAGGCAATATCCTGCAGCGACTTGCGCAGTTGTCAATTGAGCACTTTCTGGCCGCCTGCGAACTCATTCGTTCTGACAAGCTTGAGGAAGCCAAACAAAAAAAAGCGCTCAACGACCTGGTGAAGATGGGTATCGACACCAACTTGCGCAGAGCCAGGCAAATATCCAAGGCAATATCCCGCCAACAGTCCCTGCCCGCCTGGCTCGGCATGGCCCCGGTTGAAGAGCAGCAACTGCAATTCGAACTGTTGGAGCAATACCGCCACAGCGTTACCGATGACAAAGACTACCTGCACGGCATTCAACCGCTCTCGGAATACACCCACGACCGATTGAAGTCCCTGCTTGGCAGCCGATTCCCTGGAGAGTCGCTTTTACCCGACGAGATCGAAATCACGCCAAACCTGGCCTTGGCCGGGCCGTCTCGGTCCCTGACTGAGTTTGCGCTGAATCACATCAATATTGCTCAAGGCACCAGCTTCAAGATCACGTCGGCCAACACTAAAACGCTGCCTGAAGGACTGAACCAGGAGACCGTCCGGCAGCTTTTGCAGTCTCTGAACATCGAGAGTGACTATGCAAAGTCGGTCATCAGTAAATTGACCAGCACAGGTTCCGACGCGGACAGCCGCAAACTGCGTTTCTTCCAACAAGTGCCTTGGCAATTGTTACAACATGCCCACGCATTGAAATTGCTGCAACGGCTTTCCACGAGCGCCTTCGACCTGATCTGCCAGGTGCTGGACATGCCTGATGCGATTGCCCGTGCAGCGGTAAAAGGTGCCCACGCCATCGTCAGGCCGCTTGAGTTGCTCAAGACTGCGGGGGCCGCAGCCATTAAAGCCATCGGGCTTTATTTGATAAGCCCCGGCGCCGGACATTCCGGGTCCCACGTCCTGTATTCGCCTTACCACAGCGGTTCGATTTTCACCGAGTTCGAGAACGAGGCCGGTGTTGTTGCCGCGATAAATACGCCTGGGCCACTCCAGGATCTGGTTATTCGGCGCCTCCCCGAAAATCAACAATCGGTATTCACTAACCTGTTCAAGACGACTGTCGGAGAAGTGAGCGAACTCACCCTCGCGTCTTCGCCCATTGGCGGTAATCTGCTGAGCCAGTTGTACAGTGACAATGCCAGCCTTCTGGAGCAGTTACTCGGCAGTCGCACCGAAACGGCCGGACAGTCTGACTGGGAAGCGGCCAAACATCTGTTCAGCTCCGGCATCAAGCTGTTTTCCCATCTGCTCCCGGGCAAACTCGCTTATGTGCAGTTTTTGTGGCAGAGCTTCAAAGACTACGAAGACTCCGCCGAAGCATTGCAGGATCACCATTGGACACGGGCCTTGGAAAGTTTTATTGCCGGGACGGTGCAGATGGTTTCGCTGGGGCGCCTGTCGCTGGAGGAAGAGCTCGTGCCATCTGCGGAAACGACCGACACAGAGCCGGTCGCAACCAAGGTAACAGAACCACAATGGTCTCAACTCAAGCCGACTTCACCGGTGCGCACGTCATTACAGTCTTTTGAAACACCGACCATCGCCTTGAAAGACCTGAGTAAGGACAAGGACGATGAAACTTACCTCGATCCGGTCAGCAAACAACACTACGCCCCGATCGCAGGAAAAGTTTACCCCGTGGATAAACCCGGTGCGGTGTGGCAAATCCGCAACGCCAAACAGGACGGCCCCTCTCTTCTGAGCACATCGACCCGGAAAATGGTGATCGACCCCGACATGCATACCCTGCATTACGGAAAAGCCCTGTCAAAAATGCACAACCAATATGTGACCAGTCACGAGGTCACTCAAGTCCTGAACATCGAAGCGCGGGGCATGCAGGAAATTCGCGCCAATCACCCGGAAAAGGCACGCATGATCGTGCAGGCCATCGACATGGCACGCTATTACGCGTTCAACAGTTTGCACAATCTGGCACAGCAAAGTCGGCTCGTCCCAGGTACACGAATGGACACCTTCCTCAAGCGTTTTTTTGATATTGGCAGCGTTGACGCGGGTTTGATCGAAAAAATTAAAAAAGCCATCCTGCCTGTCTGTAACGCACTGGTTGACCCCAATGAAGATTTGATGAATACCGAGCGGTTTGTGGTCGGTTCAAACAAATATGCAACTTCCCCTATGATCGCTTTCGTCGTGGAGCGGGACTCAGGGAAGAATGTGCACTTCACCGAAAGGTTCTTCGACCAACAGCTCGATTGGTACAAGTCCTGTTTAACGGAACCGTTCAACGTCGATGGCCACAGCCAGGCCGCCACGCTGATTCATGAGTTCTCCCACCTTTTTTCAAAGACCGTGGACATTGCCACACTGGAGGCTCGTCGGCCATTCAGCGATCTCATCACGCCAATCACCGGATTCGGCCAAGCGATGAAGCGAACTCAGGTGGAATTCCAGCGAGAGGCGCTGTCCCTGGCGACACCACGGGAAGAACTGTTCGCTCGCTGGAATGACTCATTGCAAAAATGGGTCAGCCTGGATTCGATTCCAGGTTCGTACCACGTGGGTGAAGAAATTCTCAATGTCACTGGCGCCATGACAATGGCAGCGGCACGCGACGCCTTTTTGAGTTCGGAAAACCCTGACAAGCGAATCGACATCATTCTGCGCAATGCCGACTCGATTGCATTTCTGATCTGCGAAATGGGCCGGCAACTGGACCCGGTGCCTGCCTCTTCCACTTGAGCTTCATAAAAAAGTGCGCAGATCCGGGGATCTGCGCATGACTCTCTAGTCACGCACGTCATGAACTCTGCCCGGGTCTGTGTTTTCAACGTTTAAAATTAAAAAAATACACTTTGATGGGTAATTGCCATGACCGATGTTCTCCCCGCCTTCTCGCAAAGGTTAGAATGCGCGAAACCAGGATGAGTCAATGACCGACAATTCTCTCTCGCAAGCCGAATATGACGCTATCACCGATGCCGCCGCGCACTGGTGCATGCGTCTGCACGCCGAAGATTGCACCGAGCAGGAGCGCCTGGCGTTCGAACAGTGGCTGGATGCTCACCCGCTTCATGCGTTCGAATACGAGGCCATGCTGGAAATCTGGGAGGTCGCGGGGGATTTGCCACGCCCGGAAACAACGGTCGTGCCGATGGTCCGCGCCAAACTCCAGACGCCTTGGCGCACCTTCGGCATGGCCGCCGCGGTGTGTGCATTGGCGTTGCCCTTGGCAGCCTACAGCGGCTGGAACCTGGGTTGGTTACCCGACTCGTACCAGCACTTCGAAGCGACCAACAATGTCCGTCAGGTCACCCTGAAGGATGGCACTCAAGTCGAACTGAACCTGGGCAGCGAGCTGACGTACAGCAACTACAAGGATCGGCGTCAGGTCAGCCTGAAAAAGGGTGAGGCGTTTTTCAGCGTCACTCACGACACCAGCCATCCATTCGTCGTCAAAGCGGCCGAAGGCAAAATCCGCGTTACCGGGACCCAATTCAACGTCTGGATGTATGAAGATCAGGTGAAAGTGAACCTGATTGAAGGCTCGGTGCTGGTCAGCAGCAATGATGATTTGCCGGGAGACGGCTTGCGACTAGGCCCGGCGATGCAGGCAAGTTATCGCCATGGCGATTACATTCCGCGCATCAGCCAGACCTACGACAACGACAATTCGCTGGCCTGGCTCAACGGCAAACTGGTGCTCGATGATCTGGCGTTGAACGACGCGCTGCCATTGATCAACCGCTACCTGGAAACCCCGTTGCTGGTCGCCGACAACAGTACCGGCGCGATCCGTATCGGCGGGATCTACAACATCAAGGAACTCAACACCCTGGTAGCGACCCTGCCCAAGGTGCTGCCGGTCTACTTGACCCGCAACAAAGAGGGCAACCCGGTCCTCAACTCTATTCCGATGCAACCCCCGAAAAGCTGAAGGCCGCGACCCTGACGGGGGCGGCCTTCATTCCTTGTTCAAACACAATCGATCTTACTGTGCGGCCACGATCCCGGCCTTCTCATCCTGCTCGCGAATTGTTTGCGCCTGATACTGCGGATCGGACGTGATCTGCTGTTCAGTGAAAGGCAACACACTCAGCTGCTTCTTCGAAAATGCCACAGTCTGATCCCGAGAATACTTCGAGGACGGGTCACTGGACAGCGAGAACGCCAGCAACCCTTTAGCCTGCGGGCCTTTCTCATCGAACGTCACCACTTGCAAATAGCTTGTTCCGCTGACGACTTCGCGCTTGCCGTCGGATCGAGGCACGCTCTGAATCGCGTTGTAGACGCCCAGCGCACCCGGACCACCATGAATCGGGGTTTGCTGACCACCACTGCTGACCACCTGAATATCACCCCAGCGGCTGCTCTTGTTCAGCCCTGATGCATTGACCCGCTCTACCGAGGCCAGCATCGCCTGACGAAGCGCGGTCGCCACTTCCGGACGATCTACCGCGAGGCCACGCGGGGTATGCTGCGGGTCTTGCGGATCAAACGGGACGCGCCAGACGTCGGGCGCCTGCTCCAGTGGTTCCATGACATTCTGGAAGTGCACGAAGCCCAGACCGCTGTCCAGATTCGCCTTGCGATCCCAGGCCTTGAGGCTGGCACACAGCGGCGCCAGGGTTTTCCCATCGCTTCCCAACCCCTTTGCGCAGAATTGCAGCAGATCCGGCATGACTTGCGCCGCCTGATACACCTGATCGTCCATCACCATGTGTTGCAGATCCGCCGCCGCGATCGAGCCAGCCTTGGTCAGCGAGCTCAAACGATCCAGGGCAAAACGCGAGCGCAGGCCCAACGGCTGGCTGTCCTGACTGATCAGCGGCGAGAAACCGGTGAGTGGCTGCGCCGGGTTGGCCATCCACGCCGAATCGTTGGAGTGCTGCACAAAATCCTTGCGCAACAGCTGTGGCAACTTGTCCGCTGCATAAATGCCTTTCTGCGCGGCTTGTGGGTCGATGTCCCAGGCGCAGGCGCTGTTGGAGCCGTCGAGGACGATCATCTGCAAGCCAATTCGCGGATCGCTGCACTGCGCGAGCTTCTCGGCACTGACGTTCGGCACCACCGACAGGTTCATGTACAGCGTTTGCCCCTGATCGTCCGCCGCCAAGGTGTTCACCCACGGGATACCCTGGATTTTGTGCACCGAATCTTGAAATGCCTTGAGGCTGCCGGCGCGATTCATGGCGTACCACTGCTGCAAGACCCGGTCATTGTCCAGGTTGGCGTCGCGCAAGCTGTAGGCAAACTGGTTATCCCAATCCAGTTTTCCGGGCCACTGCACGATCGGGCCGAATTCAGAGCTGTAGACCACATGGGAAACGGCTTTCACCGAACCATCGGGCTGCTTCATATCAACCGTCAGGGTTTGCTTCTGCAGGGGCAAAGACTTGCCATCGAGCACGTAACGGGTCGGATCCTTGGGGTCCAGTTGCAGGCGATAGAGGGTGAAATGCTTGGACGAATCCACGGTGTGCGTCCAGGCCAGGTGCTGGTTGAAGCCAATATTGATCACCGGCAGGCCAGGCAATGCGGCGCCCATCACGTCCAGTTTGCCGGGAATGGTCAGGTGCATCTGATAGAAGCGCATCCCGCCCAGCCACGGAAAGTGCGGGTTGGCGAGCAACATGCCGCGCCCGTTAAAGGAGCGGTCGCTGCCCACCGCCACCGCGTTGCTGCCGCGATCAAGGGCGAAACGTTGCATGCGCGAAGCGGCTGCCTGGAACGTTGATGGCTCGCCAGTGATGCGAGCAACCGCGGCCGGCGGTGTGGCACCCGCCAAGGCTTCGGCGAACTGCCCAACCCCGCCTTCGACCAACAGGCGACGGGTCAGCTTGACCAGATCCGTCGCAGTGATTTCACGCACCCAGTCGCCCTGGCACTGCTGCGGCAAACCCTCGGCCCGACGCTCTGTCAGCAAGCGGTTATAGCCGGCCACGTAGCCTTCAACCAGCTCACGCACTTCGGGGGTTTGCGCTTGCCAGAATGCGTCAACGGCCTGCGGGGTGTTCAACCAATTGAAAAACAGATCGCTGACGCGGTTTTCGCGCTCCTCGACCGTGAACTGGTCCGGGCCGAAAAACCGTGAGCGCTGACCGTTCACCGTAACAATCTCGTTAGCCAACAAACACAGGTTATCCTGAGCGTAGGCATAGCCGATTCCGTAACCGAGCCCGCGTTCGTTTTCGGCACGAATATGCGGCACGCCGAAACTGGTCCGGCGGATATCGGCACTCGCCTGCTCCGGCTGATTGCGCGCATTCGCCGCAAGACTCAGCCCCAGAAACAGACCCGCCAGGCTCATCCTGGTCAATTGGCTGGAAATAATCACACTCGCTCCTGATCGAAAAACGATGGTCACAGTTCTGCGTACTGACACGCACTGCGCATCCTTTTAGGGACGAAGCACACGGAAAAAATTTAGGAGACAGGAGCGCCATCTGCGGCGTCTGACAGGTTGGTCACGCAATGATGACGAAATTTCTACATTTAAATCTTCATGATTTGCGTGGCTCATACGTCTTGTTACGTAAGAGCGCCCAATTTTTTCTGATCAGGCTCGGAAAAGGAGTTTTGCCATGTACAACTCGCAACTGCCAACGGACGGTAGCAACGCGCCAAAGAGCCCTTCCATTGGGGTCGGTGTTTTTGACCAGCGTACCGAGCGCCACGGTAACGAGCGGATCCGCTTCCTGCTCAAAAGCTTTGGCCTGCGAACCAGCCTGATTCGTCTTAAAGTCATCGACGCCTTGCTGACGGCCGCTGAAAGCGACCGCAGCCTGGGCGTGCGCGGCGTGCACACTCAGTTGCTGGAGCTGGATATTCCCCTGTCCTTCCTGAGTGTGCGCGAAGTGCTGAAACGCCTGTGCAGCGAAGGCGTGATTGTCCTCAATCCGGACAAAAGCTACAGCCTCGACCCGCGGGCCGCTGCCATGCTGCAACATCACTGATCAAGCCCTGGCTATTGCTCAGGGCTTGACCTTGCGGCGCATCACGCCATTGACGACGACCACGACCACCGCCACGCCAATGGCGATGTACTGGAACAGTTTTTCGCTGATGACGCCGGCGTTCTGCAAATACGACAGGCCAAACATGATCCCCAGCACCACGAGGGAGATCAGAATCGAGTATTTCAAACGTTGCGACTGGGTCATTAGCATTTCCTGAATGTAAGCCTGAACCTGAATAAATGTACCCGATTGAATGCCAAACCCTGTGGCGAGGGAGCTTGCTCCCGCTGGACTGCGCAGCAGGCCCATTTCTCGGGGCCGCTTCGCTGCCCAGCGGGAGCAAGCTCCCTCGCCACAGGTTGATCAGCGATGCAATCGGAGGCTCATGTTACAGCCGATGAAGCTTTTTGGCTTCACTACGGCAATAGCCCCGCCAAGCTGACAATCTTGTCATGTCCCCCTCATCTGCCTGACAGCTTTGATCTACGATGATAGAGCTGCACGGTTCTGTATCACTTCGAAACACTCCTTGAATGTCTGGCTGGCAAAACCGGTCAGAATGCTTTTTTTCGCCCGCAATCCGAGACCCATTCCGACATGCGAACCTCTCTGCGTCTAGCCGCCCTGAGCGCCCTGTTCATTTCATCCCTGGCCCAGGCCGCCGAGCTGATCCCCATCGAAGTCCACCGCGACGCCAATTGCGGTTGCTGTAAAAAGTGGATCAGCCACCTGGAAGCCAATGGTTTCAAGGTCGAAGACCACGTCGAAACCAACATGAGCGAATTCAAGCAACAACACGGCGTGCCAGCGCGTCTGGCGTCCTGCCATACCGGTTTGATCAACGGTAAATTCGTCGAAGGCCATGTTCCGGCCGATCAGGTATTGGCGCTGAGCAAGCGCAATGACCTGTTGGGCGTCGCCGCTCCAGGCATGCCAATGGGTTCGCCCGGCATGGAAATGGACGGCATGAGCGACGCCTATCAAGTGATCGGCCTGAAAAAGGACGGCACGGATGTCGTGGTGGCGGACTACCCCGCCCTTTGATTTTTGGCGCTTACCTCGGCTTGTTTCTGGCGGCTTTCGGGGCCGCGACCTTGCTGCCTCTGCAATCCGAAGCGGTGCTGGTGGGATTGCTGCTCAGCGGCAAGTATTGGCTGTGGTCGCTGCTGGCGGTGGCGACGCTGGGCAATGTGCTCGGCTCGCTGGTGAACTGGTGGCTGGGGCGCGCCATCGAGCGCTTTCAGGAGCGACGCTGGTTCCCGGTCAGCCCCAAGCATCTTGAAAAAGCCCGGGTTCACTATCAGCGCTATGGGCACTGGTCTTTGCTGCTGAGTTGGCTGCCGGTGATCGGCGATCCGCTGACCGTGGTGGCCGGCGTCATGCGTGAACCGCTGGGGCGCTTCCTGCTGATCGTGACCCTTGCCAAAGGCGCCCGTTATGGCGTGTTGGCCCTGGCGACTCTAGGCTGGATGGGTTGAACCAACCGTTGTTGCGATTGCCTGTTTAATGTCGCCCTAATCATGCCGATCCAGCATCGACGGATTTTCAACGGAGTTCACCTATGCACCCTACCCTTTCCCGCTGGCTGCCTGGACTGCTGCTGACCGCTGCGCTGCCGGCCATCGCCGCCGAGGGCCCGGCCTATGGTCCGGAGCTGCAAGGCTTCGAATATCCCTACACGGTCAAGCATTTCGCCTTTGAGTCCCAAGGCAAATCCCTGCAAATGGGTTACATGGACGTTGCCGCCCATGGCAAGGCGAACGGGCGCAGCGTGGTGCTGATGCACGGCAAGAACTTCTGCGGTGCTACCTGGGAAACCTCGATCAAAGCCTTGAGCGACGCCGGTTACCGGGTCATTGCTCCGGACCAGATCGGTTTCTGCACCTCCAGCAAACCGGACCACTATCAGTACACCTTCCAGCAACTGGCGAGTAACACCCAGCAACTGCTCAAAGCCTTGGGCATCCAGAAGGCCAGCCTTCTCGGGCACTCAACCGGCGGCATGCTTGCCACCCGTTATGCGCTGCAATACCCCGATCAGGTCGAGCAACTGGCCTTGGTCAACCCCATCGGCCTGGAAGACTGGAAAGCCCTCGGCGTGCCCTACCGAAGCGTCGATCAATGGTACGAACGTGAACTCAAGCTCAGCGCCGACGGCATCCGCACTTATGAACGCAACACTTATTACGGCGGCCGCTGGAAGCCTGAATTCGATCGCTGGGTAGACATGCTCGCGGGTCTGAACAAAGGCCCGGGGCATACACAAGTCGCGTGGAACTCGGCGCTGATCTACGACATGATCTTTACCCAACCGGTTTTTTACGAATTCCAGAACCTGAAAATGCCAACGCTGTTGCTGATCGGCACGTCCGACACTACCGCTATCGGCAGTGATATCGCATCGTCCGAGGTCAAGGCGAAAATCGGCCATTACGACGTACTCGGCAAACAAGTGGCGAAACTGATTCCCCAGTCGACGCTGGTCGAATTCCCCGGCATGGGCCACGCGCCGCAGATGGAAGAGCCAGCGGAGTTTCACAAGGCGTTGCTTGACTGGCTGAACAAAACCAATCCCGTGCATTAATGAGGTAAGGCTGATGGCGGTGCAGATCGCAGTAATTGACGATTGGCAGGATGTGGCGCGTAACGTGGTCGACTGGTCGCAGCTGGATGACATCGGCCAGGTGACTTTCGTCCATGACTACCCCGCCGACAACGAAACCCTGGCCCAGCGCCTCGGGGCCTTCGAAGTGATCTGCGTAATGCGCGAGCGCACCCGGTTCGATGCGGACCTGCTGGGCCGCTTGCCGAACCTCAAGCTGCTGCTGACCGGCGGCATGCGCAACGCTGCACTGGACCTCAAAGCCGCCGCGCTGGGCATTCAGGTGTGCGGTACCGACAGCTATAAACACGCCGCCCCGGAACTGACCTGGGCCCTGATCATGGCCGCCACCCGCAACCTCGTGGCGCAAGCCAACGCCTTGCGCGCAGGTGTCTGGCAACAAGGGCTGGGGGGCGACTTGCATGGCAAGACCCTAGCGATCCTCGGCCTGGGCAGCATCGGCCAGCGTGTCGCGCAATTTGGCCAGGTGTTCGGCATGCGCGTGATCGCCTGGAGCGAAAACCTCACGGCTGAACGGGCGGCCGAGTTCGGGGTGACTTATGTCAGCAAGCAGGAACTGTTCGAACAGGCCGATGTGTTGTCGGTGCACCTAGTGCTCAGCGACCGCTCCCGTGGGCTGGTTGATGCCGAGGCACTGGGCTGGATGAAGCCCACGGCGCTGCTGGTCAACACCGCCCGGGGTCCGATTGTCGATGAAGCGGCGTTGATCAAGGCATTGCAGAAACGACGCTTGGCGGGCGCGGCGCTGGATGTGTTCGATGTCGAGCCGTTACCGCCCCACCATCCATTCCGCACGCTGGAGAACGTGCTGGCCACGCCGCACGTCGGGTATGTCAGCCAGCAGAACTATCACTTGTTCTTCTCTCAAATGATTGAGGACATTCAGGCCTGGTCCGCCGGGCAGCCGATCCGTCTGCTGACCTGACACCGCGTTACCGTTCATCGCGAGCAGGCTCGCTCCTGCAAGGTTTTGCAATCCCGCTGTAGGAGCGAGCCTGCTCGCGAAGAGGCCCGAACATACACCACACCTCTTGATTTCTTGCACCGCAACGGTGCATTACAACTGTTCACCCACGCACACTGATGTGACAGTTCTGCCTCTTTTTCAGCCATTTTCATAAAAAAAACTGCACTTCGTCGGTGCGATTGCCCTCCAATCCGGCACGTCCGTACCTCGTTAAACCGATTGTCGAACAATTTTGCCATCCGAGCTTTACCGCTCTAACTTCTGGCCTAGACTCAGTTTCGCGGGGTAAAACCGGCTGGTCACAAAGTGGAAAAATAATCGAAACTTTTGCTCCGCGTGATCGGTCGACTGAAAGGCAGGTGTGTTGCGACTGGTGCAATCTTTGCAATGGCTCATCCACCCAATCTGCTTCAGCGCATTTGGGCAGCGCTTTGCTCACCGATGCGTAGCGCTTTTGCGCCCGGCCACAGGAATTGGCCACGAAACACCGTTTGCCAGACCTAAAGAATTAGATCAACAACACGGGAGATTCATATGACCAGTGCGGCTTTAGATATTCAGGGAGAGCGTGCTCATCAACATGTCGGCGAATCGAGCGTCGTCAGTGCTCCCACTGCCCAATCGGTCAGCGTTCCCGTCACCAAGACGCTGACACCGGTTGCCAGTCAGAATCCCAACAAGAAAAAAGTGTTGTTTGTGACCTCGGAGATTGCCGATCTGGTGAAAACCGGCGGCCTGGGCGACGTCTCCGCCGCGCTGCCACGGGCCATGGCGCACCTGCATGATGTGCGGGTGCTGATCCCCGGTTATCCGCAAGTGATGCACAGCGAAAACCCGATTCATATCATCGGCGAACTCGGCGGCCACGCCGCGCTGCCTCCGTGCAAGATCGGGCGCATGGACATGCCTGATGGTCTGGTTATTTACGTGTTGATCTGCCCTGAACTCTACGAGCGTGAAGGTTCGCCCTACGGCGCCAACAACGGTCGCGACTGGCCGGACAACCATATTCGTTTCGCCCGCCTGGGCCTGGCAGCCGCCGACATCGCCGCCAACCTCGCACAAATTCACTGGTGCCCGGATCTGGTGCACGCCCATGACTGGCCGGCCGGTCTGGCGCCCGCCTACATGCACTGGCGTGGTCAGCGCACTCCGACGCTGTTCACCATTCATAACCTGGCGTATCAGGGCGTAACCAGCCTGGGCTCGTGCCCGGAACTGGGCATCCCCCATCACGCGTTGCAACAGGAAGGCATGGAGTTCTACGGCAAGATGTCGTTCCTCAAGGCCGGCATGGCCTATTCGAGCCACATCACCACCGTCAGCGCGACCTACGCCCAGGAAATTACCACCCCGGATTTCGGCTGCGGTCTCGACGGTTTCCTCGCCGCCAAGACCCAGCAAGGCCTGCTCAGCGGCATTCCCAACGGTATTGATGAAAGCTGGGACGCCGCCACCGATCCGCACCTTTTCTGCCCATTCAAAATTGGCGATTGGGACGGCAAAGCGGTCAACGCCGCCCATGTGCGGGAGCTGTTCGGCCTGGAAGACTCCGAAGGCCCGCTGTTCGCCGTGGTCTCCCGACTGGTCTATCAGAAAGGCCTCGACCTGACCGAAGCGGTGTCCGAGTACATCGTCAACAACGGTGGCCAGATCGCCATCATTGGCCGTGGCGAACCGGAAGAAGAACAGGCCATGCGCGAACTGGCCCTGCGTTTCCCCGGGCAGATCGGAGTGCGCATCGGCTTCAATGAAACCGACGCCCGGCGCATGTTTGCCGGTAGCGATTTCCTGCTGATGCCTTCGCGTTACGAGCCCTGTGGCCTGAGCCAGATGTACGCCCAGCGTTTCGGTTCGTTGCCAGTGGCACGCAATACCGGGGGCCTGGCCGACACCATTGAAAACGGCGTGACCGGTTTCCTGTTCGATGAATCCACGGTGGAGAGTTATCAGGAAGCCCTGAGCCGCGCATTCAAAGTCTTCGCCTTCCCTGGCCTGCTGCATGCCATGCGCTGCCGGGCGATGGCGGCGCCGTTCAACTGGTGCCAGGCGGTCGAACCCTACGCCGAACTCTATGAACAACTGGTGGCCAAGGCCTTGGGGAAATCGCACAAACAATAAGAGGTTTTTGAAATGCCGTTACGGACCCTTGAGACCTGGCCCCACGGCGCAACCAAACTGGACGCAGAACAAACGCAATTTGCGTTGTGGGCGCCCGATGCGTTTTACGTCAGTGTCGAACTGGAAAATGGACAATCCTTGCCATTGCTGCCTCAGGCCGATGGCTGGTTCGTGATCAACACCCGCTGCCCGGCGGGTACGCGATACCGCTACAACATCGACGGCGAACTGGAGGTGCCCGACCCGGCCTCACGCGCCCAGGACGGTGACATCGGCCAACACAGCTTGGTGGTCGATCCACTGGCCTATCAATGGCAACACAGTACGTGGCTGGGACGTCCCTGGAACGAAGCGGTGATTTACGAATTGCACGTCGGTGCGCTCGGTGGCTTTGAGGCCGTCGAGCAGCAGTTGGCGCGTCTCGTCGAGTTGGGTGTCACCGCGATCGAACTGATGCCTATCGCGCAATTTCCCGGTAACCGCAATTGGGGCTATGACGGCGTTCTGCCCTATGCACCCCAGGCGTCCTACGGTTCGCCCGAACAACTCAAGCACCTGATCGACACCGCCCACGGCCATGGCCTGGCGGTGATTCTCGACGTGGTCTACAACCACTTCGGCCCGGACGGCAACTACCTGCACCGCTACGCCAAAGGTTTCTTCCGCGAGGACAAGCACACGCCGTGGGGCGCCGCCATCGACTTCCGCCGGCGCGAGGTGCGGGACTTCTTTATCGACAGCGCCTTGATGTGGGTGCTGGAGTACCGGTTTGACGGCTTGCGCCTCGACGCGGTGCACGCCATCGAAGACCCGGACTTTCTCCAGGAGTTGGCAAAACGGGTACGGCAGCAAATCGACCCGTCGCGACACGTCTGGCTGATGTTGGAAAATGAAAAGAACCAGGCCAGCCTGCTGGAACAAGGTTACGACGCCCAGTGGAACGACGACGGCCACAACGCCTTGCACGTGCTGTTGACCGGCGAAACCGACGCCTACTACGCCGACTACGCGCAAAACCCCACCGAACAACTGGCACGCTGCCTGAGCCAGGGCTTCGTGTTCCAGGGCCACATCAATCGTCACGGTGAATCCCGCGGCGAGCCCAGCGGACATTTGCCACCCAGCGCGTTCGTGCTGTTTTTGCAGAACCACGACCAGATCGGCAATCGCGCCTTTGGCGAGCGCCTGCATCAACTGGCCCATCCGGATGCGTTAACCGCCGCCACCGCGTTGCTGCTGCTGTCGCCGATGATTCCGTTGATGTTCATGGGTGACGAGTTTGCCGCCGAGCAACCGTTTCTGTTTTTCACCAGTCACCACGGTGAACTGGCGGAACTGGTACGCGAAGGACGGCGCAACGAGTTTGCTGCGTTCAGCGCGTTTGCCGATCCGCATAAACGCGAACAGATCCCTGACCCCAACGCGCAACAGACCTTCGAAGCGTCTCGACCCGAGCTCAAGCCAACCCACCCATCGAGCCCGCATGATCTGTATCGCCGTCTGCTGCAACTTCGCCGCGAGCACATCGTTGCACATCTGCCCGGAGCCTATGCATTGGGGGCCGAAGTGTTGGCCAAAGGCGCAGTCAGCGCACGCTGGCGACTGGGCGATGGCAGTCAGCTGCGCATTGACCTGAACCTCAGCGACACGCCCGTGGTCCACACCCCACAGGCCGACGCTAAGCTGTTGTTTGAACACCCGGCGCAGTCAGCCGGCCTGTTGGAACAGGGCACGCTTGCCCCGTATTGCGCGCTAGTCAGCCTCACGGCCGCAGCCCCTTTGCTACCCCCGGATGGAGAGCGCCAATGAGTGATGCGCAACTGGAAATACTGGCCAGCCGAGCTGGTTTGGCGGTGGACTGGATCGACGCCAACGGCCGGCCGCAGAAAGTCGCTCCATCAGTGTTACGCGCGGTCCTGACCGGCCTCGGCCACCCAGCCGGCAGCGCCCAGGAAATCGACGCCAGCCTGCTCGAATTGCAAGCGGTGCAACAAACCCGACACCTGCCGCCATTGATCACCGCCGATTTTGGCGTCGGTCTGAATCTGGCGCACTTCTTCGAGCCGCTGACACCGTGCGAAATCCACCTCGAAGATGGCGCGCGGCTCAGCCTCAAACTGGATGCCGAGGCCGTATTGCCAGGGCTGATTCCGGTCGGCTATCAACACGTCAACATCGACGGCCAAAGCTTCACCCTGGCCGTGGCGCCCGCCCGCTGCTACAGCGTCGGCGATGCGGTGGACAGCCCGATCCCGCGCACCTGGGGCTTGAGCGTGCAGCTGTACTCACTGCGCCGTCCCGGTGATGGCGGTTTCGGCGATACCCAAGCCCTGGAAGACCTGGCTCGAGTGGCGGGCGAACGCGGTGCCGAAGCGCTGGCGATCAGCCCACTGCACGCCATGTTTGCCAACGATACGCACCGCTACAGCCCCTATTCGCCGTCCAGCCGTCTGTTTCTCAACAGCCTGTATTGCGCGCCGGGGGCGATACTCGGTGAGCGCGCGATGCGTACCGCCATCGACGCCACGGGCCTGGCCGCTGAACTCAAGCATCTTGAAGAACAGCCCCTGATCGATTGGCCTACCGCCGCCGAAGCCAAGCACCGACTACTGCAAGCGCTGTACGAAGGTTTCGTTCAGGGCGAACACCCGCTGCACGCCGACTTCAGCAGCTTTCGTCACGCCGGCGGTGAAGCGCTGGAAAACCACTGCCGCTTCGAAGCCATTCAGGAAACCCGCGCCGCGCAAGGCCTAAGCCTTGACTGGCGCGAATGGCCCGAACAGTGGCGAAACCCGCGCAGCGCCGCCCTCGCCGAGTTCGCCGAAGAGAACGCCGGACGCATCGGCTTCTTCGCCTTTTGCCAGTGGCTGATCACCCGATGCCTGGAGCGTGCGCAAGCCGCCGCCCGCAGCAGCGGCATGGGCATAGGCCTGATCGCCGACCTGGCCGTCGGTGCCGATGGCGGTGGCAGCCAGGCCTGGAGTCGTCAGGACGAATTGCTCGCCGCCCTCACCGTCGGTGCGCCACCGGATATTCTCAACCGCACCGGGCAGGGTTGGGGGATTTCCGCGTTCTCCCCCGAAGGTCTGGTGCGCAACGGTTTCCGCGCGTTCATCGAAATGCTCCGCGCCAACTTCGCCCACGCCGGTGGCCTGCGGATCGATCATGTCATGGGCCTGCAGCGCCTGTGGGTGATCCCCAACGGTGCACCGCCCGCCGATGGCGCCTATCTGTATTACCCGCTGGATGACCTGCTGCGATTACTGACCCTGGAGTCCCATCGCCATCAGGCCATCGTCCTCGGCGAAGACCTCGGTACGGTGCCGGACGGACTGCGGGAAAAACTCATTGCCCGTTCGATCCTCGGCATGCGGGTGTTGCTGTTTGAACAGGACAACACCCATTTCAAACCGATCCTCGATTGGCCGGACAACGCACTCGCCACCACCAGCACCCACGACTTGCCCACCCTCAATGGTTGGTGGCATGGCCGCGATATCGACTGGAATGCGCGCCTCAGCCTGATTGATGCCAACGGTGAAATCGAATGGCGCCAGCACCGCGAACGCGAGCGCGAAGGACTGCGCCGGACGTTGAGTGAGGACCCGCAAAACTTTCGCGAAGAGTCCCATGAGACTGACCAGATCCTCGACGCCAGCGTGCGTTTCCTCGGCCATACCCGCGCGCCGCTGGTGCTGCTGCCGCTGGAGGATGCGTTGGGCGTAGAACAACAGGCCAACCTGCCGGGCACCATCGATACTCACCCCAATTGGTCCCGACGTTTGCCCGGCAACAGCGAAGCCCTGCTCGATGATCCGGACGCCGCCCGGCGCCTGGAACTGCTCGCCTGTGCGCGGCTTCAGGCGGCCGAGCGTGACCAATGAATCCAGTCATGACCCAGCCGCTACGGGCCACCCTGCGCCTGCAATTTCATAAAGATTTCACCCTCGACGATGCCGTGCCGCTGGTGCCGTACTTCGCTCGTCTGGGCATCAGTCACGTCTACGCTTCGCCACTGCTGAGCGCTCGCGCCGGCTCCATGCACGGCTATGACGTGGTGGACCCGACCACGGTCAACCCGGAACTCGGCGGCGAGGCAGCGTTGCGCCGTTTGGTCAGTGCGCTGCGCGAGCAGAACATGGGGCTGATCCTCGACATCGTCTCCAACCACATGGCGGTCGGCGGTAACGACAATCCGTGGTGGCTGGACTTGCTGGAATGGGGGCGCCTGAGCCCGTACAGCGAGTTCTTCGATATTCAGTGGCACTCACCCGACCCGTTGATGGAGGGACAGTTGCTGTTGCCGTTCCTTGGCAGTGACTACGGCATCGCCCTGCAGGACGGCACCCTGAAGCTGCGCTTCGATGAGCGCGGCGCGTTTTACGTCGAGCATTACGATCATCACTTTCCCATTTGCCCCAGCGATTACGGCGAGCTGCTCAAGGCCGAAGCCGAGCCGCTCAAATTGCTCGCGGACCGCTTCAGTACGCTGAGTTACCAGACCGACGCCCACAACCTGGCGATTGCGTTAAAAGATGAATTACGCGAACTGGCCAGCCACCCCGCGGTTCTGCAAGGCATCGAGCACAACCTGACAGCCTACGACTCGCTGACCAGCGAAGGCTTCCAACGGCTGCACAACCTGCTGGAGCGACAAAGTTATCGTCTGGCCAGTTGGCGCACCGCCGCGGATGACATCAACTGGCGGCGGTTTTTCGATGTCAACGAACTGGGCGGTTTGCGCGTAGAGCGCCCCGCCGTGTTCGAGGCCACCCACGCGAAGATTTTCCAGTTGGTGGCTGAAGGGTTGATCGACGGCTTGCGCATCGACCACATCGACGGCCTCGCCGACCCGCGAGGCTACTGCCGCAAATTGCGGCGTCGGGTCGACAGCCTGGCACCGGGTCGGCACCTGCCGATCTACGTCGAAAAAATCCTCGGCGAAGGCGAAACCCTGCACCGCGACTGGTCGGTTGACGGCAGCACCGGCTACGAATTCATGAATCAGTTGTCGCTGCTGCAGCACGATCCTGAGGGCCAGCAAAACCTGAGTGAAGTCTGGCAGCGCTACAGCGAACGCCCGGCCGACTTCCGCCAGGAAGCGCAACTGGCGCGGCAGCAGATCCTCAATGGCTCGCTCGCCGGGGATTTCGAAAGCGTCGCGCAAGCCTTGTTGCAAGTAGCGCGGGATGACCTGATGACCCGTGACCTGACGCTCGGCGCGATCCGTCGAGCGTTGCAGGAACTGATCGTGCATTTCTCGGTGTATCGCACCTACATCAGCGCCCTTGGGCGTTCAGAACAGGACGAAGTGTTTTTCCAGCAAGCCATGGACGGCGCCCGGCAAACCCTCGGCGAAGCTGATTGGCCGGTGCTCGATTGCCTGGCCAATTGGTTGGGTGGCGAGCCTTGGCGCAAACGTCCTGCCGGTCGCCTGCGCAAGCGGCTCAAACATGCCTGCGTGCGCTTTCAACAACTGACTTCACCGGCCGCCGCGAAGGCTGTGGAAGACACCGCGTTCTATCGCTCGGCGGTGTTGCTGTCACGCAATGATGTCGGTTTCAGCACCGAGCAATTCAGTGCGCCAGTATCTGATTTCCATGAGGCCAACCTCCAGCGCCTGGAACTGTTCCCGGACAACCTGCTCGCCACCGCGACCCACGATCACAAGCGCGGCGAGGACACGCGCGCGCGCCTGGCCATCTTGAGTGAGCGCAGCAAATGGTGCGTCGAACAGATCGGCCTCTGGCGCGCCCTCGCCCGTCCGTTGCGCGACGATGACCAGATGCCGTCAGCCGGCGACGAGTTGATTCTCTATCAAGCGTTGCTCGGCAGTTGGCCGCTGGACCTGCGTCCCGATGATCAGCCGGCGCTTGAGGCCTATGCCCAACGCATCAGCCTATGGCAACGCAAAGCCCTGCGCGAAGCCAAGTTGCAGAGCAGCTGGAGCGCACCGAACGATGCTTACGAACAAGCGACCGAACGCTTCACCCAGCGCCTGCTGCTGAGCCCTGAAGGTGATCTGTTGCGCACTGCCCTGGCCAAGGTAGCCCGGACGATTGCCGTACCCGGCGCCCTCAATGGATTGGCGCAAACCTTGCTGCGCATGACCGTGCCGGGGGTGCCGGACCTCTATCAGGGCAACGACTTCTGGGACTTCACCCTGGTCGATCCGGACAACCGCCGCCCGGTGGATTACGCCAGCCGCCAACAGGCCTTGCAGCAAACGCTGGACCTGCCTGATTTGTTGGAGCACTGGCGCGACGGGCGCATCAAGCAAACCTTGATTGCGCAGACGTTAAACACACGTGCCGAGCACGCCGAGTTGTTTCGACGTGGGTCTTACCAGGCCCTCGTCGTCATCGGCAGCCAGGCACATCGGGTACTGGGTTTCGTGCGCGAATGGGAGGGAAAGCGCGCCATCGTCATCGTGCCGATCCATTGCGCGACGCTGCTGGAAAACAGTGCCGTGCCACACGTGGACGCGCCGCAGTGGGGCGATACCCGGGTCAATTTGCCGTTCATGAGCGCAGACGAAAATCTGAAGGGACTTTTTTCCAGCGTCACAGTCACAGAACACAGGGAGCTGATGATCAGCGCCGCGCTGGGGGATTTCCCGGTCAATCTCTTTATCCAAAACTAGCGACACTTGAGTTCAGTTCAGGAGCATTGCGATGAGTACCGACGATAAACGCATCCGCGAGTTTGCCTATCAGATCTGGGAGTCAGAAGGAAAACCCGAAGGTCAGGAAGCCCGCCACTGGGAGATGGCGCGCAAACTGGCTGAAGCTGAAGCCCTGGCGCCGAAAAAACCGGCGAAAGCCCCGACCGGCAAACCAGCCGTCAGCAAGACCGCCAACGGCAAGGCAGGCGAGATCAAAGTGGCCACGCCAAAGGCCAAAGCCAAACCGGCCGCGGCTTCGTCCGTCATTCCTCCCGGGGAAAAAGCCGCCGAGAAAAAGCCCCGCGCTGCGCGAAAACCGCCTGCGGTCTGACTTTTTCCAACTGTTGTTTTTACGCATTCCGTGGCGAGTCCGCTCGCCACTGTGAAAGCGCTCATCCTGAAAAAAATAACCTGTGGGAGCGAGCCTGCTCGCGATGACGGAACCAGATTCAACACATGTATTGCCTGACACGCCGCCATCGCGAGCAAGCTCGCTCCCACAGATTGCGGCGTATCTGTACCTCACTTTGCAGGAGCACCTATGACCAGTCCAAAGAAAGCCGCGCCAGCACCTCAAGCCGAGGCCTCGCGAATCCGGGAAGGCCTGCCCTTCCCGCTGGGTGCGACCTGGGATGGTCTGGGCGTCAACTTCGCCTTGTTTTCCGCCCACGCCACCCGGGTCGAATTGTGCATTTTCGACGACGCCGGCGAAGTGGAATTGGAACGTATCGAACTGCCGGAATACACCGACGAAATCTTTCACGGTTACCTGCCCGACGCCCATCCGGGCCTGATCTACGGCTACCGCGTCTACGGCCCGTATGACCCGGTCAACGGCCATCGCTTCAACCACAACAAACTGCTGATCGACCCCTACGCCAAACAACTGGTCGGCCAGTTGAAATGGTCCGAAGCTTTGTTTGGCTACACCATCGGCCACCCTGATGCCGACCTCAGTTTCGATGAGCGCGACAGTGCGCCTTTCGTACCCAAGTGCAAGGTGATCGATCCGGCGCATACCTGGGGCCACGATCATCGGGTCAGTGTGCCGTGGGACAAAACCATCATTTACGAGACCCACGTGCGCGGCATCAGCATGAGTCACCCTACGGTCCCCGAGAACGTGCGTGGCACCTTTGCCGGGTTGATGGTCGATGACGTGCTGGAACACATTCGCAAGCTCGGCGTTTCCTCCGTGGAATTGCTGCCGATCCACGCCTTCGTCAATGACCAGCACCTGCTGCACAAAGGCATGACCAATTACTGGGGCTACAACAGCATCGCGTTCTTCGCCCCTGACCCGCGCTACCTGGCCAGCGGCAAGATCGCCGAGTTCAAGGAAATGGTCGCGCACCTGCACGACGCCAATCTGGAAGTGATTCTCGACGTGGTCTACAACCACACCGCCGAGGGCAACGAGCAAGGCCCGACCCTGTCCATGCGCGGTATCGACAACGCCTCCTACTACCGCTTGATGCCCGACGACAAGCGCTTCTACATCAACGATTCCGGCACCGGCAACACCCTGGATTTGAGCCACCCGTGCGTACTGCAAATGGTCACCGACTCCCTGCGTTACTGGGCCTCGGAAATGCACGTGGACGGTTTCCGCTTCGACCTGGCGACCATTCTCGGGCGCTATCACGATGGTTTCGATGAGCGTCACAGTTTCCTCGTCGCTTGCCGTCAGGATCCGGTGCTGCGTCAGGTGAAAATGATCGCAGAGCCTTGGGATTGTGGCCCCGGCGGTTATCAGGTCGGCAAATTCCCGCCCGGCTGGGTGGAATGGAACGACCGGTTCCGCGACACCGTGCGCGCCTTCTGGAAAGGCGACGACGGCCAACTGGCTGACTTCGCCGCGCGCATGACCGGCTCCGGGGAAATGTTCAATCATCGAGGCCGGCGCCCCTATGCCTCGCTGAACTTCATTACCGCCCATGACGGTTTTACCCTCAATGATCTGGTGTCGTACAACGACAAGCACAACGAAGCCAACGATGAGAACAACCAGGACGGCAGCAACAACAATCTGTCTTGGAACCACGGTGTCGAAGGTCCTACCGACGATCCGGAGATCAATGAACTGCGCCAGCGGCAAATGCGCAACTTCTTCGCCACGTTGTTGCTGTCGCAAGGCACCCCGATGATGGTGGCCGGCGACGAATTCGCCCGCACCCAAAATGGCAACAACAATGCCTATTGCCAGGACAGCGAAATCGGCTGGGTCAATTGGTACGTGAGCGAAGAAGGCAAGGCACTGCTCAAATTCGTCAAACGCCTGATCAAGTTGCGCCTGGCCTACCCGATTCTGCGGCGCGGACGTTTCCTGGTGGGCAATTACAACGAGGACATCGGCGTCAAGGACGTCACTTGGCTGGCGGCGGACGGCAGCGAAATGACCACCGAGCATTGGCACGATGCGCACAACCGTTGTATGGGCATGCTGCTCGACGGCCGTGCGCAGGAAACCGGTATCCGCCGCAAAGGTGGCGATGCCACCCTGCTGCTGGTGGTCAACGCCCATCACGATGTCGTCAATTTCCTCCTGCCGGAAGTGCCCGATGGCGGTTTCTGGACCTGCATGATCGACACCAATCAACCGTCGATTCGCGGCCAGGAGCGCTTCGAATTCGGTCACGAATACTCGGTCACCGGACGGTCGTTGCTGCTGTTCGAATTGCAGCATGAAGAAGAGGAGTGACAGCTGCCGGATACACGGTCGATAAATATTGCAATTGAGCGCGCCCGGGACGCGACGAATACCCTGACATGAGCAATACTCGATGCGCGGCACTCCAGGGTTCGGAGCGCCGCGCTTCGTTATCAACCAGCCCGCGTGGCTCGCGTAACAAGGACGTAACCCCATGAAACCTGTTTCCATCAGTGAAAGCAGCGCCCCAGGGCAAATCTGGAACAGCGCCCCGCAACTCGAAAACATTCCGGTCATCAGCACCCAGTCTTTGGTGCCTGCGGGTGCGCGCGCGGTGGTGATTTCTGCGCATCCCGGCGATGAAGTGGTGATGTGTGGAGGTCTGCTGCAATTGCTCAGCGCCACCGGCCATCCCTTGCAATTGATATCGGTGACCGACGGCAGCGCCAGCCAACCGACTTCTGCGCACTGGTCGGAAAAACGCCTCAGCGTGTTTCGCTCCCAGGAAAGCGTCGAAGCCCTGCGTCGGCTCGGGTTGCCGATGCACAGCCTGAAATGGATTCGCGGCGGCTTCACCGACAACACCCTGGCCGAGCATGAGCAGGAACTGACGCAATTCATCAGCCGTTATCTACGCCCCGGTGATGTGGTGTTCAGCATTTGGGGCGAAGACGGCACCGCCGACCATGACGCTGTCGGTCGCGCCAGCTCCAATGCCGCGACCATCGCGGGAGCAACCATTAACGAAGTGCCGGTTTGGGCCTGGCACCTGGCGGCGCGGGATCACGGCTCCATCCCTTGGCATCGCGCGCGCAAAGTACGTTTGGACACCTGGACCGTCGCGCGCAAAAGCCACGCCACCCATGCTTATGCCAGTCAGCTCGATGGCGATCCGGCGATTGGCCTTGCACCGCTGCTGCCGCCTGTGGTGCTGGAGCGGATGCGCTTGCCGTATGAGATTGTGTTTGTATGAAAATCAAAAGATCGCAGCCTGCGGCAGCTCCTACAGGAGAACGCATTCCAATGTAGGAGCTGCCGCAGGCTGCGATCTTTTGACGTCTCGACGAATCGCGCTGAACTGCCCGCCCCGCCATCAGTCGCATACATAAGCGACCCTGATTCAGAGGAGTAACAGTGACCAGTAATCCCAAGCGGCAGCCAGAAGCGTCAGTGCCGTTGAACACCCCGCCGGCCATTCACCGATTGCGCGTGCTGACGGTCAACACCCACAAGGGTTTCACCGCACTCAATCGACGCTTCATCCTCCCGGAACTGCGCGAAGCGGTGCGCAGCACATCAGCGGACCTGGTGTTCCTGCAAGAAGTGGTTGGCGAGCATGAGCGCCATTCCTCACGCTACAACGATTGGCCGCAAACCTCGCAATACGAATTCCTCGCCGACAGCATGTGGAGCGACTTCGCCTATGGCCGCAACGCGGTCTATCCCGACGGTCATCACGGCAACGCGCTGCTGTCGAAATACCCGATCCGCGAATACCGCAACCTCGATGTCTCCATCACCGGGCCTGAACGTAGAGGGTTGCTGCATTGCGTGCTGGACGTACCGGGCCACGCCGAAGTCCATGCCATCTGCGTGCACTTGAGTTTGCTCGAAAGCCATCGCCACCTGCAGTTGCAGTTGCTCTGCCAACTGCTCGAATCCTTGCCCGACGATGCACCGGTAATCATCGCTGGCGACTTCAACGACTGGCAGCTCCAAGGCAACGCCGCCCTCGCCCGTCGCGATTACCTGCACGAAGCCTTCGAACGCCATCACGGCCGCCCCGCCAAAACCTACCCGGCGCGTTTTCCGCTGCTGCGCCTGGACCGTATCTACCTGCGCAATGCCAGCAGTCATGAGCCAAGAATCCTTGGGCACAAGCCCTGGACGCACCTTTCGGATCATTTGCCGTTGGCGGTGGAAGTGCACCTCTGAAACCCTGCTGAATCCTCTCCCAAGAGAGTGATTTTTCGCCCTACCTGTTATTTCTGACAGTAGCGACCGCAAAAAACTACTGCTACGGTTCTCACGTCCGTTACAACCAACCCAACGGACGTGCGACTCACAGTGGCCGTCGTTGCTGAAGGTGCTCCGCTACGGGAATGTTTCTTCCCGATGTTGTCTCGCAACCCGTGCTGCAATGGGCTCCTGATGCCTTGCTGCTTTTGACAAGCAGCAGCTCAGCCGCCGACCAATACGCGGGAGACAAGGATGAATTTTTCGAACGATCTGCCCAAATACCGTTACAGCGCCTGTGCCGTTTCGATCTGGCTGAGCCTCGGCTGGCCCCTCACCACTCAAGCGGCTTGCACCCTCACTCCCACGGCGGGCAATGACAACTTCACGTGTGACAGTGGCAGCAGCACAGCGCTGTCGGATCTTTCGGGCGATAACACCCTGACCTTTCCAACCAATGGCACCGGCACGATCAATGGCAACGTGACGTTCGGCGCGGGCAGCGACACGATCACCATGAATTCCGGCAGCATCACCGGCACGGTCAATCAAGGTGATGGCGCCGACAACTTCAGTATCAGTGCCGGCCAAATCTCCAAGGCTGTCAACCAAGGCAACGGCGTCGATAACTTCACCATGACGGGCGGGACCATTCAGTCCCTGGCCCAGGGCGATAGTCGCGATTTCTTTTTGATGACTGACGGCACGATCGTCGGCGCTTACGAGGACGGCGACACCGCCAGAATGACCGGAGGCACTATCGGCCGGGTCGACATGAAGCTCGATAACAACCTGTTCGATATGTCGGGTGGGCAAATCCTTGGCAACCTGGTCACCGGTTTCGGCACCGACACCATCATCGTCACCGGTGGCAAGATTGGCGGCAACATCAGTGTCAGTGGCGGCAACGACAGTGTCACCGTGACCGGTGGCGAGATCGTCGGCGAGATCCGCACCAGCGTGGGTGACGAAAAATTCGTTTGGGACGGCGGCGGTGAGATCCGCTCGGCAATTTTGCTGGAGGGTGGCAACGACAGCGCGATTTTACGCAACCTCGACGAAAGCACCCTTGCCCTGACTCCAGGCCTGAACGGTGGTCCCGGCAACGACGTACTGACCTTCGATCACACGACGACTGCCGGTGCCGCTCGCTACAGCAACTTTGAAGCCGTGAACCTGAACAACGGCTCGCGCTTCGACCTGGACGGTAGTCTTGTCCTGGGTGACAGCGCCAGCGGCACCGGTGTGTTCAACATCGACGCCAGCAGCACAATGACATCGACCCAAGGCAGCATCACACCCTTCACCGCCGGCCAACTCGCCACCTTGAACAACGCCGGGGTGATCGACCTGAGCAGCGGTAATACCCGCACCAACGACACGCTGACGGTGCAAGGCAATTACGCCGGCAGCGGCGGTCAGCTGCTGTTGCAAAGTATCCTCGGGGATGACAGTTCCCCCAGCGACAAACTGGTGGTCAACGATGGAACCATCACTGGCAGCACCACGATTGCCGTCACTAATCTTGGTGGCCTTGGTGCACTGACCCAGCAGAACGGCATCCAGGTGGTACAGGCCCAAGGCACCGCAACCAGCGACAACGCTGCCTTCACCTTGAACAACACACCGCTGTCGGTCGGGGCCTTCCAATACTCCTTGTTCAAGGGCGGCACCACCGCTGACAGCGTAAACAGTTGGTACCTGCGCTCGTCCGTGGTGTCCGTGCCGCTGGTCGAAGTGCCCAACCCCGACCCCGCCTTGCCGCCGATTCTGGTGCCACCGCTCGTAGTGCCCAACCCGGACCCGGCCCTGCCACCGATTCTGGTAGCACCGGTCGCGGTGGCCAACCCGGATCCGACCTTGCCACCGATTCTGGTCGCACCAGCATCAGTGCCGAACCCGGACCCCACTCTGCCCCCCATTCTGGTACCACCGGATGCAGCACCGCTCGCGACGCCGGTCGCCGCTGCCGGGTCGCCACCTCTGCCGGTTGCCGTACCCGGCGCCGCACCGATTCCCCTGTACCGTCAGGAAGTGCCGGTCTGGTCAGTATTGCCGTCTGCGAATGCGCAACTGGCACTGACCGCCCTCGGCACCTTCCACGATCGCCAGGGCGATCAACGCCTGCTGACCGAAACCGGAGCGTTCGGCGCGGGCTGGGGCCGGGTGTATGGCAAGGATCTCGACCAGACCTGGGCCGGCACCGTGACGCCACGGCTCGACGGTTCACTCAATGGATTTCAGGTGGGCAACGACCTGTTCGGCTCGCAAACTGCTGGCGGGCAAACCCAGCGCACCGGGTTCTTCGTGGGTCACAGTCGCTTGCAAGGCGATGTCGACGGTTTCAACCAGGGCTTCGAAGGCAAGCGCGCTGGCAAGGTGGAGCTTGAGGGCGACAGCGTCGGTCTCTACTGGACCCTGACCGACCCGGCAAACTGGTACGTCGATACCGTGGCGATGTACACCTGGCTGGACGGTGACAGTCATTCCGACCGTGGCCTGAAGATCGACAACAAGGGCCACGCCGTGACCCTTTCTGCAGAGGCCGGCTACCCTTTTGCGCTCGCGAACAAATGGGTGCTCGAACCCCAGGCACAAATCATCCATCAACAGGTTTCACTCGACAGCCAGAACGACGGCGTTTCAACGGTGAAGTTCGACTCCGATCCCGCCTGGACCGGACGGCTCGGTGCGCGACTCAAAGGCAGTTACGACGTCGCCGGCCTGCCCTTGGAACCCTATCTGCGCGCCAACCTGTGGCACACGTTTTCCGCGACCGATACGGTCACCTTCGCCAGCACCACCGATATCGACACTGAACAAAAGTCGTCCTATGCCGATCTTGGCGTCGGTGCCGTGTTGACTCTGGCCCCTTCCGTCAGCGTCTACGCCAGCGCGGATTACAGCAGCAATATCGACAGCAATCAGCAGCGCGGAATGTCCGGAAATTTCGGTGTGAGGATTAGCTGGTAATACGAAGCAAACGCTCTAGCTCGTGACTATTTTGACGATTTTGCCAATAAACAAGAACTTAGGCATGCGTCGAAAATCAGTCACTTACATGACCAAAAATACCCCTACCACTTATCGGCCATTTTCTTGACGCAGTGGCAGGGGTCTTCTTAGCTACACCGTACTACCCCCGGCATCAACATCAGGGACAAGCCCGCCAAGACACCCGCTAAACCGGGCGGTCCTCGGCTTGCTCCCATCCATCGGTCGCCCCTCATTCGGGGTAGGAGAGACGACAAAGCGAGAACGGCATGCGATTGCAAGGTAGACCCCCATGAAAACCTCATTCACCCAACAAGAGATCAAAGTTACTTTTTGCACTGTCTCGAGTTCACTCCTGCTGTGCTCTTCCATGGAAGTGCAGGCCTCCCCGGCCGAGGAAGAAGCAACGCCCTGGTATCGCCAGGACGTTCCGGTACTTACCTTGCCCGCCCTCGACACCACGTATCCCGGCCGTTTCAGCCCTCACCCCGATATGCGAAGCAGCCACTTCATCACCGAAGATGCAACGCCCTCTGCCTGGGACCAACTCTATGGAAAAGCTTCACGCCAGGCACAAAACGATGCCTTGGCCCAGGGCTTCTCCATCCCCGGTTCCGGCGAACTCAAAAGCCCGGCGATCCTGACCTTAAAGAGCGGCAGTGGTCATACTCAACGGGTCGGCCTGATCGGCGGCACCAGCCAGTTCCAGGCCAACAGCAATGGCTTGGTGACCAATCGCGCCATGTCTGATCCGAACACCAACACCCTCAACCTGCAAGGCGAAAGCCTCGGCGCTTATTACAGCTTGACCGGCCCGCAAGGCTGGCACGTCGACTTGTCCGCCAGTGGTGGCCGGGTCAACGGTTTCAGCCGTAACGAACAAGGCGCCCGGCAAGCCGCCGAAGGCAGCGCGGTAACGTTGTCGGTCGAAGGTGGCTTTCCGATTGGCATCAGCGAAAACTGGGTGGTTGAACCTCAGGCGCAGTTGATCAATCAGCGCATCACCCTGGACACCCCTTATGCGGGCTCGGGCAATGCGTCCTCCAGCGACGTGACGTCATGGAGTGGTCGCGTCGGTGCCAAATTGAAAGGCAGTTACGACATCAACGGCCTGCCCGTCGAACCCTATGTGCGGACCAACTTGTGGCACACGGTGTATACCGGCAATACCGTGACCCTCGACGAGGTCGACAAGATCAGCAGCAGTCGCAAATCTTCGACGGTTGAACTGGGTCTGGGTCTGGTGGCCAGAGTGACACCCGCCGTGAGCCTGTATGTCAGCGCGGACTACAGCAGTGATGTGGATGACAACGACTTGAATGGTTTGATTGGTAGCTTGGGTGTGCGGATGCGGTGGTGAGGTTAAGTCCTCAAGATTCGCGTTGCTCAAGCTGACGCCATCGCGGGCAAGCCCGCTCCCACAGGGATCTCACGAAACCTGTGGGAGCGGGCTTGCCCGCGATGGCAGCGACGCGGTTTCGAATCAGCCCTCAGGACTCAATATCAACACCGCCAACGGCGGCAAATTCAGCACCAGCGACAACGCCTGCCCATGGCTCGGCGCTTCTTCGGTAAACGCCCCGCCACCGTTCCCATAGTTTGAACCGGCATAGGTCGCCGAATCACTGTTGAGCAACTCGGTCCAGCGCCCGGCGATCGGCACGCCTACGCGATAAGCCTCGCGGGGCACTGGCGTGAAGTTGGCCACCACCAGCACCGGCTTACCCTCCTTGCTCCAGCGCAGCCAGGCGTAAACGCTGTTGATTGCATCGTCGCCGATCAACCACTGGAAGCCCTGCGGCACATCGTCTTGTTCGTGCAGCGACGGTATTTCGCGGTATAGGCGATTGAGGTCGCCCACCAGTTTCTGCACGCCTTTATGTTCGGAGTATTGCAGCAGGTACCAATCCAGTTGCTGGTCGTGATTCCATTCGCGCCACTGGCCGAACTCGCACCCCATGAACAGCAGCTTCTTGCCCGGATGGGTCCACATGAAGCTCAGGTAGGCCCGCAGGTTGGCGAATTTCTGCCAGCGATCGCCGGGCATTTTGTCGATCAGCGAGTGCTTGCCGTGTACCACTTCATCGTGGGAGATCGGCAGGATGAAGCGTTCGGACCAGGCGTACACCAGGCCGAAACTCAGTTCGTTGTGGTGATGGGCGCGGTACATCGGATCTTGCTGGATGTAATGCAGCGAATCGTGCATCCAACCCATGTTCCATTTATAGGCGAAGCCCAGTCCGCCCTGTTGCGTGCTCTGGCTGACGCCCGGCCACGCGGTGGACTCCTCGGCAATCACCAGCGCGCCGGGCGCTTCCAGTGCTACCACGTCGTTGAGGTGACGGAGGAAATCGATGGCTTCGAGGTTTTCCCGTCCGCCATGGCGGTTTGGCACCCACTCGCCGGCCTTGCGCGAATAGTCGCGGTACAGCATCGACGCCACGGCATCCACGCGCAGGCCGTCGACGTGGAAATGCTTGAGCCAGTGCAACGCCGACGCCAGCATGTAGCCGTGCACTTCGGTGCGGCCGAGGTTGTAGATCAGCGTGTCCCAATCCTGATGGAAACCTTCCTGCGGGTTGCCGTATTCGTACAGCGCGGTGCCGTCGAATTGCGCCAGACCGTGGGTGTCGGTAGGGAAATGCGCCGGCACCCAGTCAAGGATCACGCCGATATCGGCCTGGTGACAGGCGTTGACGAAGGCTGCAAATTCATCGCCGCTGCCATAGCGGGCGCTGGTGGCGAACTGCGAGAGCAATTGATAACCCCACGAACCTCCGAACGGGTGCTCCATGATCGGCATCAGTTCGATGTGGGTGAACCCGAGTTCTTTCACATAGGGGATCAGCCGCTCGGCCAGTTCGGGCCACGTGTACTGACGGGCCACTTCACCCAAGTCGTCCAGTTCACATTGCCACGAACCGGCGTGCAGTTCGTAGATCGACAGCGGCGCGGTCGGACGCTGCCGTTCGCCCCGGGCCTGCATCCATTCCTGGTCTTGCCAGTCGATATTCAGCGGCGGTGCAACCTTCGATGCGGTGTCCGGCGGCAACGAGGTGGCCAATGCCATCGGGTCGGCCTTGAGCGGCAGAATGCCGTGGGCACCGAGGATTTCGTATTTATACGCCTCCCCCGCCTGCATGCGCGGGATGAACAATTCCCAGACCCCGGTGGGATGACGCAGGCGCATCGGATGACGGCGGCCGTCCCAGTTGTTGAAGTCACCGACCACCGACACCCGTTTGGCGTTTGGCGCCCATACGGCGAAACGCACGCCGTCGACACCGTCCACCGTCTTCAACTGCGCGCCGAGGCACGCGCTGAGATCGCGGTGATTGCCTTCGGCGAACAGATACAAGTCCATCTCGCCCAGCAACGGGCCGAAGCTGTAAGGGTCTTCGGAAAACTGCTCGCCACCGGCCCAGCGGGTTCGCAGTACATACGGCTGCGCCCGGTCAAAGTGGCCGACAAACAGCCCCGGCGTCTGCGTTGCTTCGAGATTGCCGAGTTCTTCTCCGGAATCCCTGGCCACCACCTGCACGCTCAACGCGTCCGGCAGATAAGCCCGAATGAACTGCCCACCGGCGCCATCGCCATGGGGACCGAGTATTGCAAAGGGGTCGTGATGCTCGGCGCGTACCAGCGCATCAATATCCCGCGCCCTGGGTAGCAGCGCTTCTTTGTGATGCTGACCCGTTTCCTTGTTCGAGAAACTCATGACTACTCTCCACCAAGATCGGAAAAGGGTTTGAGCCCATTCAATAACCCGTACAAACCGTGCAAGGGCACGGACAGCCAGGTGGGGCGATTCTCTGCCTCATAGGCCACTTCGTACGCTGCCTTCTCCAGGCCGAACAACGCCAGTGCGGCGTCTTCGCCTTCCGGATCTTGCCATGCATGACCAAGACTAGCTGCCGCCAGCCGATAAGCGTCGACAAATGCTTGTCGAGCTTCGCTCAGGTAGCGATCGGAAACCCGTTGCCGGGCCGCCCGTGCTTCTGCTGTGTTATCAACGTTGTGCACGTTAATGGCCATGGCCGCAGCGTAGTCGAAAGATCGCAAAACGCCGCTCACATCTTTATACGGACTGTGTTTGCCACGGCGCTCGTGCAGCGGTCGTGCCGGTTCGCCTTCGAAGTCGATCAGGTAGGCATCGCCCTTGATCACCAATACCTGGCCCAGGTGCAAGTCGCCATGTACCCGGATGCGCAAGCCGCCGGCGGTTTGTTTGCCCAGGGTTTGCACATGCGTGAGGATGGCTTTTTTGTTGTCCAGCAAACGACTGACCAGGGTTTTGTCCGCCGGGTGCAGTTCGTTTTGATGCTGCTTGAGCAACTTCAGCGCATGCTCGATTTGCGCCGAAACGTCCTTGGCCGAGGCCAGCGCATCTTTTTGCGTGGTGACCTGCGGAGCGAAGTCCGGGTTGTCGCTCGGCGCCGCCAGCACTTGATGCATTTCCCCCAGACGCTGACCCAGCATGCCGGCGAAATCTTTCAACTCGCCGAGCGCGTTGTAGTGTTGCTCCTGCTCGGACATGGCATCCGCCAACTCGTCGCGCAGCGCCCGTTCCAGGTTGTTCTGGGTCCATTCCCAGGCATCGCCCTGATTGCTCAAGTAGCCTTGGGCGATCATCAGCAAGTTGTCTTCGCCCTTGCTGTCCCGGCGTACGACCGAGCCCAGCAGCGGCGAGATGTTGCGGAAATCGGCGCCGGTCAGGTAGGCGCTCATCTCCAGTTCCGGGTGGACGCCGGACGCGACTTTGCGAATCAGCTTCAGCACCAGGCTGTTGCCAATCACCACCGAGCTGTTGGATTGCTCGGCGGACAGATAGCGCACTTCCGACTCAGCCGTCAGGCCCAGTTTCTCCAGCTCGGCAGTGGGTTCGAAACGGATCTCGCCACCGTCCGAAGGCAACACCAGATTGTCCTGCATGCCCTGCAACACGGTGCGAATGAAGTTTTCCAGACTGAACGCATCGGTGATCAAACCGACCTGCGGCCCGCGACGCACTCGTGACAACGCCAGTTGCTGCGGCAATGGCGTACCGACCTGATCCTCGGCAATGAAGCCGAACGGCAGTTGATAACGACTGGTCTGATCGCCGCTGGTGACTTCGATTTCACTCAACAACACTGGATGCAGCGCATCACCAAAACGCACGCCGTAGGCCAGGTTGACCTGGTCGATGGCCGCGTCCTTGCCGGCGAACCAGCGACGGTTCTGCAGCCAGCTCGGCAAAATTTCCTGTTCCAGGGTGTTGCGCGATGGCGCTTCCAGCAATTCCTCCATGCGTTTTTTCAGTACCAGCGTGGTGAAGTCCGGCAGGCTTTGCGCCGGTTCCACGTGCCAACTCGGCATCTGGTTTTCCGCCGCCAGCACGAACCAATAGAAACCGTAGGGCGCCAAGGTCAGGAGGAAATTCAGCTGGCCGATAGGCGGGAAAGCGTTACCGCCGAGCATCTCCACCGGCACCATGCCGACGTAGGCCGACAGGTCCAGTTCCGCCGCTTGCGCACTGCGCGACACGTTGGCCACACACAGTATGATTTCGTGCTTGCCGTCCGCCCCGGTGAATTCCCGGGTGTAGGCCAGGATCCTGCGGTTGGTCGGCGAGAGCATTTTCAGCGTGCCGCGCCCGAACGCCTTGGATTGCTTGCGCACGGCGAGCATGCGCCGGGTCCAGTTCAGCAACGAATGCGGGTCGCCGGCCTGGGTTTCGACGTTGACCGACAGGTAGCCGTATTGCGGGTCCATGATCGGCGGCAACACCAGGCTGGCCGGATCGGCGCGGGAGAAGCCGCCATTCCGGTCGATGGACCATTGCATCGGCGTGCGCACGCCGTCGCGGTCGCCGAGGTAGATGTTGTCGCCCATGCCGATTTCATCGCCGTAGTACAAGGTCGGCGTACCGGGCATCGACAGCAACAGACTGTTGAGCAACTCCACGCGCCGACGGTCGCGCTCCATCAACGGCGCCAGACGGCGGCGAATCCCCAGGTTGATCCGCGCCCGACGGTCGGCCGCGTAGTAATTCCACAGGTAGTCGCGCTCCTTGTCGGTGACCATCTCCAGCGTCAGTTCATCGTGATTGCGCAGGAAAATCGCCCATTGGCAATTGGCCGGGATTTCCGGGGTCTGGCGCAGGATGTCGGTGATCGGAAAGCGGTCTTCCTGGGCCAGCGCCATGTACATACGCGGCATCAACGGGAAGTGGAACGCCATGTGGCATTCGTCGCCGTTCAGGCCTTTTTTGTCGGTGTCGCCGAAATACAGCTGGGTGTCTTCCGGCCATTGGTTGGCTTCGGCCAGGAGCATGCGGTCAGGGTAATTGGCGTCGATTTCGGCGCGGATCTGCTTGAGGACGTCGTGGGTCTCGGGCAGGTTTTCGTTGTTGGTGCCGTCGCGCTCGATCAGGTACGGGATCGCGTCGAGGCGCAAACCGTCGATGCCCATGTCCAGCCAGTAACGCATTACCGACAGCACGGCTTTCATGACCTGCGGGTTATCGAAGTTCAGGTCCGGCTGGTGCGAATAGAACCGGTGCCAGAAGTACTGGCCGGCGACCGGGTCCCAGGTCCAGTTGGACTTTTCGGTGTCGAGAAAAATGATGCGCGTGCCATCGTACTTTTGATCGTCATCGGACCACACGTAGAAATCCCGCGCCGCCGAACCTTTCTTGGCTTTGCGTGCGCGCTGGAACCAGGCGTGCTGGTCGGAGGTGTGGTTGATGACCAGTTCGGTGATTACCCGCAAGCCGCGTTTGTGCGCCTCGGCGATGAAACGTTTGGCGTCGGCCATGGTGCCGTAGTCGCTGTGCACGCCACGGTATTCGGCGATGTCATAACCGTCGTCGCGACGTGGCGAGGGGTAGAACGGCAAGAGCCAGATGGTGTTGACGCCGAGGTCGGCGATGTAATCGAGTTTGGCGATCAGGCCGGGAAAGTCGCCGATGCCGTCGTTGTTGGAGTCGAAATACGATTTGACGTGAACTTGATAGATCACCGCGTCCTTGTACCAGAGCGGGTCTTTGATGAATGTGGCTGCCTTGGGTTTCTTCGCCATTTGAAACTCCTGATGAATTCGAATATCCGCTGAGCCGATCACCGATCTAAAAACGGGTTATTACCCGTGGCGAGGGAGCTTGCTCCCGCTCGGCTGCGAAGCAGTCGCAAAAACCGGTCAATCGCATGTTCCTGAAGAAAATGGGGCCGCTTCGCGACCCAGCGGGAGCAAGCTCCCTCGCCACAGGGTTGGTAGTGAATTCAAGATGAGGTAATCCGCCAAATCCCGAACGGATGCTGGGCCGGGTCGATCCGCATGAATTGGTATTTGCCGTGCCAGGTCCAGCGATGGCCGTTCATCAAGTCTTCGCCCTGGGTACTGGCATCGTCGGACAAGCCCATTTCCCACAGCGGCAATTCGAAATTCGCCTCCTGCGGGTGATGCGGATCAAGACTCACCGCCACCAGAATGAAGTTGCTGCCATCGGCGCTGCGCTTGCCGAAATACAGAATGTTGTCATTCCAGGCGTTGTAGACCTTCAGGCCCAGGTGCGTATGCAGCGCCGGGTTCTGCCGGCGGATGCGATTGAGCTGGGCGATTTCGGCAATGATGTTGCCCGGTGCGGTGAAGTCCCGTGGGCGGATCTCGTACTTCTCGGAATTGAGGTACTCCTCCTTGCCCGGCACCGGCGCCGCTTCACACAGTTCAAAACCGGAATACATGCCCCACAGGCCCGAACCCATGGTCGCCAGCGCCGCGCGGATGAGAAACCCGGCCCGTCCAGACTCATGCAGGAACGCCGGGTTGATGTCCGGCGTATTGACGAAGAAATTCGGCCGATAGCATTCGCGCCACGGCGATTCATTGAGTTCAGTGAAATAGGTAGCCAACTCTTGTTTGGTGTTGCGCCAGGTAAAGTAGGTGTAGCTCTGGGAGTAACCGACCTTGCCCAATCGCGCCATCATCGCCGGGGTGGTGAACGCTTCGGCGAGGAAAATCACCTCGGGGTACAGCGCCCGCACATCGGCGATCAGCCATTGCCAGAACGGCAGCGGCTTGGTGTGCGGGTTGTCGACGCGAAAGATCTTCACGCCCTCCTCGACCCAGCCGACCACAATGTCGCGCAACTCAACCCAGAGACTGGGAATCGCGTCCGCGGCATAGAAGTCGACGTTGACGATGTCCTGGTATTTTTTCGGCGGATTTTCCGCATATTTGATCGTGCCGTCCGGGCGCCAGTTGAACCAGCCGGGATGCTGCTGCAGCCACGGATGATCCTGGGAACACTGAATGGCGAAGTCGAGGGCGATTTCCAGTCCGTAATCGGCTGCTGCCGCCACCAGTCGGCGGAAGTCTTCGCGGGTGCCCAGTTCGGAATGAATCGCCTCGTGGCCGCCCTCTTCGCTGCCGATGGCATAAGGGCTGCCGGGATCGTCCGGCCCGGCAGTCAGCGAATTGTTCGGGCCTTTGCGGTAGCTGCGGCCGATCGGGTGAATCGGTGGGAAGTAAAGGACGTCGAAGCCCATGTCCTGAATCATCGGCAGACGCGAGTGCACGTCATTGAATGTACCGTGGCGCGCCGGATCGTCGGTGATCGAGCGCGGAAACAATTCATACCAACTGGCGAACTGCGCCAGCTCGCGCTCGACATCCACCGGGTACTCGGGGCTCAGGCTCAGGTAAGCGCGATGATCCGCCTGGGCCATCAGTTCGGCGCTACGCTGGTGCAGAAACAGCGCCACCTGCTCGGTTTCGAGCAGCCCGGACAATTCGTGGTGCAACGCGGCCAGTTGTTCGCTCAGTTGCCCTTCGGCACGTTCGGCAGCTTGCTGGACGTACAGACGACCTTCTTGCAACTCAAGGCTGACAGGAACGCCGGCGGTGTGCTTTTTCTCCAGTTCGTAGCGGAAACTGGCGAACTGATCGATCCAGGCTTCGATACAGAAGACATAGCGGCCCTGATCTTCCACACGGAACTGGCCTTGCCAGCCGTTATTGCCCAGATCGGTCAGGACTTCGCTATGCCAGACCTCATCGCCCTCGATGCGCCAACGTACGCGAACGGCGAGCTTGTCGTGACCATCGGCAAACACCTTGCTGGTCACCACCACGTCCTGCCCCACCACAGCCTTGACCGCGAACTGCCCGCCTTCGAGCGTCGGCATGGTGTTTTCGATCGCGATTCGTGGCAACAGAAGCGCCTGCGACAGCGGCATGTGCGGGTTGTAGCTCAACTCAGTCGGTTTTTCAGCAGTCATCGAGCATCACTCCTTTACGCCCCATGGACGCTCTTGTGTCTGGTTGTCGTCGGCACCGGAAGCCCCGCGCCGAATGAACTCACTTAGGTTCCGAGCGGCTGGCACCGGCAAAAGTTCATAGGCAATTGGCTGGAATCAAATCCTTCACACGGTGGTCAACCAACTTAAGCACGACTCACGCCATGTGCCACTGGAGGTTAGACCGATGACCAATCCTTTCCCCGCCGCAACACCCGACCCGAACATCGACGACCCGGTGATCCCACCCACCGATCCGCAACCGGTGCCCGAAGAAGAGCCGCCAGGCACCAACCCACCGCCGAGGGAAGAACCGCCGACGACGATGCCGCCGGTGATTGTGAATCCGGAGTGATGACAATAGACGGCTGCTGATGATCGTTTCCACGCTCCTCGTGGAAACGATCCATTAAAGAAATGAAAGACCCCTCCCAAAAGCGTGTAGTCCCGATCCTGTAGTAGGGTTTCCAATGGGTCGGCCCCTTACGAAAACTCCTCCCTTGCGTTTAGATAGCCATGTCCCTATAGCCGTGAGCGTGGCCAGCCATGAAAACACTGTTTTTCAACGTCGATAGCTTCCCAAACAGTGCGGGCGCCAGGAGAAAAGCGCTCAACCCTGGACGAATGACCGACGGCTGGCCTCATCTTGAAAACCTCAAACTACCAACTACTTTTTTTTCATACCGAACAACGCCTTGCGCAAACAACTTCCAGAAGCTCAATCATTAAAGAGCTGGAAAGTTGCCTTCTCCATCAAAGTTTCGACTTTAGCCACAACGAACTTTTGAATACCGACAGCAAAAAAGACGATTCGGAACCGTTTCCTGAGCAGGATCCGCCACCGACTTTGCCACTGGTAATCGTGAATCCATAACCGGCACTCATCCCTGTAGGAGCTGCCGAAGGCTGCGATCTTTTGATCTTGCTTTGCTTTGAATGGCCGAAGATCAAGATCAAAAGATCGCAGCCTTCGGCAGCTCCTACATTGGGTCTTTGTCTTTATCGATGAGTTTTACGATTCTTGGCATTACGCCGAGGATTGCCAGCGCCAACAGTGTGCTGACCACGGCCGTGGCTTCGCGGCCCAACCCGGCCGAGACGCCGATGGCGGCGGTCATCCATAAACCGGCGGCGGTGGTCAGGCCTTTGACGTGGCCTTCGTCACCTTCCTGGTTTTTCAGGATGGTGCCGGCGCCGAGGAAGCCGATGCCGGCGATCACGCCCTGCACCACCCGGCTCATCGCATCGGCCTGGGAACCGGACATCTGTGGCACCAGCACAAACAGCGCCGCGCCGAGGGCTACCAGCATGTGCGTACGTACGCCCGCTGCCTTGCCCTTGTGCTCGCGCTCGAAGCCGAGAATTCCGCCCAGCAGTGCCGCCATCAGCAGGCGCACGGTGATGCGGGTCAATTGTGCTGCGTCGCCGATGTCGGCGAATTCCGCTTGCAGGGTTACCCAGACTTCATGCCACCAGGCGTTCATGCAGTTGTCCTTGAGAAGAGCCATGGAGGATGGACCGCAGCGACCATTAATCGGTTGCACAGAACGATAGCGATTGCTGGCGACCTAACGCTTCAGTACCCGATGAAAAAAGGACCTCGCCATGACCGTGCGCATCGAAAACCAAACCTGCTTCTTCACCACTGAAAACGGCGAAGAGATTCGCCTGTGCCCTGACGTCACCATCGTCACTGACTCGGCCAAGGCCATGTCCGCGGTGGATATCAACGGCCAGCATATCTACATCACCGAAGCAGAAGCCGACGCATTAACCGTAGCAGGCGCGGTTGACGGTCGCCGGCATTTGAAGGCGACGGACAGTGATTCGGTGATTTGACTGATCCGCATCAAGAGCACCCGCAGGCGCCTGATATAGCTGCCCGCGTCCCACCGCGACAGGTGCTTCAACTTGTCGCAGGCCGGGGCTTGCACCCCATCTGATCCGGTTTTTATTGCAATACCTGAGTCTGTTATGCAAACAGATCGCCGCTCATAGTGCTCCTGCCTGATGGAGGCTGATGAGCGAAAGACCATGAGCGAAAGAATCCCCGTCCGAACCGTAGAAACATTCGAACCTTCACGCCCGAAGATGAAGGTCAAAACCAGCGACAACCTGATCCACACCCGCAGTTTCACCGGCCTGTTCCGCACCCTGCGCATCAGCGGCGCAGGCGTGCTGTTTTTGTTGTTCTTCGGCACGGTGTGGTTGAACTGGGGCGGCCGCCAGGCCGTGCTCTGGGATCTTTCCGAAAGTAAATTCCACATCTTCGGCGCGACCTTCTGGCCACAGGATTTCATCCTGCTCTCGGCGTTGCTGATCATCGCTGCGTTCGGCCTGTTTGCGATCACCGTGTTTGCGGGGCGGGTCTGGTGCGGCTACACCTGCCCGCAGAGCTCCTGGACCTGGATCTTCATGTGGTGCGAAAAAATCACAGAAGGCGAACGCAATCAGCGGATCAAGCTTCAAGCCGCACCCTGGGGCTTGAACAAGTTGATGCGCCGCTCGGCCAAACACACCTTGTGGCTGGCCATCAGCCTGCTGACCGGCCTGACCTTCGTCGGCTACTTCACACCGATCCGCCCGTTGGCCGAAGAACTGCTGACCTTGCAAATGAGCGGCATCAGTCTGTTCTGGGTGCTGTTCTTTACCGGGGCCACTTACATCAACGCCGGTTGGCTGCGTGAAGCCGTGTGCATGCACATGTGCCCGTACGCGCGGTTCCAGAGCGTGATGTTCGACAAGGACACCCTGACCATTTCCTACGACGTCGCCCGTGGCGAGAACCGTGGCCCGCGCAAGCGTGAGGTCAAACCGGCGGAGGTGGGCCTCGGTGACTGCATCGACTGTCAGCTCTGCGTGCAGGTCTGCCCGACCGGCATCGACATCCGCGACGGTTTGCAGATGGAATGCATCGGTTGCGCCGCGTGCATCGACGCCTGTGATTCGATCATGGACAAGATGGGTTACGCTCGCGGGCTGATCAGCTATACCTCGGAGCACCAGTTGCAGGGTGGCAAGACTCACCTGTTACGCCCACGATTGATTGGTTACACCGCCGTGCTATTGATGATGATCGCGGCCCTGGTGCTGGCGTTGGTCGAGCGGCCGATGGTGTCGCTGGACGTGAGCAAGGACCGTGGCCTGTTCCGCGAGAACAGTCAGGGGCAGATCGAAAACATCTACAGCCTGAAGGTCATCAACAAAACTCAGCAGCGTCAGGACTACCGTCTGACGTTGGTCGATGGCGATGGCTTCCAGTTGCAGGGCAAGACCGAATTGAGCCTGGCGCCCGGCGAGATTGTCGACGTGCCGGTGTCGGTGGCGATGACCACGGAAAGGCCGAGCAGTAGTTCGCAGAGCATCAGTTTCAGAATCGTCGACAGCGATGAACCCGGCATTTATAGCGAAGCGGCGAGCCGGTTTGTGGCGCCGATGAATCGTTGAGCCATTAAGATGCAAACCGTTGTGGCGAGGGAGCTTGCTCCCGCTGGGGTGCGAAGCGCCCCTAATAAATTGGCGACTGCTGCGCAGCCGAGCGGGAGCAAGCTCCCTCGCCACAGTATTCGATTCAATTGCGGGATCCCGATGAAACGCTACGAAAAATTCGCCGACGACATCGCTGAACTGATCCGCTCCGGCGTCCTCGGCCCTGGCCAGCGCGTGCCTTCGGTGCGCTACGCCAGCCAGACCTACGGCGTCAGCCCGTCCACCGTATTCCAGGCTTATTACCTGCTCGAACGCCGTGGCCTGATCCGCGCCCGCCCGCGTTCCGGCTATTTCGTCAACGCCCATGCACCGCGCCCGTTCTGTGAACCGGTGATCAGCAGCCAGGTCAACGAATCCACCGAAGTCGACGTCAGCGAATTGGTGTTCTCGGTCCTCGACTCGATCAAGGACCCGAACACCGTGCCATTCGGCTCGGCATTTCCCAGCCCTACCCTGTTTCCGCTGCAACGCCTGTCGCGCTCGCTGGCCAGTGCCAGCCGCGAGATGGATCCGCGCATGGTCGTCACCGACATGTCGCCGGGCAACCCGCAACTGCGGCGGCAGATCGCCCTGCGCTACATGGTCGGCGGCCTGATGCTGCCGATGGAAGAACTGCTCATCACCAACGGCGCCCTCGAAGCGTTGAACCTTTGCCTGCAAGCGGTCACCGAACCCGGTGACCTGGTGGCCATCGAAGCCCCGGCGTTCTACGCCTGCCTGCAAATCCTCGAACGACTGAAACTCAAAGCCGTGGAAATCCCCGTGCACCCCCGCGATGGCATCGACCTCGGCGTGCTGGCGCAAACCCTGGATCGTCACCCGATCAAGGTGTGCTGGTGCATGACCAGTTTCCAGAACCCCATGGGCGCGACCATGCCCGAGGCGAAGAAACAGGAATTGGTCGAGCTACTGCGTAGCCACCAAGTGCCGTTGATCGAAGACGACGTCTATGCCGAGTTGTATTACGGCCAACAGGCGCCCAAACCGGCCAAGGCGTTTGACACCGAAGGGCTGGTGATGCACTGCGGTTCGTTCGCCAAGAGCCTCGCGCCCGGGTATCGAATCGGCTGGGTCGCCGCCGGGCGCTATGCGCAGAAAATCGAACGGCTGAAGCTCATGACCTCCCTGTGCGCATCGATGCCGGCCCAGGCCGCCATCGCCGACTACCTGCAACACGGCGGTTATGACCGACACCTGCGCAAATTGCGTTATGCGCTGGAAGAACAGCAGAGCGCGATGTTGGCGGCCATTGCCCGGTACTTCCCCGCAGAGACCCGCGTCAGCCAGCCAGCCGGCGGGTACTTTTTGTGGCTGGAATTGCCGGCGCAGATGGACTCGCTGAAGTTGTTTCAGATGGCATTGGCGCAGGGCATCAGCATTGCGCCGGGGCCGATATTTTCGCCAGCGCAGCGGTTCAGGAATTGTATTCGGTTGAACTATGGCAGCCCGTGGGATGAGGCTGCGGTCTTTTGATCTTGATATTTACCGGCCACCACCCAAATCGACAAAAGTCCCCGTCGCATACGACGCTTTGTCCGACAGCAACCAGACAATCGCCTCCGCCACTTCATCCGGTCGCCCGCCTCGCGCCATCGGAATCGCCGACTCAAGCTTGCTGACCCGATCCGGATCACCGCTCAGCGCATGGAAATCGGTGTAGATGTAGCCCGGACGCACAGCATTGACGCGAATACCCTCTCCGGCCACTTCCTTGGACAGACCGATGGTGAAGGTGTCGAGCGCGCCTTTGGAAGCGGCGTAGTCGACGTACTCATTGGGCGCGCCCAGCCGAGCAGCGACGGAAGAGACGTTAACGATGCTGCCGCCCTGCCCGCCATGTTTGGGCGACATGCGCAGGATCGCGTGCTTGGCGCACAGAACGGGCGCCAGCACGTTGGTCTTGAGGATCTTGAGAATGCGGAACTCGGACATTTCGTCGACCCGCGACTTTTGCCCCACGGTGCCGGCGTTATTCACCAATGCGGTGACCCGGCCCAGCTCGGTGTCGACCCGCTGGAACAGCGCGATCACTTCGTCTTCAATGCTGACGTCGGCACGCACGGCAATGGCCTGGGCACCGAGGGCGCGGACTTGCTCCAGCACGCTTTGCGCGGCCTGTTCATCGGCCAGGTAGTTGATGCAGATCCGATAGCCTTGTTTTGCGGCCAACAGGGCTGTGGCGGCGCCTATGCCGCGACTTCCGCCGGTGATGACGATGACTTTGTCCATGCAAGCTTTCCCCGTTTAAAGCGTAAGCAGTCGGGGGCAAGAATAACCGTCATTTTCGGATTTTGCATGAAACTGTGGTGGGACACTGTGGCGAGGGAGCTTGCTCCCGCTCGACTGCACAGCAGTCGCAACATCAGGTTACTCGGTGGGACTGAAGAATTGTCGGGGGGCTGCTTCGCAGCCCAGCGGGAGCAAGCTCCCTCGCCACAGATCAAGCCAGCGCCAATTGCTCCGAACGGTGAATTTCCACCATGAAACGTTCGGCCGGCAACGGGTGACCCAGCAGATAGCCCTGCAACGAGTCGCACCCGAGTTGGGTCAGGAAGTCTTGCTGCGAGCCCGTTTCAACGCCTTCGGCGACGATCCGCAGACCCAGTGCCTGGCCGAGCGCAACGATGGCCGAAACGATAGCCGCGTCATCGCTGTCACGCTCCAGATCGCGCACGAAGCCGCGGTCGATTTTCAGTTCGTTGGCCGGCAGGCGCTTGAGGTACATCAAACTCGAGTAGCCAGTACCAAAGTCATCGATGGACAAATCGACGCCCATATCCGATAACTCTTGCAACACTGTCATGCTCGCGTCGGCATCGCTCATCGCCGTGGTTTCAGTGATTTCCAGGGTCAGGCTGTTGGCCGGCAAACGGTGCGTGGCCAGCGCCTTGGCGACGCTCTGCACAAGCCCTGCATGGCAGAACTGCAAGGCCGAAAGATTGACCGCGATACGCCAATCGGTATAACCGAGCACGTACCACTCGCGCATTTGCCGACAGGCTTCGTTGAGCACCCACTCCCCGATTGGAATGATCAGCCCGGTCTTCTCCGCGATCTCGATAAACTTGTCCGGCAGCAGCATGCCCTGGGTCGGGTGCTCCCAGCGCAGCAACGCCTCGGCGCCGACGGGCCGGCCATTATTGGCGTCGAATTTAGGCTGGTAATACAGGCTGAATTCGTCATGTTCCAGGGCATGGCGCAGGTCCTGCAGCAGTTGCAGTTGTTTACGCGCGTTGCTGTTCATCGAGGCATCGAAAAAGCTGTAGCCGTTTTTGCCCGCACCTTTGGCGTGGTACATCGCCGCGTCGGCGTTCATCAGCAGTTCGTGGGCGGTCGCGCCGTTTCCGGGATAGAGCGCAATGCCGACGCTGGCGGAGATCTGCAAATCATGGTCGGCAACCCGGAACGAGCGCGCGATCAGCCCGACCTGTCGAGCGGCCAGCGCCATGGCGTCGTTCGGCTCACTCAGTTGCACCAGCAGCACGAATTCATCGCCACCGATGCGGGCCAGCGTGTCCTGGGTGCGCAAATCCTCGCGCAGTCGCAGGCTGACTTCGCGCAACAGCTGATCGCCCATGTGATGACCGAATGCGTCATTGACCGGCTTGAAGCCATCCAGATCGATGAACATCAACGCAAAACACCCGCCCTCACCGTCGACCCGGGACATCGCCTGGTCGATACGATCGGCCAGCAATATCCGGTTTGGCAGACCGGTCAGGGTGTCGTGCAACGCCAGTTGGGTCAGTTCGCGGTTGGCTTCGGTCAACGACTGGGCAAGGCCGGCGGTGCGGGCCTCCAGGCGCGCATCGAGGATCGAAGTCAGCAAGGCAATGCTCAACACCGCCAGGGTGGTGATCAGCACGAGGTTGTCCAGGCCACTTCCGTTCAGACCGTTGACTGACGCGCCGCAGAAACTGCCGTCGGCGAAACGTGCAGCCGCCATGCCGGTGTAGTGCATGCCGACGATGGCAATGCCCATGATCACTGCCGCGCCAGCACGAATCAGGCGCACATAAGGCGCATGCTGTCGCAGGTGGAAGGCGATCCACAACGCGGCGCCGGACGCGCCGACCGCAATCAGCAAAGAGGTGCCGAACAGCGTCGGGTCGTAATCGATGCCCGGCTGCATGCGCATGGCCGCCATGCCGGTGTAGTGCATTCCACTGATGCCCGCGCCCATCACCAGCGCACCGAACCCCAGTTGCCAGGCCGGTAATTGTGGCTGACTGACCAACCACAGCGCGAAGCCGCAGGACAGGATGCCGATCAACAACGACAGCAGGGTAATGGAGACGTCGTAGCCGAGATCGATCGGCAATTTGAACGCAAGCATGCCGATGAAGTGCATCGACCAGACACCGATGCCCATGGCAAAAGCGCCACCCGCCGTCCAGAAATGCACGGCTCTGCCCTTGGCCGTGGCGATGCGCCCGGTCAGGTCGAGTGCGGTGTAGGAAGCAAGAATCGCCACACAGAGCGAGATGATAACCAGCGTGGGGGAATAACTACCGATGAGCATGTGACTTCTCGCGACGCCCCCGCAATGGAATTCATTCTCGGCTGGGCAAATGCGGCGATTGTACTGATTCCAAATGAGAACGCACTCACAAAATTAGCAAAGGGCCATCAGTCCGATGAAACGCTTGTTTTAAGGTTTCACGTTAACTGGACGAATGCCTTATCTCGATCATTGTGGCGAGGGAGCTTGCTCCCGCTCGGCTGCGTAGCAGTCGCAAATTCTGGGTAACTCGTTGGGACTGAATAATCGAAAGGGGCCGCTTCGCAGCCCAGCGGGAGCAAGCTCCCTCGCCACAGCCAACCCCCAAATTTGCGTTACTGGTTTTCGCTTACTTGGAGTTGCCCATCCCAGCCGCCACCCAGCGCGGCAATCAACTGCACGCTGGCAATCAAGCGACTCTGCAACAGGTCCAGCGCACTGCGTTCATTGTTCAAGGCCGACGCCTGGACCACCACCACGTCGAGGTACGCGATCACCCCGGCCTTGTACTGGTTCTGGGTCAGGCGCAAGGATTCGCGGGCTGCGTCCAATGCTTGCTGGCGCACGACGGCTTCGTCCTGCAGCACCTTGAGCTGAACGAGGTAGTTTTCCACTTCGCGGAAGCCGTCGAGCACGGTCTGACGGTATTTGGCCACGGTTTCATCGTAGGCCGCTTCGCTGCGGTCGACTTCCGCCGAGCGCTGGCCGCCGTCGAACAAAGTCATGGCCAGTTGCGGCCCGACCGACCAGAAGCGGTTGGGCACGCTGAACAAGTCTTTCGATGTACTGCTGCTGTAGCCACCATTCAGGCTCAGGGTCAGGTCTGGATAATAGGCGGCCTTCGCCACGCCAATGTTGGCGTTGGCGGCCACCACCGAACGCTCGGCGGAGGCAATGTCCGGACGCCGTTCCAGCAGCTGCGACGGCAGGCTCAAGGGCACCTCGGGCAATGCCGGGATGTTCGTGGTTTCAGCCAGTTTGAACTCCGCTGGCGGCAGGCCGATCAGTACGGCGATGGCGTTTTCAAGCTGCGCGCGTTGCCAGATCAAATCGATCATGTCCGCTTCGGTACTCTTGAGCTGAGTCTGCGCCTGCGCCACCGCGTCCTTGCCGGACACACCGGCGCGGTACTGGTTCTCGGTCATTTTCAGCGAACGCTGATAAGCCTCGACGGTGGCCTCCAGCAGACGCTTCTGCTCATCCATGACCCGCAATTGCAGATAGTTCTGCACCAGTTCCGACTGCTGACTCAAACGCATGGCCGCCAGATCGGCGAAGCTCGCCTCGGCGTTGGCGGTATCGGCTTCGAGGCCACGGCGCAATTTGCCCCAGACATCCGCTTCCCAACTGACGCCGGCCTGGGCGGTGTACGTGTCGCGAATACCGCTGGAAGAACTGGTCAAACTTGAACTACTGCTCCCGGTGCCCTGACTGGAGCGATTTTTCCCGAACGACAGATCCACGGTCGGAAAAAACGCTCCCCGGGCGCTGCGAACCAGCGCCTGCGCCTGGCGGAACTGAGCTTCGGACTGGGCAACGGTCTGGTTGGAGCTGTTGAGTTTCTCGATCAAGTCATTGAGTTGCCGGTCGCCATACAGCTCCCACCAGGCGCCACGGGACAGCGAATCGCTCGGATTGGCCTGACGCCAGCCCGCCGCCTCCTTGTATTGCGCCGGTTCCGCGGTTTGCGGACGCTGGTAATCCGGGCCGATGGCACAGGCGCTGAGCATCGCCACGCACAGCGACAGGCTCAGCAGACGCGAGCCTCGGGCGGTGATCAGCGGTGTGGCCAGGTTGAACAGCGAACGGTCAGTCATAGCGGAGTTTCCAGAGCAGCATCGGTACGCACTCCACGCCATTTATTGAAACGATGGCGCAGCTTGTCGAGATAGAGGTAAACCACCGGGGTGGTGTAAAGGGTCAGCACCTGGCTGAAGATCAATCCGCCGATGATGGTCAGGCCCAGCGGCTGGCGCATTTCCGCGCCTTCGGCACGGCTGAGCAGCAACGGCAAGGCACCAAGGATCGCCGCCAGGGTGGTCATCAGGATCGGCCGCAAACGTTGCAAACAGGCGTTACGAATCGATTCCAGCGGCGCCATGCCTTGCTGGCGTTCGAGCTGCAACGCCAGGTCGATCATCAGAATGGCGTTTTTCTTCACCACGCCGATCAGCAGGAACAAGCCGAGCAACGAAATCAGGCTGAATTCACCGCCCAGCGCATAGATCGACAGCAACGCGCCGACCCCGGCCGAGGGCAAGGTCGAAAGAATGGTCAGCGGATGGATGTAGCTTTCGTACAACACGCCCAGCACCAGATACACCGCCACCAGCGCACCCAGGATCATCCACGGCTGACTCTTCTGGGTCGCAGCGAAGGCGTCAGCGGTGCCGGCCATTTTCGCGATGACATCTTCCGGCAGGCCCACCGAGGCAATCGCCCGTTCGATAGCGGCACTGCCCTGCTCCACGGTCACGCCTTCGGCCATGTCGAAGGCAATGCTTTCCGAAGCGAACTGGCCTTCATGGCTGACGCGGTCGTCTTCCAGGCTGTTTTCGTAATGAGCGATGGTCGACAGCGGAATCCGCGCGCCGTCGGCGGTAATCACCTGCACCTGCTTGAGGGTGATCGGATCCTGGGCGTATTTCGGGTTGACCTCCATCACCACCTGATACTGGTTGAGGCTGTCATAGATCGTCGAAATTTGCCGCTGACTGTAGGCGTTGTTCAGCACCGCCGTGACCATGTCCATGTCCACACCCAGGCGTTTGGCCTGGTCACGGTCGACGATCAGCGTCACTTGCTGCGCCCCACGGCCCTCGCGGGCGTCAATCGCGGTCAGCTCCGGCAGGGCCTTGAGCGCGGTGACCACTTTCGGATACCACTCGCGCAATGCGCCCAGATCTCCGCTTTGCAGGATGTAGGAATACTGCGAAGAGGTCTGTTCACGACCGCCGCCGAATTGCAGGTCCTGGTCGGCCATCAGCATCAGTTGCGCGCCGGCAACCTTGGGCATTTCCTTGCGCAGGCGCTCAATGACCTTTTGCGCGGAAATGCTGCGTTCCTTGATCGGTTTCAGGCGCACCAGCATGAAGGCGTTGTTAGTGCCGTTGGTGCCACCGATGAAACCGGCAACGCTCTCTACGGCATCGTCCTTGAGCACGGCGCGGCGGAAAATTTCCATTTTCGGCTGCATCACGCTGAACGAAAGACCATCGTCACCGCGCACGAAACCGATCAGTTGCCCGGTGTCCTGCTGCGGTAGAAACGTTTTAGGAACCACTACATACAGCGCAATGTTCACACCAATTGTTACAAACAGACTGAGCAAAGTCAGGCGCTTGTGTCGCAGTACCCAGTCCAGACTAGTTGCGTATTTGCCGACCATCCACTCGTTCGCCCGCTGGCTCCAGCGTTGCAGGCGGTTTTCCTGGCCCGGCGTGTGCGGCTTGAGCCAGCGCGCGCAGAGCATGGGGGTCAAGGTCAGGGAAACGATCAGCGATACCACGATGGACGCCGCCAGCGTAATGGAGAACTCGCGGAACAAGCTCTCGATGATCCCCCCCATGAACAGGATCGACAGAAACACGGCCACCAGCGACACGTTCATCGACAACAGAGTGAAGCCAACTTCCTGGGCGCCGAGGTAGGCCGCCTTCATCGGCCGCACACCCGCGTCGATATGCCGGGAAATGTTCTCCAGCACCACGATCGCGTCGTCCACCACCAACCCCGTGGCTAGGATCAGCGCCATCAGCGACAGGTTGTTCAGCGAGAAGCCGTAGAGGTACATCACCGCAAAGGTGCCGACCAGCGACACGGGAACCGCAAGGGTCGGGATCAGCGAAGCACGGAAGTTACCGAGAAACAGGAACACCACCAAGATCACCAGCGCCACGGCGATCAGCAGGGTCATTTCCGCTTCGTGCAGCGTGGCCTTGATCACTGGCGAGCGGTCCATGGCCAGATTCAGTTTGACGCTGGCCGGCAGCACCGCCTGTAACGCCGGTAGCTGCGCCTTGATCTCGCTGACCGTCTCGATGATGTTGGCGCCGGCCTGGCGGTTGATCACCAGCAATACTGCCGCGTCGTCGTTGAAGAAGCCACTGTTGTAGCGGTCCTCGACGCCGTCGCTGACTTTCGCCACATCCTTCAGGCGCAAGGCCGCGCCGTCCGCGTAGTGAATGATCAGCGACTCGTAATCCTTGGCTTTTTCCAGTTGATCGTTGGCCTGCACCTGCCACAGGCGCTGGCCATCCTCCACCGAGCCCTTGGGCCGGCGCACGTTGGCATTGGCGATGGTGTTGCGCACGTCGTCCAGGGCCACGCCGTACTGATTCAGCGCCTGGGGTTCAAGCTCGATACGTACCGCCGGCAAGGAACTGCCGCCGATTTGCACTTCTCCGACGCCCTGCACCTGGGATAGGCTCTGGGACAGAATGGTCGAGGCCAAATCGTAGAGCTGGCCTTTTTCCAGGACATCCGAGGTCAGCGACAACACCATGATCGGCGCCTGGGAGGGGTTGACCTTCTTGTAGGTCGGCATGCTGCGCATGCCGCTGGGCAGCAGGTTGCGCGAGGCGTTGATCGCTGCTTGCACTTCCCGCGCCGCACCGTTGATGTCGCGGTCGAGGTCAAATTGCAGGATTACCCGGGTCGAGCCCTGGCTTGAGCGGCTGCTCATGGTGTTGACCCCGGCGATGGCGCCGAAGGAACGTTCCAGCGGCGTGGCCACCGTGGAAGCCATGACCTCCGGGCTTGCGCCCGGCAGACTGGCCTGGACCACGATCACCGGGAAGTCCATTTGCGGCAGCGGCGACACCGGCAACAGACCGAAGCTCACACCGCCCAGCAGCATGATCGCCAGGCTCAGCAACATGGTCGCGACCGGGCGCTTGATGAAAGGTCCGGAGAGGTTCATGGCTGCTCTACCGCTTCCACAGGCTCAGGCTTGCGACCCCAACGCCGACCCAAGCGGTCGAAATACAGGTAGATCACCGGCGTGGTGAACAAGGTAAGCACCTGACTCAACAGCAAGCCGCCCACCATCACCAGCCCCAGCGGTTGACGCAATTCCGCACCGGAACCGGTCGCCAGCATCAACGGTACCGCACCGAACAACGCCGCCAGCGTGGTCATCAAGATCGGCCGGAAACGCATCAGCGCCGCCTGATAAATCGCTGTTTCCGGGTCCATGCCTTGATTGCGTTCAGCATCGAGGGCGAAGTCGATCATCATGATCGCGTTCTTCTTCACGATACCGATCAACAGGATGATGCCGATGATCGCGATCATCCCCAGGTCGTTGCCGCTGAGGATCAACGCCAGCAAGGCGCCGACCGCCGCCGAAGGCAAGGTCGAAAGAATGGTGATCGGGTGAATGTAGCTCTCGTAGAGCACGCCCAGCACGATGTACATGGTCACCACCGCCGCCAGAATCAGCAGCAAGGTACTCGACAGCGAAGCCTGGAACGCCTCCGCCGCACCCTGGAACTGTGTCTGCACGCCAATCGGCATGCCGATGTCCTTCTGCACCTGTTCGATGATCTCGACCGCATGCCCCAACGCCACGCCGGGCGCGAGGTTGAACGACATCATCACCGCCGGGAACTGGCCGATGTGGGTGATCGCCAGTTGCGCCTGACGCTCTTCGATATGGGCCAGGCTGGACAGCCGAACCTGACCGCCATCAGTGGTCTTGACGTGGATTTGGTCCAGCGCCTGCGGGCCGATCTTCTCGCCGGACTGCGATTGCAACACCACGCGGTATTGGCTGGCCTGGGTGTAAATCGTGGAAATCTGCCGCTGGCCGAAGGCGTCGTACAGCGCATCGGTAATGTTCGACACCGACACACCGACCCGCGACGCCGCATCACGGTCGATCACCAGATAGACCTGCAAGCCCTTGTCCTGCAAATCGCTGGCAACGTCAGTCAGCTCAGGGCGATCCGCCAGGGCTTCCACCAGACGCCCGCTCCACAGGCTCAACAGCTCCGAATCCGGCGACGACATGCTGAATTGGTACTGCGTGCGGCTGACCCGATCCTCGATGGTCAAGTCCTGCACCGGCTGCATGAACAGTCGGATGCCCACCAGTTTGTCCAGTTCCGGTTGCAGGCGCGCAATCACTTCGGTCGCGCTCAGGTCGCGGTCGCTGTGGGATTTGAGGTTGATCAGCAAACGACCGCTGTTGAGCGTCGAGTTGTCGCCGTCGACGCCGATGTAAGACGACAGGCTCTCAACCGCCGGATCGGCCAGAATCACCTTGGCCAGTTCCTGCTGACGCTCGCTCATCGCCGCGAAAGAGATGGATTGCGGGGCTTCGGAAATGCCCTGGATCACCCCGGTATCCTGCACCGGGAAAAAGCCCTTGGGCACGACCATGTACAGGAACACCGTCAGCGCCAGGGTTCCAATGGCCACCATCAGGGTCAGCGGCTGGTGCTTGAGCACCCACTGCAACTTGCGCCCGTAAGCCGCGATCATCCAGTCGATGAACGCGCCACTGGCTCGATAGAAACGGCCCTGCTCTTCTTCCTTGGGTTCACGCTTGAGCAGACGCGCGCACATCATCGGCGTCAGCGTCAGGGAGACCACCAGGGAAATCAGGATCGCCACCGCCAGCGTGATGGCAAATTCACGGAACAGCCGCCCCACCACGTCCGCCATGAACAGCAACGGGATCAACACCGCAATCAGCGACAGGGTCAGGGAAATCAGGGTGAAGCCGATCTGTTTGGCGCCCTTGAGCGCGGCATTCAACGGGCTGTCGCCCTCTTCGATAAATCGGGAAATGTTCTCCAGCATCACGATCGCATCGTCCACCACAAAACCGGTGGCGATGGTGAGGGCCATCAAGGTCAGGTTGTTGACCGAGAAGCCCGCGAGGTACATCACGCCGAAGGTGCCGATCAACGACAGCGGCACAGCCACCGACGGAATGATCGTGGCACTGGCACGGCGCAGGAACAGGAACGTGACCATTACCACCAGGGCGATGGCGATCAGCAATTCGTGCTGTACGTCTTTGACCGAGGCGCGGATGGTTTGGGTACGGTCGGTCAGTACGGTGACTTCAAGGCCGGCCGGCAGGTTGTCGGTGATGCTCGGCAGCAAGGCCTTGATCCGATCCACCACTTCAATGACGTTGGCCCCGGGCTGGCGCTGGATGTTCAGCAGCACCGCCTGGTTTTCGTTGGCCCACGCCGCCAGACGTTCGTTTTCCGCACCGTCGACGATTTCCGCCACATCTTTGAGCCGCAACGGCGCGCCGTTGGCGTAGGCCAGGATCAGGTTGGCGTAGTCCTTGGGCGAGGTCAGTTGATCGTTTGCATCGAGCATCGAAACCCGGGTCGGGCCATCGAAGTTGCCCTTGGGCTGGTTGACGTTGGAGGCGCCGATCAGCGTACGCACGTCCGACAGGTTCAGGCCGTTGGCTGCCAAGGCTTCGGGGTTGACCTTGATCCGCACTGCCTGACGCTGGCCGCCGGCAATGCTGACCATACCGACCCCGCTGATCTGGGCGATTTTCTGCGCCATGCGGGTGTCGACAAGGTCGTTGAGCTTGGGCAACAGCATGGTCTTGGAGGTGATCGCCAATGTCAGCACCGGGGTATCGGCCGGGTTGACCTTGTTGTACACCGGTGGTGCCGGCAGGTCCTTGGGCAGCAAATTGGTCGCGGCGTTGATCGCCGCCTGCACCTGTTGCTCGGCCACGTCCATATTGATGTCGAGGCTGAAACGCAGGGTCAGCACCGAGGCGCCGCCAGAACTGGTCGACGCCATCTGCGTCAGGCCGGGCATCTGCCCGAACTGTCGCTCAAGCGGCGCGGTCACGGCGCTGGTCATGACATCCGGGCTGGCGCCGGGATACAGCGTCATGACGCGAATGGTCGGGTAATCGACTTGAGGCAAGGCCGACACCGGTAGCAAGCGATAGGCAATCATGCCGGCCAGCACGATGGCCAGCATGCTCAGGGTGGTCGCTACCGGGCGAAGGATGAACAGCCGCGAGAGATTCATGCGCCGCCCTTTTTCGCCTTGTCGACAGGCGCCGGTTCAGTCGAGTTGACCGCCGACTTGCCTTGCAGGTGACCCGCCGGGTTGGTCGGCACTTGCTGCGGGTCGTTGACCACTTCCACGTCACTGCCATCCTTCAGGCGATCGGTGCCCTCCAGCACCACGCGATCACCAGCGGAAAGGCCTTCGGTAACCACGGTGTTTTCACCGTCACTAGCACCGATTTTCAACTGACGGATCTTGACCTTCTTGTCGCCGTCCAGGGCATAGACGAACGTGCCGTTGGTGCCGAACTGGATCGCTGCGGAAGGCGCGAGCACCACACCTTTTAGGGTGTCCGCCAGCAGGCGCACATTGACGAATTGATTGGGGAACAGCGACTGGTCGCGGTTTTCGTAGCGTGCCTTGAATTTCAGGGTGCCGGTGGTGACATCGATCTGGTTGTCCAGGCTTTGCAGCACGCCGGTGGCTTGCAGTTTGGTATCACCGCGATCCCAGGCTTCGGCGGGCAGCTTGGCACCGCTGCGATAGCGCGCCAGCACCACGTCGAGGCTGTTTTCCGGCAGGGTGAAGGCCACGCTGATCGGCTGGGTCTGGGTGATGATTGCCAGCGCAGTGGTGTCGTTGGCCGCCACCAGGTTGCCGACGTCCAGTTGCCGCAGGCCGACGCGTCCGGCGATGGGTGCGCGGATGCGGGTGAATTCGAGATTGAGCTTGGCGTCGTTGACCGCCGCCTGATTGGTCTTGACCGTGCCCTGGTATTGGCCGACCAGCGCTTCGGCAGTGTCCAGGGTTTGCTTGGCGATGCTGTCTTCACGGTACAGGCCGCGATAACGCTCGACATCGACCTGGGCGTTTTTCAGTTGCGCCTGATTCTGCAGCAACGTGCCTTCGGCCTGGAGCAAGGCGTTCTGGTACGGGCGCGGATCAATCTCGGCCAACAGATCGCCAGCCTTGACCATCTGCCCTTCCTCGAAATAGATCTTCACCAGCTCACCGCCAACGCGGCTGCGCACGTTGATGGTATTGAGCGCGGTGACCGTGCCCAGTGCCTTGTAATACAGCGGAAAGTCACCAGTGACCGCCGGCGCCACACGCACCGGAACCGGCCCGGAAGCGCCACCGAAACCCGGACGCATACCGCCCGACCGGCCCGTCTGCCCGGCCACGCCTTTCTGCCCCGCGCCCTCTTTCGGCGCAGCGCTCCCGGGCCAGAACTTCCAGCACAGAACGGCGATGACCAACAGGACAAGCAGGCCAAACAGCCAGCGACGGGGACTACGGGAAGCGGAGGATTGCATTGAGTGATCAACCATTGGGCGCGTGGGCTTCTTTTACATGAGGCTGAACGATAAGCACTGGCGGGTCTTAAGCAAAGCGCCTTTACCGGCAATTTACCTTCGGCTTACGTAACAGGAGATTTGTCCAAGACACTGAAACACAAATGAAAACGGCCTGGGGAGGACCAGGCCGTTAACAATTGTAAAACTAGACTTACTTCAGTACAGCAAGGGCCGCTTCATAGTTCGGCTCTTGACCGATTTCGCTGACCAGCTCGCTGTGCAGCACGTTGTCGTTCTCGTCCAGAACCACGACGGCACGGGCAGTCAGGCCTTTGAGCGGGCCGTCAGCGATAGCCACGCCGTAGTTTTCGATGAATTCGGCACCGCGCAGGGTCGACAGGTTTTGTACGTTTTCCAGGCCTTCGGCGCCGCAGAAACGGGCTTGGGCGAATGGCAGGTCAGCAGAGATGCACAGCACCACGGTGTTGGCGACATCGTTGGCCTGGGCGTTGAACTTGCGCACGGAAGTGGCGCAGGTCGGGGTGTCGACGCTTGGGAAGATGTTCAGCACTTTGCGCTTGCCGGCGAAGTTTGCCAGGGTCACGTCGGACAGATTGCCGGCAACCAGGGAAAAGGCTGGCGCCTTGGAACCGGCTTGAGGCAGCTGGCCGTTGACTTGAACCGGGTTGCCTTTAAGAGTGACTTGAGCCATGAACGGAGTCCTTCTGAACGTTGGTGGTGGAGAATTTTGACGAGGCCGAAGTTAACCACGAAATTGTCCGACGACCTACTCTGGATACAAATTGTGATAACCCGCCAGACAACGACTTCCCCCCCCTGTAGGAGCTGCCGCAGGCTGCGATCTTTTAACCTTCAACTGTGTCACTGAAAATCAAGATCAAAAGATCGCAGCCTGCGGCAGCTCCTACAGGGATCTGGCGATTGGTTTTTTTGTGAACAGCTGTCGATTCGGGCGTCCGCCATTCGACCAGGAAGCGAATCCTTCAAATCCAGTGGAGACAAAACCATGCGATTCATGATCATCATCAAAGCCAGCCAGGACTCCGAAGCCGGCATCATGCCCAGCACCGAACTGCTGACCGCCATGGGCAATTACAACGAAGAACTGGCCAAGGCCGGCATTCTCCTCGCGGGCGAAGGCCTGCACCCCAGCAGCAAAGGCGCCCGCGTGCGTTTCTCCGGTGACAAACGCACGGTGATCGACGGTCCTTTCGCCGAAACCAAGGAGCTGATCGCCGGTTATTGGCTGTGGCAAGTGAAGTCCAGAGAAGAGGCCATCGAGTGGGTCAAGCGTTGCCCCAACCCGATGCCGGGCACTGAGGCCGAGATCGAGATCCGCCAGGTGTTCGAACTGGAGGACTTCGGTGCAGAGCTGACGCCAGAACTGCGCGAGCAAGAAGAACGTGCATTCGGCCAAGGGAAGAAGTGCTGACTGACAAATCAAAAACACCTGTGGCGAGGGAGCTTGCTCCCGCTCGACTACGCAGCAGGCGCCAATCAAATAATCGCGGTGTCCCTGATACTCAGCGGTGACAGGTATTGGGGCCGCTTCGCAGCCCAGCGGGAGCAAGCTCCCTCGCCACAAAAAACAACGAAACAGGGATTTCCGCGAGAAACTCACTATCAGTTCTGCTAGTAGACAGCCCAATCGCTGAAGATGAAACTAAATCACCGTTCTATGGCCAAGGAGTGATTTTTATGCGCGAAATTACCGGCTGTCGTTATTCATACGACCCACTAGATCGACTTATCGGCACGTTATCGCTGACAGATACCCAATACAAACGCTTCTACTGCAAAAACCGCTTCGCCACCGAATTGCAAGGCGCAGTCAAATACTCGATCTTCCGGCACGAAGATCAGATTCTTGCGCAACTGCAAAGCAGCTGTGAATTACTGGAAGCGACTCTGCTGGTAACCAACCACCAACACTCGGTGGTGCACGCTCGCCCCCCACAGAAAACTCACTCAATTGTTTATTCACCCTATGGCCACCGCGTCGATGCCAGTGGATTGCACAGTCTGCTGGGGTTCAATGGCGAACGAGTAGATCCAGCAACTGGCTATTATCTATTGGGCAATGGTTATCGAGCGTTTAATCCGGTGCTAATGCGTTTTATCAGTCCAGATAATTTGAGTCCATTTGAAATAGGAGGGATAAATTCGTATGCGTACTGCCAAGGAGATCCAGTCAATCACGCCGATGAAAACGGACACGTCACTATTCCCGTCAGAATAGCAAATCAACTTACCAGCTCTTTGAGGCGGGCGAGAGAGCGCCTCGGAGTGACGCAAATACCGGGAAGGCACCTCCAGCAAAATTTTCACAACGAGAGATACTCGCTTGGCAACACCTCTGTAACTCTTAGAAACACAGTTTCTAACGAAGGAAGTACAACACACTTTAGTTACTCATCAGGCCTCGAAAGAACCGTTCACAACAAACAACTTACATTGCAAGAGTTTAGATACAACGCGATACCCGGGATATGCTTCAAGCAAAAAATAAATATACCAAAACACACCCTAAAGAAGTTTGAAAAGAAACTAGCCCCGGTCAACTTTGATAACTACATGGCACACACTTACCTAAAATCAAGCTACGGGAAAAACTTTGTTAAATTCGCATCAAATTTACTACAAGGAGATGTAACCGGTGTACCACCGCAATACGCAGCACAACGAATGGAAAACTATATACGTGATTACACCAACAACTATCAACCGTACTTCGGATTGAGAAAAAGCTATATGCGCGCTTTGGAAATTCAGAACATATCAATTCGACACCAATCGTAATTGAACCGAGACCGTTATGTTTTGCATCGGAAGGTCAGCCTGCACCCCAGCAGCAAAGGCGCCCGCGTGCGTTTCTCCGGCGACAAACGCACGGTGATCGACGGCCCTTTCGCCGAAACCAAGGAGCTGATCGCCGGTTATTGGCTGTGGCAAGTGAAGTCCAGAGAAGAAGCCATCGAGTGGGTCAAGCGTTGCCCCAACCCGATGCCGGGCACTGAGGCCGAGATCGAGATTCGCCAGGTGTTCGAACTGGAGGACTTCGGCGCAGAGCTGACGCCAGAACTGCGCGAGCAAGAAGAACGTGCATTCGGCCAAGGGAAGAAGTGCTGACTGACAACTCAAAACATTTGTGGCGAGGGAGCTTGCTCCCGCTCGACTGCGCAGCAGGCGCCAATTAAATAATCGCGGTGTCCCTGATACTCATCGGTGACAGGTATTGGGGCCGCTTCGCAGCCCAGCGGGAGCAAGCTCCCTCGCCACGGTTAATTGCGAGTCCATCTTCCTGCGTTACTGACAGTTCCCCTTGCAACTCCATGTATTACATTAACTTTTCAGTACACAAAAATACTGAGATCTTGCACACAAACCCAAAGTATTTGATCCCCTCGACTGGCTATACGGCGGTTACCTGCTAGCGTCAACAAGACGTGTCCTACAGCCTTGATAGCAAAGATACTACGTCGTAACGGCCATCAAGTGCCGGGTTGTCCATGTGAGCCACCAAGGAACCGGGGAATCATGTTGAACACAATGGGGCTGCACGCCTTTCTTCTGGCGACATTGCTTGCGCCTCATTTTTGCGCCCAGGCGGAGAACGCCGAAACCGCGAACAAGAGCAACAACCCCCTGAACTTTGCGCCGGGAATGAGCGCTCAGGATTACTACACCCCGAAGTACTACGACTCCAATATCCATACCAATGACCTGATGATCCGCGGAACGCTGCCGGTTGCGCCCAATGACTTCATTGGTGTGCCGCAATTGCTTCGCGCCACGGCGCCGATCAGCACTCACCCCGATCCGAACAGCGGCTACAGCACCGGCGAAGGTGATCTGAACCTGTTCGATATCTTTCTGGTGAAGACCGAAGGCGTGCAGTTGGGCATTGGCCCGATGATCACCGCGCCCACGGCCGACCAGGACGAACTCGGCACCGGCAAATGGCAAGGCGGTCTGGCCGCGATTGCTATCGACTCTTCACCTCGCGGCCTGCTGGGTGCGCTGGTTCAATATCAGAGTTCGTTCGCCGGCGACCACGACCGGCCCAACGTCGAAAGCGCAACCCTGCAGCCCTTCATCATCCATAACCTGGAAAAAGGCTGGTACCTGCGCTCCACCGGCATCTGGACATTCGACCTGAAGAACGACACCCACTACATCCCACTCGGTTTGGGTGGCGGCAAAGTGTGGAAGGACGGGGCCAATATCCTCAACGCCTTCATCGAACCGCAGTGGACCGTCGAGAAAAAAGGCGATGGCATGCCGCAATTCACGCTGTTCGTCGGCCTCAACGCCACCTTCGGTAAATAAGGATTTTTTTCTATGCACGGTGCCATTCGCGCGGCCGGGTTCAGCCTGATGGCGATGTTCGTCAGTTGCGGGGTCGGTGTCCGGATCGGCACGATTGCCATGGAGGGTGAGCCAAAAGCCGCTGCGGACGAGTATCACCCGGGCAGGTCGCTCGCGCTGGCAGGGTTGCGCGTGCTCAATCCCGATCAGGCCAAGGGCGAGGCGGTCAACGAGCAAGAATCAGGCCCTGCATCAACTCAATGAATCCCAGACTACGCTGCATAGTCAGGCCGAACACCAGCAGGAATCACTCGCCACCGCACTGCGATCACTCAACCCCGTTCCTGAGAAGGATGCCCCATGACGAACCCGATAGCGCGCCGCCAGTTCCACGGCTTGAAGCTGCTGCTGGCACTGGCCCTGAGCCTGCCTTTGCTGGTCCAGGCCGCCGAACCACTGCCGTCGTGGAATGACGGCCCGTCGAAAAAGAACATCATCGAGTTCGTGCAAGCGGTGACCGATCAAAGCAGCAAGGACTTCGTCAAACCCGAGGACCGCATCGCCGTGTTCGATAACGACGGCACCCTGTGGAGCGAACAGCCGATGTACTTCGAACTGCTGTTCGCCCTGGAAGAGGTCAAGCGCACCGCGGCGCAGCACCCGGAATGGAAAACCTCCCAGCCGTTCCAGGCCGTGCTGGAAAATGATCACAAGGCACTGGCCGCCAGCGGCCTCGACGGCCTGATGAAAATCTTCGGCGCGACCCACACCGGCATGACCACCGAAGCCTTCGACGACTACGCCAAGACCTGGCTGACCCAGGCCCGCCATCCGAAAACCGGCAAGCCGTATACCGAGATGATCTTCCAGCCGATGCTGGAAATGCTCGACTACCTGCGCAGCCAGAACTTCAAGACCTACATCGTCTCCGGTGGCGACACCGCGTTCATGCGCGCCTTCGCCGAAAAGGTCTACGGCATTCCGCCCGAGCAAGTGATCGGCACCACGTTTGTCACCACTTTTGACTACAAGGATGGCCAGGCGTCGATCCTGCGCACGCCGAAGCTGGCGCACAACGACGATGGCCCAGGCAAACCGGTCAGCATCGACGCAGTGATCGGCCGTCGACCGATTCTCGCCTTCGGCAACTCCGACGGTGACCTGCAAATGCTGCAGTGGACCGCGGCCGGGCCGGGCAAACGATTCATGGGGCTGGTGCACCACACCGACGCCAAACGCGAATGGGCTTATGACCGTCAGTCGCAGATTGGCCGGCTGGACAAGGCTCTCGATGAAGCCAACAACCGTGGCTGGACCGTCGTCGACATGGCCGCCGAATGGCGCCGGATCTACCCCTTTGATGCCGCTACAACCGGGGAAGTGCAATAAGAAAACCTGACGCAGGGCTGCAATAAAAGTTTGTCGCAGCGAGCGACGTCGGTGAAAAGCAGCAAGTCAGATGACTCGCTTACGCGCAAGCTGGCCTGAGTCGTATCCGCTCTGCTGAAAAACCGGAGCGACTAAGAATTTAAAGGCGGCTTGAGGGTTTCCCCTCAACCATGGAATCTCCCATAGGTTTTATGAGCACCCGAGAACCCTGTAGGAGTTGGCTTGTCGGGTCACGGCATCGCAGCGATGAGGCCACCAGCCCCTGAAGAAAACCATCAATTGACACACGCCACCCTTCCGGCAAAGCTGCATCGAGCATGAACGCGCGCCTGACGGCAAACGCACCTGGACCACGGAAGTCGCAATGCCGAAAGATAAAAATAAAGCTGTAAACCCAAACCCTGATGCGCAACCGACCCTGATCAACCGTTACCTGTTTCCCGTCACCATCGGCCTTCTGCTTTTGGCTGTGGCGGGCATCGGCTGGTTCCTGTTCAGCAGCAAACCGGCGCCTGTGACCTATGCACCGGTCAGCACGCCGGTCGCGCAAGCGCCCAAGCCGCAAGCGCAACCCGTCGCCGTGGCGCCGGCGAAAATGGTCGACGAACAACAATGCCAGGGTTGCCACAGCGCGCAGGTCAAGGACTGGCAAGGCTCCCATCACCAATTGGCGATGCAGGAAGCCACTGCCGAGACAATGCTCGGCGACTTCAACAACGTCACCTTCAAAGCGGAGAACGAAACCACCCGGTTCTCGCGCAAGGACGACGGATTCTGGGTCAACACCCCCGGCATCGACGGCAAAAACGCCGACTTCAAGGTCGCCTACACCTTCGGCATCGCGCCGTTGCAGCAATACCTGATCGAGGTCGGCGAAGGTCGCTTGCAAGCCCTCGGCATCGCCTGGGATACCGAGAAGAACCGCTGGTTTCATCTCTATCCGGGCCAAGGCGTGACCTTCAAGGACCCGCTGCACTGGAGCAAACCGAGCCAGAACGCCAACTTCATGTGCGTCGAGTGCCACACCACCGGCTACAAGCGTAATTTCGATGCGGCAAAAAACACCTTCGACAGTCAATGGAACAGCCTCGGCGTCGGCTGTCAGGCCTGTCACGGCCCGGCCTCCAACCACCTGGAATGGACCGCGAAAAAAACCGATCTGATCCACGCCGGTTTTGCCGTCGATCTCAAGGACAAGAACGCCACCGTCGAAATCGAAACCTGTGCCCGTTGCCATTCCCGCCGCGCACCGCTGGGTGATGGCTTCACCGTCGGCAAACGCCTGATGGATGATTACTTGCCAAGCGTCCTGACCCGCGAACTGTACGCCCTGGACGGCAAGATCAAGGACGAAGTCTTCGAGCACGGCTCCTTCGCCCAAAGCAAAATGTTCGACAAGGGCGTGCGCTGCAGCAATTGTCACAACCCCCACAGCACCGAACTCAAGGCACCGGGCAACGGCGTCTGCCTGCAATGCCACAACACCGCCGGCAAGACTTCGATCGAAACCGTCGAAGGCAAGGGCCTGCAAGCGAAGAACTACGATTCCATCGAGCACACCCGCCACACCATGGGCCAACCGGGCTCGCAGTGCGTCGATTGCCACATGCCCGGCAAGTTCTACATGGGCAATGACTTCAGGCATGACCACAGCTTCAGCATTCCCAACCCGGAGCGCGCGAAAAAACTCGGCACACCGGACGCCTGCCTGACCTGTCACCAGGGCAAGGCCGGGGACAAGGTCACCGAGCAGTTCAAACTCTGGAACACCGCCAATGCCAGTGCGGTGCAGGCCCCGCGCTATGACGAAAGCCTGTGGCTGATCCGCAACGGCCAACCTGGTGCCGCGCAAGCCTTGTACGAGCAACTGCAACGCAGCAACCTGCCGGCGATTCAACGGGCGACCCTGCTCGCCGAGTTGCCGCTGTATCCCAGCGAACAGGCGCTGAAGCTGGCCACCAAGGACTTGAGCAACCCGGCACCGCAAGTGCGTGAAAGCGCCGTGCGTGCGATCAGCGCGTTCCTGCCGCCAGCGGAACGTGCACCGCTGTTGGCGCCCTTGCTGAGCGATCCGGTGAGGGCTGTGCGCATCGCTGCTGCCCGGGACTTGCTCAGCGTGGCGCGTACGGGATTGAGCGGCGCTCAGGACAACTGGAACGCGGCGATCGCCGAGTACGAAGCCGTACAAAAGAGCCTGGCCGAACGCGCCGAAGCCAACCTCAACCTGGCCATGCTGTATCAGGCCAGCGGTCGCAGTGGCGAAGTGGAAGGTTTGCTGCGCACTTCGCTCAGGCGTGATCCGGACTTCTACCCGGCACTGGTGACGCTGGTGCAATGGCTGGAAGCCAATGGTCGCAGTCAGGAAGCGCAATCCTTGATGGCGCAAAGCCTCAAAGACCACCCCGACTCTGCACTGCTGCAACACACCCAGGGCTTGTCGCTGGTACGTGCTGGCAAAACTGGACAAGCCATGCCGTTCCTGCACAAAGCCGCGCAACTGGAACCGCAGAGCGCGCAGTACGGCTACGTATTGGCTGTCGCCCTGCATGACAGCGGCAAGGTCGATGCGGCGTGCGAGGAACTGGAAAGGCTGTTGAAGGTGCAGCCCGCCAACCGCAATGCTCGGTTGTCGTTGATCCAGTATTACCTGAATAACGGGCAGGAACCGAAGGCTCAGGTGCTGTTGCAGGGCTGGAAGAAAATGAACATGGGCGATCCGGCGTTGAAGTGATTGGATTGACCGCCGAGCTCCTGTGGCGAGGGAGCTTGCTCCCGCTGGGACGCGCAGCGCCCCCCAACATTTGGTCAGTCCCACCGTGTCGACAGGACTTGCGACTGCTGCGTACGACATCGATCAACTGTTGGAGCTGCCGCAGGCTGCGATCTTTTGATTTTGTTTTTCAAGATCAAAAGATCGCAGCCTGCGGCAGCTCCTACAGGGATCGCGTGAAAGGAATACCGCGCCGTAGGACAGTCCGAGTGTGCCGGGCTCATCGCGAGCAGGCTCGCTCCCACTCAGCGAAGTTAGCTGCGTTCGCGGGGGATCAGGCTTTGTAGCTGTTGCGCCAGGAAATTCGCATCGAAGGCAAAGGTATCCGGGTCTTTCAGGCCATTGGTCTTGCGCCACTGCCAACTGGTGGACGGTGGCAGGCACACCAGCGAAACGCTGCCATAGCGCGCTGCCGTGAACCCCATCACCGCCACGGAAATCTGCCCGCCGACGCCCATCACATCCGGCACGAATTCCACCGGTTTGCCGGCAATCACAATGGACAGCTTTTCGGTGTTGAAGGTCGACGCTTCCACCGCCACGCTCGGCCCCGACGCGACATACGCCTCGCGGCTCACCTCCAGCAGATTCGGTACCTTGACAGGTTCCAGCCACTGCTGAATCTGATCGAACAGCTCCCCTATTCGCTTGGCCCACTCGGCCGATTGCGACTCGAACAGTTGTTTTTTGTGCGCTTCGCTGTCTGCGTAGTGACGAAGCATCTCGCCAAGTTGCTGTACATCGTCCATTGCGGTGTTCCTTTGGTTGAAGCAGTGCTGCGGACATTCAGCATGGCAGATGCCCGCTGTTGGCGTACGACTAAAAGCGCGAGCGGTATCGGCCCGGGGTTACGCCTGGCTGATCGTGCGGTTGCTGGTGGGCGAGCGGCGCAGACGCGCCATGCTCAAGACATCGACCCACACACCGTCACGCACGGCATAGTCGCGAAGCAGGCCCTCGGTTTCGAAGCCGAATTTGCGGTACAGGCCGATGGCGGCTTCGTTGTCGACGTAGACGGTGAGTTCAACCCGGTGCAGGTTCATCCAGTTGTCAGCGATGTCCAGCGCGGCCGCCAGCAGTTTCGTACCGACGCCTTTGCCTTGCCACGCCAGCGCCACGCCCAGGCCAAAAGTGCCGGCATGGCTGCGACGGATGCGCGAAAACTGCTCCAGGCCAAGGTTGCCGATGACTGTTCCCTCGTGCAGTGCCACCAGTTGCACCAGTCGCTCGCTATCCGACGCCAGGCGTTTACGCCAGATTTCAACAGACGGAAACGGCAACTGCGTTGTCTGCCGGGTGACCTCGGGGTCGCGGTAAATCGCGGCGACGCCGTCGATGTGGGAGTCGTTGAGCCGTTCGATAGTGATGACAGCGTCAGTGACGGGCATGGGTGATTCATCCTTGAGGCAGACATGGCCGGTTACTCTACAACGCATTCTCCGGGTCTGGCGAGAACACCTGTAGGAGCGAGCCTGCTCGCGAAGCGGTATTACAGTCGGCAACGATATTGAATGTAATGGCCTCATCGCGAGCAGGCTCGCTCCTACAATTGGACCGGGGTCAAGCTTCGAACCACTCTCGCCGCTCGTCGAAAGCATGCTGGATCAACTGGGCAATCATCTGTACCTGCTCATCCCCAGACGATTGGGCATTGACCGCCATCCACACCTGACGCTGCATCGGCTGACTGAACAGCCCCGGCAAACCGAGCAATCCCCGATCGAATCGATGCATGTAGCCGGGCAACAAGCCGATGCAGGCGCTGCAACGCACCATCTCCAGCATCAGTCCATAGGAATGCAACTGCACAACTCCGGCCAGACGTTGCTCCACCAGGTTGTTCCACGGCCGAAAACTGTCGATCTGCCGATCATGCCGCCATTGCACCAGCAGAAAATCGGCCAGGTCGTCGAGGTTGTCCGGGCGCGCGGCGACCCGTGAGTAGCGCTTGGCGATGTGTGGCAGGTAGTCGAGCCGTGCCAGGGGCCGAGGTTCGCTGGTGGCAAAGCTGGGGCCTGGCAGCGGTGAGTCGGCGCCGGCCAGCCATACCACCACATCGGCGCTGATCGCCTGCAGCGACAATTCGCTGTCGAGGCTGATGATGTCCAGGCGCACGCTGGCATTGCGTCGCAGCAAAGCCACCAGGTCGCGACCGAGGATGTCATGCAGGATTGACTCCTCCACTGCTAGGCGAATCAAGGGTTGCTCGATCACCGGCAGGTCGAGTTCGTGGGCCAACGCGATCAATTGCGACTGCAATTGCAAGCCATCCCGACTGAGGACAAGGCCATTGTCCGAGGGGCTGAACAGCGTGCACCGCAACTGCTTTTCAAGCTGCGCCAACTGTTTGCGTAACTGAATCGCCTTGATGTTGAGACGCCGGGCGGCCTGCATGAAACAGCCGCACCGGGCGGTCACGCTGAAACAGTGCGCCAGCAGCGGATCGACCCCCATCGCCCGCGAGCGCCAGGACGTGGTGTTATCGATGGGGGCACGGTACTCGGCAAAACGTCGCTGGCCGCTGGTTTCCATGAATGACATCGAATGACTCCCTGTCGACTATCGCTGGGAATTCCATCCTGCGCATCAAACATGAAACGGGTATGACAGCCCGGTCAGGAACTGGGACTTTGGCGAAAACTCACCGCCAGGCGGTTCCAGCTGTTGATGGTGGTGACGGCGATGGTCAGGTCGACCAGTTCGCCTTCGTTGAATTGCACCCGCGCCTGCTCATACACGTCATCCGGCACATGGCTCTCGGCGAGCAACGTCACCGCTTCGGTCCAGGCCAGGGCCGCACGCTCGCGCGGGTTGAAGAAGTTGCTGTCGCGCCAGACCACGATGGAATACAGACGCCGATCGGTCTCGCCGAGACGCCGTGCATCCACCGAATGCATGTCGGTGCAGAACGCGCAGCCGTTGAGCTGCGAAGCGCGGATCTTGATCAGGTGCAGCAGCGCCGGTTCGATGCTCAAACTGCTGGTCAAGGCCTCCATCGCGATCATCGCTTTCATCGCTTTGGGTGAAGCGCTGTAGTAATCCAGACGCAGGGTCATGGCGCGGCCTCTCGGATCGAACATGTCTGCCTAAGGTAGGCGCTGAAACGCTGGCGTTACAGCTCCAATTTCACGAAAAAAGCCTGAGCCACTCGGCAACAGACCAATTAACGGTTTTTGCGCTACGCAACTTCTGCAGGGCGAGCGGATAAGGGTAATCTGGCGCGACGCACACGCGCCCCAACTGCCCGGAGCCTCGCCGGTATGGAACTACATGTCGTCATCAACGGCCGCAAAGACCTGGCAGGCCAGTTGTACAACCAACTGCGCAGCGCCATTGAATCAGGTCGACTGGCCGCTGGGACGCAGCTTCCGCCGAGCCGCTTGCTGGCCGAGCAATTGGGGATTTCGCGCAAGACCATTTCCGATACCTACGCCCAACTGACCTACGAAAACTTCCTCACCGGCGTGATTGGCAAAGGCACCTACGTCAACGCGCGGACCTCGAAAGTCCAGCGCAAACAGAGCCATTCAGAGCTCGCCGGTTTTGAGGTGATCGAATCCTGGCGTAATTTGCCGGTGTTTTTGCGTCATCCGACGCTGGAAGGCTCGCTGCGCTACGACTTCATTGGTGGCGCCACCAGCAAGGGCCAGTTTCCCCAGGACGACTGGCGGCGTTGCACCTCCCACGCCTTGCGCCAAATTGCCGGTTCCAAGGGCTTCTACAGCCTGCCCGAAGGCTTGCCGGCGCTGCGCAATGCCATCGCCCGGCACATCGCGTTTTCCCGTGGGGTCAATTGCCAGGACGAAGACGTTGTGGTGTGCAACGGCGCCCAACAGGCGCTGGATTTGATTTCCCGGGTGCTGACGCGTCCGGGCAGCATCGTGGCCATGGAAGATCCCGGTTATCCGCCAGCACGGCTGCTGTTCAGCACCCACGGCGCCACGGTGATCGGTGTGCCAGTGGATGCGGAAGGCATTCAGGTGGACAAGATCCCCCTGGGCACCCGGCTGATTTACGTCACCCCGTCCCACCAGTTCCCGCTGGGCATGCCCATGAGTCAGGAACGCCGCGTGGCACTGTTGGCCAAGGCCCATGAACTGGGCGCGATCATCATCGAGGACGACTACGACAGCGAATTCCGCTACGAAGGTCGACCCACCGACTCCCTGCAAAGCATGGACGAGCGCGGGATCGTCGCCTACGTCGGGACCTTCTCGAAAACCCTGCTGCCAGAGCTGCGGCTGGGTTACGCGATCCTGCCACCGGCGATCCTCGAAGCGGTGGTGCGCGCCAAACAGCTCACCGACCTGCATACCTCCACCCTGCCCCAGTGGGCGCTGGCCAAGTTCATCGCTGAAGGCTGCCTGCTCAAGCACATCCGTCGCTGCCATACGATTTATGCGGGCCGGCGTGAGCGGATCCTCGCGCGCATGGCCGGTGACCTCTCGCCGTGGCTCGAAGCGGTCCCGAGCACAGCGGGTTTTCACATGGTGGTGTTGTGCAAAGTGCCAATTGATATCGCACTGGTCATCGAACTGGCGAAAAAAGTTGAAGTGGGGCTGTATTCCATCGAAGGCTTTTTCTACCAGCGAGCGCCTCAGGCTGGGCTTCTCATGGGCTTTGGCGCCATCGAAACCCTGGACATCGACACGGCCCTCGACCGTTTGCGCGACATATTGCAACAAGTCGCCTGACGGATTGGTCTGGGCCTTTATCCGGCGATTGGCTATTGGTGGTCCGGGGGTGCAGGCCTATCCTGCATAGGCGTTATCCCTCAATGAGCAGGATTCGTCCGGCCTGATTCAGGAGTGTGAGCCTAATGTCCTACAACGTGATCAATACCGTAAAGGTGCAGGCCGTCAGCGGCCGCTCGGATGAACTGGGTAAGCAACTGCAAAAGATTGTCGACACCCTGCGTGAGCTACCGGGCTGTGAGTCCTATATGGTCGATCGCTGCCCCGAGGACAGCAACCGCTGGACCGTCAGCGCCCACTGGCAATCGGAATCGGCGATGCAATCGCATTTCAACAGCCCTCAGGTGCAAGGCTTTATCGACTTGATCGATTGCCAACTGGCCAATGCTGTCGACTTCAACAGTTTTCCGATTCGCTAAAACAAGATCAAAAGATCGCAGCCTGCGGCAGCTCCTACATTGGAATATGTTCCCTGTAGGAGCTGCCGCAGGCTGCGATCTTTTGCTTTTCACCCTTTCGATTGGTCCCCTGACCTTCCCGGGAATTGGCTGTTTGTTTGCGTCCACTGGCGGAATAGATTGGTCCCTGACAACCAACCACTCCAGGTGATCAACCATGAACGTTTTGCGCCTCTGTACTGCCCCTTTCGCTGCCCTTGCCTTGACCATTGGCGTCCCGGCGTTTGCCCATGAAGCCAGTGACCCTTCAGAAAAAGTCACCGTACTGCAAGACCAAATGCTGAAAAACGCTCCAGGCAAAAAGGCTTTGATGATCGAAGTCGACTACAAGCCAGGCCAATCGTCCATCGCCCATAAACATGACGGTACAGCCATGGCCTATGTGCTTTCAGGCTCAATCACTTCTCAGGTGAAGGGCGAAAAAGCGGTGACCTACAAGGCGGGTGAGTATTGGTACGAACCCGCCGGTTCGGAACATCTGGTCTCGAAAAACGCCAGCGCGACTAAACCGGCGAAGCTGTTGGTGTTCATGGTGTTATCGCCGGATGAGAAAGTGTTGATCCCCCTGGAAAACTGATCGCTGAATCCACAGCTATAAATAAAAGCGCCCAAACTCTTGATTGGGGCGTTTTTATTTCCTCAAGCAATTAACCGAACGCCTTTAAACCAAACAAAACTATTGGCTAGCTAATCACTACGCAGATTGGCTATTTCATTCGATGGCGCACGGTTTAGTCTGGAGTCACTGCCGAGCATATTCGGCAACTGTAACTTTCCGACCGAAGTTGTTTCACTGGAGAAACACCATGAAACTTGCGTTTGTCAGTTCATTGACCATGACCGTTTTAATCACCGGATGCTCGGTGCCCACGGCGCCTTCAGCGGTGACGCCGCTGGACGGTATCTTCACGCATCCCGTGGGTCGCAGCAGCGCCACAAGCATTCCCAACGGCAATAACGTTTCGCTGGGCATCGTCTACAACCACAATACCCAGACCAACCGCACCTACCTGCAGGATTACCAAGCCAACGCCGGCACCGGTTTCGGCCAGAGCCTGTTGGTGCAGTCGATTCATGACGCCTATGTCGCCACCTCAAAACCCAATCTGGCGGTGGACTGGGTCGAGGCGTCTCTAAAACGGCAGTTTGGCTCGGTCACGGTGTACCCGGACATGCAAAGCCTCAAGGCGGCAAAACCGGATGTGCTCGCAATTGTCGACAGTCGCAGCCAATTGATCACATCGCGCAGTTCGGATGTCGAAGCGAATGTCAGCGCCGGTTTCTATGACAAGAACTTGAATTACTTAGGCACTGCGCAGGGGCATGACGCCAAAGCACTGAGCCCGGTCTGGGCGGACTATAAACGCAGTGAAGACATCGTTGCGGATATACATGAGCAGCAAAATGTTCAAGTCCGGGCGTTGCAGAAATTTGACCAGTCGCTCAATAACTTGCTGACCAAGACGACAAATAATGTCTCGATGGTCGACAAAGCAACAGAGGCACAACCGTATTGAACCCATGAAGATCATTGCGAGCAAACCCAACCGGGAACAGGAAGGGTTTGCTCACAATTAATCAAAACCATATCTTTTAAATAACGATATCTTTCGTTTGACGCGCCAGCGCCAATAATTACGTTTTATAGACAGGACGTCTTCATGACTAAAAACCAAGAAAGATCCTTCATCGCCCGCATCACTTACGATGGGGTCGACATGACATTTTTTGACCAGATACTAAGTTCGAACCGTTTTGTATTTGACGGAAAAAGTTCTCCAGCACCACCCAACATCGTGACAACATTTGAAGCCTATAACCCTGTCACCCGGGAGATGGTTCATGTAGGTCGTAAAAGAACAACGACCATGGTCATACACTTCCAGTGCTATGACGACTACTACAACTTGCAGATTTTGAGCGAAGCCTACTATAAGAAATATTTCAGCAAGGGCGAACAAGGCGTCCTGGGTGCCTATCCGGCCGCAGGGGGAGATACGACGTCTTTTAATCTACTGAATGCCAGCCACGAGATCATCACCTTGGATGACCTAAGCGATGACAATCCGACCATTTACCTAAAAGCACGTAACGCCGGAATTATTAGAAAGGATATATGGCGAGAACCTGCCTATAGTTCATGCTTTACTGATACTTCCGGAAAAATCGTGGCATTCAAGCTGGATATACTAGAAAGGCAAGCAGCATCGCCACAACATCCAACGCCCTATTCTTGACAGGTTCAGCCAGACAAAACTTATTGCAGAACTATAAAAAAGCCCCGCATCTCTCAATGCGGGGCTTTTTCATTCAACGCCTGATCAGGCCGCCGGTTCCAGCTCGGCGACGGCAGCGACAGGCACTACCGCTTGACCGCTCAACGCCAGGTCCAGCAGCTCGCGGTTGGCCACTGCGTACATGGCGTAGTCCGTACCGCTGGCGGCACGCAGTTCCACCAGCATGGCGCGCCAGCGTTCGATCATGCTCTCGTGCTGCGACATCCACAGCGCCAGGCGTGCTTCCACGTCCTGGGTGCCGTCGCCCTGTTGCAGCACCGAGATGGTGATCGCACGTTGCTGCCAGTCGACGTCATCGCGGAACGCTTCACGGGCCAGGGCTTGCCAGTTGTTTTCAACCGGCAGAGCACTGATCTGTGCCAGATACCAGGTGATGTCCAGCGCGCTGCCCACGGCGAAGTACGCCTTGGCCACGTCGGCAGGATCCTGGCCAGTCACGTCGGAGGCCTCGATGATCGGCAACAGCGTGTACAGGTGCGTGGTGCCAGCCACCATGCGCGCCAGCAACTCCGGCACACCGGCTTCGACGTACGCCTGATAACGGGTCTGCCAGGTTTCGCGGATCTCGCCACTGAGCAATTCGTCGAGCTTGAGGCCCAACGCCGCCAGATGCGGACCGAAGTGCGCGACGTCACGGGCAGCGTTCTGCTCGTTGCGACGGGCACGCAGGAACCAGCGAGTGGCACGACGGCCCAGGCGCATCAGCTCATCCATCAGCTCCAGTTGCACATCGGCGGAAACCTTGTAGTCGAGGTTTTCGATCTGACGGAACCAGTGCGGGAGATGGAAAATGTCACGCACGATCACATAAGCGCCGGCCACGTTCGCCGGGCTCATGCCGGTCGACTCTTTGAGTCGTTGAACGAAGGTAATGCCCATGTGGTTGACCAGATCGTTGGCGATCTGGGTGCTGACGATTTCGCGCTTCAGACGGTGACGGCGCATGGCTTCGGAGAACTTGCTCACCAGGGTCGGCGGGAAAGCGGTTTCCATGTCGCGGGTCAGGTAGTCGTCGTCCGGTACCAGGGAGCCCAGCAGCTGCTCCTTGAGGTCGATCTTGCTGTAGGAAATCAGCACCGACAGCTCGGCACGGGTCAGGCCATGGCCTTCGGCGACACGCTCGTTGAGCGCTTCTTCCGATGGCAGGAACTCGATGGCGCGATCCAGTTTGCCGCGACCTTCCAGATCATTCATCAGACGCTTGTATTCGGCAATCCGCGGCAACGCACGACGAGCAGCCAGGGACAATGCCTGAGTCTGCTTGTAGTTGTTGCCCAGCACCAGACCACCGACTTCGTCGGTCATGCTCGCCAGCAACTGGTTACGTTGCTTGTCGGTCATGTCGCCGGCCTGAACCACCTCGTTCAGCAGGATCTTGATGTTCACTTCGTGGTCGGAACAGTCCACGCCACCGGCGTTGTCGATGAAGTCGGTGTTGGAGCCGCCGCCATTGATACCGAATTCCACACGACCCAATTGGGTCATGCCGAGGTTACCGCCCTCGCCCACCACTTTGCAGCGCAGTTCGTTGCCGTTCACGCGCAGTGCATCGTTGGCCTTATCGCCGACATCAGCATGGCTTTCGCTGCTGGCCTTGACGTAAGTACCGATACCGCCGTTCCACAACAGATCTACCGGCGCCTTGAGCAAGGCGTTCAGCAGTTCGGTCGGGGTCAGCTTGTCAGCCTTGATGTCGAAGCGTTCCTGCATCTGCGGGGAAATCGCGATGCTCTTCGCGCTACGCGAGAAGATGCCGCCGCCTTCGGACATGATGCTGGTGTCGTAATCCGACCAGGCCGAACGCGGCAGGTCGAACAGGCGTTGACGCTCGACGAAGCTGGTCGCCGGGTTCGGGTTCGGGTCGATGAAGATGTGCAGGTGGTTGAACGCGGCAACCAGTTGCAGCTTGTCGGACATCAACAAGCCGTTACCGAACACGTCACCGGCCATGTCGCCGACGCCCACGACAGTGATGCTGTCTTCCTGGACATTGATGCCGCGCTCGCGGAAGTGGCGCTGTACGCCGACCCATGCGCCCTTGGCGGTGATGCCCATTTTCTTGTGGTCGTAACCGGCAGAACCACCGGACGCAAACGCGTCACCCAGCCAGAAGCCGTAGTCGATGGCGATGCCGTTGGCGATGTCGGAGAAGGTCGCAGTGCCTTTGTCTGCGGCCACTACCAGGTACGGGTCATCGTCGTCATGACGCACGACGTTGGCCGGTGGCACCAGCGCGCCGTCCTTCAGGTTGTCGGTGATGTCCAACAGGCCCGAAATGAAGATGCGGTAGCAGGCGATGCCCTCGGCCGCGATCTCGTCACGGCTGCCGCCCAGTGGCAGGCGACGCGGCAGGAAGCCGCCCTTCGCGCCCACCGGCACGATCACCGAGTTCTTCACTTGCTGGGCTTTTACCAGGCCCAGGACTTCAGTACGGAAGTCTTCTTCACGGTCAGACCAGCGCAGGCCACCACGGGCCACGTTGCCGAAGCGCAGGTGCACGCCTTCGACGCGCGGCGAGTAGACGAAGATTTCGAACTTCGGTACTGGCTTCGGCAGCTCAGGAATCAAGTGCGGGTTGAACTTGAAGCTGAAGTACGACTTGTTATGGCCGTTGGCGTCAGTCTGATAGAAGTTGGTACGCAGGGTCGCCTTGATCAGGTCCAGGTAGCGACGCAGGATGCGGTCTTCGTTCAGTACCTGAACGTCGTCCAGCGCAGTCAGGATCGCGTGTTCCAGACGCTGTTCGAGATCGTCGCTGCTGAGCTTGCGCGCCAGGTAGAAACGGGTCTTGAACAACCGGGTCAATTCGCGAGCGATGTCGGTATGGTTGTTCAGGGTGCTGGCGATGTAACCGAGGTCGAAGCCCAGGCGGATCTGTTTCATGTAACGGGCGTAGGCACGCAGCAGCGCCACGTCGCGCCATGGCAGGCCGGCGGTCAGCACCAGACGGTTGAACGCATCGTTCTCGGCATCACCGCGCACGATGTGGACGAACGCGTCCTGCAAAGTGTCGTTGAGTTGCTGGATGTCCAGTTCCAGCCCTTCGGCTGCGGTGAACGCGAAGTCATGAATCCAGAACTCGCGGCCGTTGTTGTGACGCAGGCGGTACGGGAATTCACCCAGCACGCGCAGGCCGAGATTTTCCAGGATCGGCAACACGTCGGACAGTGCCAGCGGGGTATCGGCGTGGTACAGCTTGCAATGCAGCTCACGTTGACCGGAGACCTGGCCCAGCGGCTGATAAAAGCTCATCACCAGCGGATTTTTTTCGCTGAGGTTCAGCAGGTGCTGCATGTCGACCACAGCCGAGTGGGCAGCAAAACGCTCGCGATAACCGGCCGGGAAGCCTTTCGGGAAGTCGGCCAGCACGTTGGTGCCGTGGGCTTCGCCGAAGGTCTCGACGGTCAGCGCGGAGTAATCGTCCTGCCAGCTGCGGCAGGCCTGGATCACTTCGTTTTCCAGCTGTTGCGGGTCGATGTCGATACGGTTTTTCGGGTCAACGCGCAGGATCAGTTGCACGCGGGCCAGCACGGACTCGGAGAAGAAAGTCCAGAACTCGCAATCCGAGGCTTTCAGGCGATCCATCAGCACTTGCTGGATCTTCTGGCGCACTTCGGTGGAGTAGATGTCACGCGGCACGTAGGCCAGGCAGTAGCAGAAACGGCCGTACGGGTCTTTGCGCAGGAACACGCGAATCTTGTTGCGTTCCTGGATCTGCACGATCGACATCACGGTGCTGAACAGCTCGTCCACCGGGGTCTGGAACAGATCGTCGCGCGGCAGCACTTCAACCACCTGGGCCAATTCTTTGCCCAAGTGAGCCTTGGCCTGGAAGCCGGAACGGCGCTCGATTTCCGCGACCTTGCGGCGGATGTACGGGATGACCCGCACGCTCTCGCCATACACCGACGAGGTGTACAGGCCCATGAAACGGCATTCCTTGATGACGTTGCCGTCGGCGTCAATTTCGCGGATCGACACGTAATCAGGGTAAGCCGGACGGTGTACACGGCTTGGGTGCGCAGCCTTGGCGAACGACAACAGGGTCGGTTCGCGCAGGTAATTCACGGCGTAGTCTTCGATGCGCAGGTCATCGTAGGTCAGGCCGGCGCGCAGCAATTTGGTCAGGCCGAGGAAGGAGTTCTGGTCGTAGACGATGTGGCCGCCATCGGCCTCATCGCGAACCACGAATTCTTCGTAACCCAGGAAGGTGAAGTGGTTGCCCACCAGCCACTCCAGGAAGCTTTTGATTTCAGCTTTCTCGTCGGCATCGACGACAAACTTGCTGCTGTCCAGGTTGGTCAGGATTTCCTGGACCTTGGCTTTCATCGGCTCGAAATCGGCCACCGCGACGCGCACTTCACCGAGCACTTGTTCCAGCTCTTTGGTCAGCACGTTCAATTCAGCGGTGTTGGCGCAACGGTCGATTTCCAGGTACATCAACGACTCTTGCAGCACGTCGTCGCCCTGGGTGCCTTTGGGCAGGATTTCCAACAGCTCGCCCTTGCTGCCGCGACGTACGCTCAGCACAGTGGTTTGCAGGGTGTGAATGCTGTAGCCGCGACGGTTCAGCTCGGTGCGCACCGAGTCCACCAGGAATGGCAGGTCGTGGTGCAGCACTTCGACCGCGGTGTGGGTCGACTGCCAGCCGTGACGTTCGTAATCGGGGTTGTAGACGCGCACTTGCGGTTGCGCGTGATCGAAGCGCTCAAGCAGGCGCCACGCAGAAAGAGTACAGCCAGCGAGGTCGGACAACCGACGTTGGGTCAGTTCGTCCAGGGAAATGATGCCGAAGAATTGTTCAGCGAACAGCGCCACTTGTGGCAGTGCCTGTTCACTGATGTGCTGCGCCAGTGCCGCTTGCAGTTGGTGCTGGAAGTCGGCTTTGCTGGCTGCGGTGAAGAACGCCATCTGTGGTACTCCGCTTGGGCTTGTTATTGATGGAAGCGTCGCGCGAAACCCCTTTTGGGGCTACGTTTCAAAGCTAGCCGTCACCCGGCTCCTGATTCTCGGGCAGAGGAAACAGGGTGACAGGTGGGTGAAGCTGGACGGGACACTCTGGTCACATTCACCTTCCGTGAATGGGCATCTGCAAAAACGACTGGGCTGCGTGCAGCGCAATGTCTTTACGGGTGCTCATCCGTTGCGCAGCTTAACGAGTGCGGCAAGGCCCGTGCTTGCGGTGCTGCGACATATTCGGTCAACGGTACGCTGCTCAGGGCGCACGCTTCGAACAACACTAGCACCCGCACAGGAAAACGGCGGTTTTCCGTCCGGTTTTACGGTACATCCGTACCAGAAATGACCAGCAACACTTTGCTTGTTCACGACACGCTCTCTGACACTCAAACGAGCAGAAATTCCACGAGGCTGGCAGAATCGCGTTTTGTTCGTTTTCACAACGCTCGTCGAGCCAGGAACTACCCATGCAAATGACCACCGCCCTCTTGATCGTCAACCCGTGCGATGACGAAGAAGACAACATGGCCATGCTCTGCTGCCACAGCGAAAAGGGCGAAATGTTCCTGATGAGCCGATATCCGGACGAAGATGAGTTGGAAATCACTCTGGATGGCGAGCCGTCGACGCTGGACGGCGTCAAAGTCACCCTCAGCCCTACTCTGCTGAAGATCGAAATCGCTGCAGCGGATGCCGATGCGTTGAATGGGGATGATGTGCTGGAGATCACCTTCAACCCGGACATGGTGGATATGGCGGAAGTTGAGGAAACGCTGAAGAACATTCTTGACGGTACCGGAACCTTCATCAGCCAGATTTGAGGCGCTTGATCTGCCTTCATCGCGAGCAGGCTCACTCCTACAATAGATCGTCGTACACCTTCAATGTAGGAGTGAGCCTGCTCGCGATAGGGCCGGCACAGCCACCCAATCACTCCCCTGCTACAAAAATCCGCTATCTGCCCCAACCATTTCCCGCACTTTGCACAAAATGCCGTTAGTCGCCGCCCCCCGCGATGGATTAAAGTAACGCCCCCAGCCCTGGCGTATTACGCACGACCTCGGCCATCCATTTCCAGGAACAGTCATCGATGGAACATCGTGAAGCGCTGCTAGCGCTGCGAACCTTTCTTTCAACGCAGATTCTCGGCCAGGAAAAACTCATCGAGCGCTTGCTCATCGCCCTGCTTGCCGACGGCCACATGCTGGTCGAGGGCGCTCCTGGCCTGGCCAAGACCAAGGCCATCAAAGAACTGGCAGAAGGCATCGAAGCGCAGTTCCATCGCATCCAGTTCACCCCCGACCTGTTGCCTGCCGACATCACCGGCACGGAAATCTATCGTCCGGAAACCGGCAGTTTCGTGTTCCAGCAAGGCCCGATCTTCCATAACCTGGTGCTGGCGGACGAAATCAACCGTGCGCCGGCCAAGGTTCAATCGGCGTTGCTTGAGGCCATGGCCGAGCGCCAGGTCAGCGTCGGGCGCAGCACTTATGAGTTGTCGCCGCTGTTCCTGGTGATGGCGACGCAGAACCCTATCGAGCAGGAAGGCACCTATCCGTTGCCCGAAGCGCAGCTCGACCGCTTCCTGATGCACGTGAAAATCGGCTTCCCCGACGCCGCCGTCGAACGCCGCATCCTGCAACAGGCCCGTGGCGAAGCGTTGAACGGTGAAACCAAACCCGAACGCCGAGTCAGCCAGCAGGCCATTTTTGCCGCACGCAAGGAAATCCTCGGGTTGTACATGGCCGATGCCGTGGAGGAATACCTGGTGCAACTGGTCATGGCCACGCGCACACCCGCCAAGTTCGACCCCGAGATGGCCGAGTGGATCGCCTACGGCGCCAGTCCTCGTGGTTCCATCGCCCTCGACCGCTGTGCCCGGGCCCACGCCTGGCTCGCCGGACGCGACTTCGTCAGCCCGGAGGATATTCAAGCGGTGCTGTTCGACGTGTTGCGCCACCGCATTATCCTGTCCTTTGAAGCCGAAGCCGCTGGCATCGACCAGGATCGGGTGGTCCAGCGGATTCTCGACGTCGTAGCCGTCGCTTGACCCCGATGAACGCCCTCCTGCCGCCCCAACCGGGTATCCGCATCACGCTCGCCGAGTTGATCGAGATGCGTCATCGCGTGCGCGAAGTGCAGCTGTTTTCCACGCCGAGCCAGCGCAGCCCGCTGATTGGCCTGCACCATTCCAAGTTGCGCGGCCGTGGCGTGGATTTCGATCAGGTGCGGGTCTATCAGGCCGGCGATGACGTGCGCACCATCGACTGGCGCGTCACCGCGCGAACCCAGGAGCCGCACACCAAGCTGTTCCACGAAGAACGCGAACGACCGATTTTCATCATGGTCGAGCAGAGCCGTCGTTTGTTTTTCGGCTCGGGACTGATGTTCAAATCCGTGCTGGCCGCCCAGGCCGCCAGCCTGATTGGCTGGGCCGCGCTCGGGCACAACGATCGCGTCGGCGGGCTGGTGTTCGGTGACAACGAGCACTACGAAATCAAACCCCGGCGCAGCAAGCAGAGCCTGCTGCAATTACTCAACCGGCTGGTGCGGGTCAACCAATCGCTGCACACCGAAAGCGAGCCGGACCGCGATGCCTTTGGCATTGCCTTGCGTCGTGCCCGCGAAGTGTTGCGTCCCGGTAGCCTGGTGATTGTGATTTGCGACGAGCGCGCCTTGTCCGAAAGCGCCGAACAGCAACTAAGCCTGTTGTCGCGTCATTGCGACCTGTTGCTGCTGCCGGTGTCCGATCCACTGGACCACGCCCTGCCCGCTGCCGGCCTGCTGCGCTTTGCCGAACGCGGTGCACAACTGGAACTCGACACACTCAATTTCGAATTGCGCCAGACCTATCGTGCCCAAGCCGAAACACGCATCGCTCGCTGGGAATTGCTGGCGCAAAAGCTTCGGGTATTGCTGATGCCGTTGAGCACCCAAAGCGAAATGGTCGAGCAACTGCGCGAATACCTCAACCCAGAGAAACCGGGGAAAGGTCGATGAGCAGCCTTGATCAACTGCAACCGCTGATTTCCCCGCCGGCAATCGGCTTCTGGCCGCCGGCGCCGGGTTGGTGGTTGCTCCTGTTGTTACTGCCTGCCATTGGATTCGGCCTGTGGAAGCTGCGGCGCTTCATTCCTGCCCGCAAACCCATCGTTCGCGCCGAGCAACCCCTGGACCCGGTGCGCGTTGCCGCGCTGGCAGAACTGGCGCTGATGCCCAAGCCCTACGATGGCGCGCCCGCCGGTGCCTGGCTACAACAACTCAACGGCCTGCTCAAACGCCTGTGCCGCAACCATTATCCGTACAGCCAGAGCCATACCCTCAACGGTCGCAAATGGCTGGCATTCCTCGACAACCGCTGCCCGGCGGCCGGCCTGACCCGCTGGATGGTGTTGGTGGAAGGTGCCTACAAGCCCGAATGCAAACTCGACGATAAAGCCATCGCCGGCCTGACCCAGGCGGTCGATACCTGGATTCGCAAACATGTTTGAGTTCGCCTGGCCGTGGATCTTCGTGCTGCTGCCGCTGCCGTGGCTGATGCGCATCCTGCTGCCGGTCGCCGACAGTGGCGAACCGGCGCTCAAGGTCAGTTTCCTCAGCGACCTCGAAGGCCTCGCCCGACGCCGTGCCCGCGCCAACCTGCCGGCCTGGCGCCAACAAGCGCCGTTCCTGCTGTTGTGGTTGATGCTGCTGACCGCCGCCGCGCGCCCGCAATGGCTCGGCGAACCACTGCCGATTGCCGCCAGCGGTCGCGACCTGTTGGTGGCGGTGGACGTGTCCGGTTCCATGGATTTCCCTGACATGCAGTGGCAGGATGAAGACGTCAGCCGCCTGACCTTGGTCCAGCACTTGCTCGGTGATTTCCTCGAAAGTCGCGAAGGCGATCGCGTCGGCCTGATCCTCTTCGGTAGCCAGGCTTACGTGCAAGCGCCACTGACTTTCGACCGGCACACCGTGCGCGTCTGGCTCGACGAAGCACGCATCGGCATTGCCGGCAAAAACACCGCTATCGGAGATGCCATCGGCCTGGCCCTCAAGCGTTTGCGACAACGCCCGGCACAAAGCCGCGTACTGATTCTAGTAACGGACGGCGCCAACAACGGCGGCGAAATCGCCCCGATCACCGCCGCACGCCTGGCGGCCAAAGAAGGGGTGAAAATCTACCCGATCGGCATCGGCGCCGACCCGGAGCAAAGCGGCACGCTGGGCTTTCTGGGAATCAATCCGAGCCTGGACCTTGATGAGCCATCGCTGAACGCAATCGCCGAAGCCACGGGTGGGCGCTATTTCCGCGCCCGCGACGGCAAGGAGTTGCAAGCGATCAAGGAAACCCTCGACCAGCTGGAACCCGTGACCCAGCAACCGACTCAGGCCCGCCCGGCCCAAACGTTGTATCAGTGGCCATTGGCGATGGCGCTGCTAATGAGCATTCTGCTGGTGATCCGCGAGCTCTGGCCGGATAACCCGCTGCAACGCCTGTTTACCAAGGATCTGTTTTTGCAATCGCAACTGCCTGACTGGCGTCAGCGCCTCAATCGCCTGCGTCTGCGGAGGCGCCGATGAGCGCGCTCTGGCCTTACTGGTTCCGTCCCTGGTGGCTGTTGTTGCTGCCGCTGTTGGGCTGGTTGCTCTGGCAACTCTGGCATCGGCAGAAGCGCGCCGGACGCTGGCAGATGATTCTGCCGCCCGCTTTTCATGCGGTGTTGCTCAGTGGTGGCAATGGCCGCGACAGCAAGCTGCCGTGGATCGCCTTGGGCGTGGCCTGGCTGCTGACGATATTTGCGCTGCTCGGGCCGAGCTGGGAGCGTGTCGAGCAACTGAGCCAAAAACCCGCCGACCCGCTGGTGGTGATCCTCGAACTGACCCCGGAAATGCTCGCCACCGACGTTCAGCCCAACCGCCTGGAACAGGCTCGGCGCAAGCTCTTCGACCTGCTGCAATACCGCAGCGACGCGCAGACGGCGATCGTTGTTTATGCCGGCAGTGCGCACACCCTCGTGCCACTGTCGGATGATCTGTCCACCAGCCGCAATCTGCTGGACGCCCTCAAACCGTCGCTGATGCCCGAAACCGGCCATCGCGCTGATCTGGCGGTGGGCAAAGCCCTGACGCTGCTGGATCAAGCCGCCCTCGGTGATGGCCGCATCCTGCTGATCGGCTCGTCCCTGACAGAACAGGAACGCCTGGGGATTCGCCGCGAGCTGAGCGGTAAATCCACGCAGTTTCTGATGCTCGGCATCGGCACCGCCGAAGGCGCACCGATTACCCAGGAGGACGGCAGTTTCCTCAAGGACGAACAGGGCGCGATTCTGGTGCCGCACCTGGACGAGCCCGGCCTCAAAGCTTTTGCCAACGACCTGGACGGACGTTATCGCCACGCGCGCTTGAGCGACGCAGACCTGCGTGCCCTCGGTCTGCTCGATGGTCCCCGCCATTTGCGCAATGACGGCCAGACCCTGCGTCTCGACACCTGGGCCGATCAAGGATACTGGTTGCTGTTGCCGCTGTTGTTGCTGGCGGCCTGTGCTGGCCGCCGCGGCTGGTTGCTGTGCCTGCCGTTGTTATGGTTGGTGCCGCAGTCGAGCTATGCCTTCGAGTTCCAGGACCTGTGGTTGCGTCCCGACCAGCAGGGCCAGCATCTGCTCAAGCAGAAACGCCCGGCCGAAGCCGCGCAGCGTTTCGAAGATCACCAGTGGCAAGGCGTTGCCCTGTATGAAGCCGGCGACTACAGCGGCGCCGCCCAGCGGTTCGCCGAAGGCAACGACGCCCACGCCCACTACAATCGAGGCAATGCCCTGGCCAGAAGTGGCGAGCTCGAAGCGGCGCTGGATGCTTACGAGCAGGCACTGGAACGCCAACCCGACCTGCGTCCGGCGCTGACCAACAAGGCCTTGGTAGAAAGCCTGCTCAAGCAGAAAAACACCCCGCCCGCCGCCGAGCCGGACAACGCCACCAGCGAACAGCCGCAGACTCCACCAGAATCACCCCCCTCTGATACGGCTCAAGCGTCGAGCATGGGTGAGCCGAAGTCTGAAGAGCAACAGGCCAAACCCGGCACCGAGCAAGCGTCCACGAAACCACCGCGGCCCGGCACCAACGAAGTCCCGGGCAGCGAGCTGGGGGATGAGCAACACACCACGCCGCCCATGCGCCCGGCCAGCGACAGTATCGATGACGAACAGCAGCAGGCGCTGGAGCAATGGCTGCGACAGATCCCGGATGATCCGGGAGAATTGCTTCGACGCAAATTCTGGTACGAACAGCAACAACATCAGGATCAGGGAAAAACTCGATGACCCGCTTCACCGCCTTCATGCTCGCCTCACTGCTATGGACCGCTCAGGCCCAGGCTGCGGGGCTGGTCGCCAGCGTCGATCGCACCCGCCTGAACTCTGGCGAGACGATCGAACTGACACTGGAATCCAGTGACGTGACGCAGTTCGGCAAACCCGACCTGGCGCCCCTGGAGTCACTGTTCGAAGTGCGCGGCACCCGTCAGGTCAACCAATTGACCACGCTGAACGGCGACAACCGGGCGACGACCCGCTGGATCGTCACCCTTCTGCCGCTACAGAACGGCAGCGTGGTGATCCCGTCGCTGAAGCTGGGCGACGTCGAGAGTCAGCCCATCACTGTGCAAGTGGTCGAAAGCGAAAGCCAAAACACCGCGAGCAAACTGGCGCCGGTGTTCATCGATGCCAGCCTCGATCAAACCAGCGTCTACGTGCAGGCACAGGCGATCCTGACCTTGCGTATCTACCATTCGGTGTCGCTCTACGATGACAGCAGCCTGCCACCGCTGCAGATTCCCGATGCGCGAATCGAGCAATTGGGCGAGTCCCGCACCTACGAAAAAGACATCAACGGCGTGCGCCACGGCGTGATTGAAATGCGCTACGCAATCTACCCGCAACACAGCGGTGAGCTGATCATTCCGGGGCAGATCTTCAATGCCGCACTGGTGGACGCACAGCCCGCCCAGGACGCGACAGCCCAGTCACCGAAATCCGGCAAGCTGATGCGCATCAGCTCTGGCGAACTGCTGCTGACGGTCAAGGCCAAACCGATCACCTACCCTGCCGACTTGCCATGGCTGCCGGCGCGTAGCCTGACCTTGAGCGAGAGCTGGAGCCCGGAACCCGAGCACGTCCAGGTCGGCGACTCCATGACCCGCAGCCTTACCGTGAAGGCCGAAGGCCTGGCGAGTTCGCAACTGCCGCCGCTGCCCGGAACCGAAGTGAGCGGTTTGCGTCGCTATCCGGATCAACCGGTGCTGGGCAACCAGAACACCGATCGTGGCCTGGTCGGCAGTCGTGAAGATCGCGAGGCGCTGGTGCCGGCCCGCAGTGGGTCCATCGAGCTGCCCTCGGTGGACGTAGTCTGGTGGAACACCTTTGAAGACCATCTGGAACACAGCAGCCTCCCGGCCCGCACCCTGCAAGTGGCGGCCAATCCGAGCCTGATGGTCGACACCCCGGCCGGCAACTCCCCGGTCAATGCCAGCGCCGACAGCGAAAGCCTCTGGCGCTGGAAACTCAGCAGCCTGATCCTCGCCTGCACCACCCTCCTCGGCTTTGGCCTCTGGTGGCGCGCCCGCTGGCAACCGGCAGTCGCGCGCACCGCACAAACCGGCCCGAGCCCGCGCACCGTGCTCGACGAGCTCAAGCGCGCCTGCCAGGCGAATGATCCCCAAGCCACCCGTCAGGCGCTCGACGCCTGGGCCCGGCAACAACCGGAAACCCTGGCCGACATGGCCGCGCGCTTCGTACCACTTTCCGACGCCCTCGACGGCTTGAACGGCGCGCTGTACAGCGAAACCGGCCAGCATTGGCAAGGTGAGGACTTGTGGCGCGCGATTCGGACGATCCCGATCGCCGAGCGGGTGCAGGACCTCACGGGCGACAGTGGCTTACCGCCGCTGTACCCCAAATAACCCGCGATATTCCGGGCAGCGCTATTTGTGGCGAGGGAGCTTGCTCCCGCTCGGTTGCGAAGCAGCCGTAGACAAGTGACCCGGTGTCCTTGAAAAACAGGTATCCGAATGAGGGGCCGCTTCGCAGCCCAGCGGGAGCGAGCTCCCTCGCCACAGGTTAGTGGTGTGATCGTATCTATCGGCGATTCGGAAGACGCCAAAAGCTTGCCGCCGCTGAACCCCAATTAACCCGCAATCCCGGGACAGAGTGTGCGGCGAGGGTGCTTGCTCCCGCTCGGTTGCGAAGCAGCCGTAGACAAGTGACCCGGTGCCCTTGAAAAACGGGTATCCGAATGAGGGGCCGCTTCGCAGCCCAGCGGGAGCGAGCTCCCTCGCCACAGGTTAAGTGGTGTGATCGTATCTATCG
>NZ_JAGYGD010000018.1:0-141364 GCF_019947275.1 Pseudomonas sp. GL-RE-29
ACAACGCGGCAATGGCGGCTTGTCGATCTCCAATCTGGAAACCTTTTTATGAGTCCTATCTGGCCAGAGGCCTGGCAAAAACCCAAGCCCTGGTCATCCTCGCGCGCAAGCTGTGCCGGGTGGCATTTGCTCTCATGAAAAACCAGAGCGAATACCAGCCGAATTTAAGGCTGCAGGGTTCCCCTGCAACATAGAATCTCCCACAGGGTACTCACTGATCCTGTGGGAGCGAGCCTGCTCACGATTGGGTCTGTGATTCAGCGCTGATCGAATGTCAGACGCGGAAGTGGCTCACCATCTGCTGCAATTGACCACCCAATCGCGCCAGTTCAACGCTGGACTTGGCGGTCTCATCGCTCGCCGCAGCCGTCTGTTCCGACACGTCGCGTACGTTGATGATGCTGCGGCTGATCTCCTCGGCGACGGCGCTTTGTTGTTCGGCGGCAGCGGCGATTTGCTGGTTCATCGACTGGATGTTGGACACCGTGCGAGTGATGTTTTCCAGTGAGGCGCCAGCCTGACGGGTCAGGGCCACGCTGCTGTCGGTCAGGGCGCGGCTGTTGTTCATCACGTTCGCCACTTGCTGGGTGCCGTTCTGCAGGCCGGCCACCAAGGCTTCGATTTCCTCGGTGGATTTTTGCGTACGCTGTGCCAGGCCACGGACTTCGTCGGCGACCACGGCAAAACCGCGCCCGGCTTCACCGGCACGGGCCGCTTCAATGGCGGCGTTGAGCGCCAGCAGGTTGGTCTGTTCGGCCACAGCCTTGATCACGTCCATGACGCTGCCGATCTTGTCGCTTTCCTGTTGCAGCACGCCCATGGCTTCGGTGGAACGCACCACTTCGCTGGCCAGACGCTCGATCTGGGCGATGGCTTCGCCGACCACTTTGTCACCTTCGCGCGCTTCACCATCGGCAGCGGCTGCCGCTTGCGAAGCTTGCTCGGCATTGCGCGCGACTTCCTGCACGGTGGCGGTCATCTCGTGCATGGCGGTGGCGACCTGATCGGTCTCGACTTTCTGGCTGTTGACCCCGGCGCTGGTCTGCTCGGTCACGGCCGACAGTTCTTCGGCGGCGCTGGCGATCTGGGTGACACCGTCGCGGATGCCGCTGATCAAGTCGCGCAGGGTCACGCCCATGCGGGCGATGCCTTGCTGCAATACGCCGAGTTCGTCGCGGCGCGTCACCTGGACGTCTTGGGACAAGTCGCCGCTGGCGATGCGATCGACCACGGCCAGGGTGTCGCGCAGCGGGCCGGTAATCTGCCGGGTAATGATCACGGCAGCGATGACGCCCACCAGCAACGCCAGCAACGTGCTGAACAGTTGCAAGGTGCGGGCGCTGGCGCTTTCGGCGTCACGGCGGTCGAGCTGGATCTGATACAGCGCGTCGCTCAGGCTGACAATGGCGGCGCCCTGGTCGGTCATCTCCTTGCGCGCTTGCACCACATCACTGTTCGCGACTTTGTAGGCCTGCAAGGCACTGCGGTAATTGCTCAGTGCACTTTCCAGTTCACGCAAGGCGTCCGGCTGAACGTCAGCGAGTTGCACGTTGAGTGATTTCAGGCTGGCGATGGCGGCGTCCAGTTGTGCGACGGCTTTTTGCTCGGTTTCGGCGTTGGTGGTGGCGGTGTAGCCGCGCACTTCGTAGCGGGCCAGCAGGAACGCTTCCTTGGCGGCGGTGATGGCCTGGAATTGGTCGAAACGCTGATCGCTCGGCGGCAGTTGTTGCACGCGGGTGTTGATCGCGTTGATCAGGCTATTGGCGGTTTCCGCGTTGGCACCCATGACGTCACGCGCATTGTTGCCGGCGCGGTAGGCGCCACGCATTTTGTTCAGCGACGTCTTGTAGGCGTCGATGACGGTGCCTTGTTCTTTGAGCAGCTTGAGGTTTTCCGGGCTCTTGAATTTCACCAGCAAGGCTTGCTGCTGAGCGGAAAAGGCTTCAAGGGTGGTCTGCACGTTCTGTGCAGTGGCTTCGTCGCCGTTGGTCAGCATGTATTGCAGGCGGACTACGCGCAGTTTGGTCAGGCCGGCGTTGAGCTGAGTGATGTCGCTCATCCAGTTGCTGCGATCAATCAGGCCGCCGAGGCTGGTCCAGCCGGTCAGGGCGAGGACGCAGGTCAGGGCCAGGACCAGGCCAAACCCCAGGCCCAGTTTCAGGTTCACGCTGATGTTGCCGAACCAGCTATTCATCAAAATTCCTCCAGGAACGTGGTGCTTCTTTATCGTCGGTTGGCTGGAAGATTGTTGTTTTTGGGAGCCAGCAAGGTTGTGTCGCAGGTCTGTATCGGCAGCCTTTGCGAGAGCTGAAAGGTTTTTGTGCGGGGATCGCAATCCGTAGGAGCTGGCGCAGGCTGCGATCTTTTGATGCCCTTAAGCTTTTTTTCACATGGGTTTCACCGCCAGCCGACGCTCGTCTCTCTACCCTCGCGGCATCAAATGAAGTGGTGCATGCCGGCGAGGCGGCTTGATGTGGAATTGAGACTGAGTCTGTTCGGCGTAAAACGCTCGATCGATCTGAGCCGTTTTGCTCCCTGGCGCAATGCGGCGGTGATTCTGGCCTCGGCGCTGCTGGCGGTGCCGTTGACGGTGTTTCTGCTGCGGCCGGCCGCTGTACCGGACCTGGCCCATGGCAACGTGGCCGGTGCGCGGGCGTTGCAGGCGGGTTGGGCCAATGGCGACATGATCGTGCTGGTGCGCCACGTCGAACGTTGCGACCACTCCCGAGCCGCTTGCCTGAGTGGCAACGACGGGATTACCGATCGTTCGCGCAGTGTCGCGGTGAGTGTCGGTGCGCAGTTCGAGCAGTTGGGGCTGGGCAAGGCTGATATCTACAACAGCCCGTTGATCCGAACCGCCCAGACCGCGGGCTACATGTTCAACAAGGTCGGCGTGGGTGAGGAATGGCTGATCAACTGCAAAGGCACCATGTTGCGCGATGCGCTGACGCACAAGATTGCCGGGCGCAACCTGATCCTGGTGACCCACAGCGAATGCATGGCGCAACTGGAGAAAGACCTCAAGTTGCCAAGCTCCACCCTCGGCTATGGCGCCTCGCTGTTTATCTCCGCTGAAACGCCACAGAAGCCACGCATGCTTGGCTTCATCGAAGCTTCGGACTGGCGCTCGGTGACCACCGAATGAATTCACACTCCAGATCAGGACGCACAATGCGCCGCTATCGTTTTTACTGGATGAACTTCGGTATTCCACTGGCCTGCGCGGTCGTGGTGTTCCTGATGTTCGACCTGACCACCATCGACATCGCCTTCAATGATCTTTTTTATGACCCGGTGACGCAGACGTTCCCGCTGGACCATGTGCACCTGTTCGAAAAGATCACCCATAAATGGGCGCGGATCATCCCGAACTGGACCGGCGAGATAGCGATCATCGGTGCCTTGTTGTCGTTTCTCTGGCCTCGGCTGAAGGCTGAAAAGCATTCGAAAATCATCGCGTTCCTGGAAAAAATCAAAATCGCCCCGGTGCTGCGATTTGCCAACAAACACCGTCGGGATTTCCTCTACGTGGTGTTCGCGTTTTCCATCAGCACCGGCGTCATTCACTACCTCAAGGGCCACACCAGCGTGTATTGCCCGATCGAAACCACTCAATACGGCGGCAAGATCGAGCACAAGGAGTGGTACCAGAATTTCGATCTGCTGAAGGTCGCCGGCGACGGTCGCTGCTGGCCAGGTGGGCATGCTTCGGGTGGTTTCACTATGCTCGCGTTGTACTTCGTCGCGCGACGTTATCGCTGGCGTTATGCCAAGGCGCTGATGTACGGCTCGCTGGCGCTCGGTTTCATCTATGGCACGACACGGGTGGTGCAAGGCTGGCACTACATGTCCCACACGTTCTGGGCCGGGATCTTCGTCTGGCTCGCCTGTTTGCTGACGGCGCTGGCGTTTTACGGGCGAGCGCGACTGGAAATGCCGGTGCTGCAAAAGCATGAAGAAGTTTCGGGAAACCTGCAGGCGAAAAAAAGCCCGCGGGAGGGCGGGCAAACCGTAGTTTCTTGAATGAGCGAGGGAAATGTACCGGTTGTTGTGCCGGGGTGCAGTGAAGAAAAGTTCATGTGCGGCCCGATGTACGGCGTGCTCGGCCTCCGAACGCGCGCGCTTCGACCTTTGCGGCGAGCCTGCTGGAAATCATTTTTTGTTGCGCCGCCATGATTACCACGTCTATGTGGCGGGTGGGTTTGCTGCAGTCCAGTACGTCAGCGAATACGTTGAAACGCAGGGTTTTCACTTCCCGACCCGGCGCCGGGCCTACCTGCGGGCGGAGGATTCGCAGCCGCTGGGTGAACGCTTGATGGTGTCGATTGATTTGAGCGGGTTTCGATTGAGCTGAGATGTGCGGGGGGGATGTGGTGAGAAAACACGGGCAACAAAAAAGCCGTAAAGCTTGAGCTTTACGGCTTTTTTGAGTCTTCCCGGGAAGACGAATTGGTGGGCCGGGGTAAGTTGAATTGATCTTTTAATACATTGTTCCATATACGGTTTTCCATTTTCATTTTTTGGTAGGAATACCGGTTGGAATACCATATAGAGATAAGTCTATGCTTGAATAGGGGGATGGCTTGCCGCTCTGGCCTCAAGTGAAAAGCTCACCAACGTATCGTTCCCGGAGCAACGTCCTCTTGATTATCTCTCAAAATAGCCGGACAAGGGTTGGGGCCAACGAGTCTTTGCTCTATCCGCGAGTAGACTTGGAAATTTCCCCGAGTCAAAATCCTCAGTCTTTCCATCTATACAGGGATGAATGAATTGCGATCTCTCCAGGGGTTTATTGAAGTAGGACAGGACGCGGCTGCCGTGATCGAGAAGGAAAATACCGATGTCTTAGGAGTATTCACTGGAGGCGTCCAAACCTGCATGGTTTTCAGCTTTGAGTGCAAGCGCGGATTGGTGGTTGTTCATGATTCGGGGCAATTGAAGCTTGAGGATGTGGCGGGCGTAGTCCAAAGCCAAGGGCTCTGCCGCCGGCTCACTACTTACTGCAAGCAAGATACGGAAGATGGCCATATTCCTCGGCTTAGGCAACTGATTCGGATTTTGAGAGTTAAGGATAAAAACATCCAGCCCTACATGATCCCTCATGCATTCGAGCTAGCAATCTCCGTGTCGGGAAATGGCGAGGTAGGAATTTGTGGCCAATTTGAAGGCTACCAAGCCTTACCTGATAAGCCTGTTCGCCATTCCATTACCGAACTGAACAATTTTTTTCTCGCCAAAAATTCGCAGTCTTTACGCTTGGACATTCAATATGCCGGCGGTAGGTATAGGAAGATCCGTCCTTTGGACAAAACTGTTAATCAAATGCTTGCAGTCGTACGCAACCAGCCCGATTTCTTTTTCAACAATCTTGCACTGCTTCATGCTGCAAATCAGGTAGGTGTTTTATCCCTTCCTGAAGGGGTGGCGCAGCTCGTGGATGATCATGGCTTGCAAATGTACCGAAGCAGTGTCGTGGAGGCACATCGACAGGATTTCCAACGCGAGCTTTTTGACGGTTACCTCGAAAGCAGGAAAAACCAGGGGGCGTCGGCTTAAGACTAGGCGCTGACTGAAATTCTCCACAAGGCGACTGCCACTGAGCGCTAGGTCCCAATCAGGATGCGCACACATCAAGCCCTTGGTCGCGTAGAGAGTTTGTCATTCGGCCATTGTTCGGTGGCGCCTGCCCTGATCTTAGGGGGGGCGACTACCTCCCAAAGCGCAAGACCGGCCAAATGCACCAAGTAGTGGGGCATTGATTAATGCGCAGCGCGCGCAGATTTGGTCACTGGAGGCTCAGGACAACATATTTTATGTAGCTGTTTGGGGGGGACGATAGCTGCTATCTGATCTTAATTAAGTAATCATCAATTCTTTGTTTGGTCACGGCTATTATAGACTCTACTGCTTCAGAAACATTTAATGAATTTGCTTTCCGTAGATGGATAAAAAATTCACCTTGTGAGTGTTTTAAGTCCATGCTGTGGATAAAGTTCCTTGTTTCGGATAAGGCTAGGAGTGCTGTGGCAGAGTTCCAACGCTGCATTCCATGAGCGAGCTCAGATTTATTTCTCCAGGTTACAATGTCTTTTATGGCAGAAGGTACCGGCTCAGGACATAACGCAAGTAAACCTGATACGCCTTGAACTGTTTTTGAATCATGCGTGTAGTACACGGCTCCTTTGTGATTTAAGTATAATTTGTTGCTAGCTGATAATACTCCAATAAGGTAGCACTCAATGCATCGGATGCAGTGATGCAAAGATAAGTTCGAGCTGCCTTCCCTATTTGATAATGAGGTTGCCAGGGCTAAGTGAAGGCTAGACTGCCAGACTAAAACTTTTCGATATAAAACTAGGTCTGAGGCTGAGTTGTTAAATACATCTGCGGCTAAACTTCCGTCAGCTAAGTGCTCTAGTGAGTGCCTAAGCTCACCATATGCTATTGACTTAGATGAATGAAGATTTCGTGCGTACTTTATAGCGTCTTTTATTGTCGACGATATGATGTGAGAGCTTGACTGTGCTACTAATGGTACCGAGCATGAGCCTATGTCGGTGCGAAGTGCTTCAAATCGGAAAATTGCGCCAAGTGCTATCATTCCTTCTCTGATGATCTCTGAGATATTAGAGACGGTAAAGTCATCTATCGATGCCTTTAGATGTTTCGTAGACTGAACAAACCAATCAAAATTGATTTGTCGCAGCTGGATCTCTGGCGCACTAAGCTGTGAAACTATATTGGTCAAGCTCCATGGTTTTATCATGGTTAGGTTTGTGCTTTCGAATTGAAATCGATATGTATTTATTAAGGGTTTGTCTATGTTAAGTAATATTGCAATGCAGGCAAGATCTAGATTGGAAATCGCACACTCGGAAATGTAGGTGCATGTAGGTGCGATGTCGAGAGCGATCAACTCAAGAAAAAACTCTTTCCCTGTTTTTTCTGACGATGAAATTATCAGTGTTAGTGACTTGGGTTTAATAGTATCTAAGCGATAGGATAGCTCAAGCGCCACTTCATCGAGTGGCGCTCCTAGTGCTAATGAGACTTCAAGAAGAGTCACTATTCACCTTCTATTTCAACGGACGAATCAATGGCAATTCCGTACTCGTAGTCAAAGGCGCTTCTAAAATCTGCAATCGCAACCTGCACATCTCGGTTGACATGCTTGGCAACTGCTTTGAGAAAGTCATTGCTCACTTCATCTTGAGGTATTTGCTTATGGCGTACTGCTTGGAGTTGTCTGTTGTGTTCTTCTTCTAAACTTATAAGTAGTGCGCGCTCTTCATCATCAAGCGTTGCAAATTCGACTCGATATGTTTTCATGAAGTACCGTTGACGGGCGTCATGGTATTGGTTCATAAATAATCCGGCGCGTTCACATCCTAAACGGTGTAGCCGGTCACGCAGTTTTTCAGAGTCAGCGGGCGATACTGATATTGCAAAATCGGATGCGATGGCGTCTGTTGCAAAAAGAGTCAATATACAATTGGAAATAGCTGTTTTGGAGTCTTCCGTTGGTTTTATATTGATTGCCTCCCAGACGGTATACTGCATATACTTTTTATGCGGTTTGAACAGTTCTCCATCTTCCCGCAATGCATGGTTCAAAATTGGAATGAAAGCTTTGGTTGCGTCTATTGGCGCGATGCCGAGATCCTTGCATCGGTCTAATACCACGCTCCAGGCTTCTAGTATCCCTCGTTGTACTATTGCATATTGCAGAAATGATACGACATTGTCTTTATTAGATGCCCGCAAAGACTCCTCAAATTCAGAGTATATATTTTTCGCTGACTCATGATACTTGTCGTCGTCGATAGGCTTATATTCAAGAATTTGAGTCAGTGCAGCTGTGTGCTGTGTCGGATTTCTTGACGAGTCTCGTTCAGTTCTCAGTTTAGCTATTTGAGTGGTAAATTGATCCGATAGTGTTTTGAATCCATCCAGGCCAAAAAAAATCTCCTCTAAACAAGGTACGAAGTGTTTTACAACTTGCGCCTCAATAATTCGTTTTTGATTTAGCGAAAAACGCTCCCACTCTACTTCACGATTGTCATCGGAATCGTTATCTTGAGGGTTAAGTTGCTCTTCAACTTCGGAAAGTGCTAGTGCGTAAGCTAATAGTATTGACTTGTTGTTTCTAACGGATCCGCCGGAGAATATTTTTGTAAGTGCTTTGTCTAGTATGCCGATACTGGTAATGGAGTAAGGGCGCTTTATGATTGTTGATTCTTTCTTGGATTTGATGTTCCACTCAATCTGGGCTAGAGACTCTTCTCCGCGGCTTTTTAGGATGCCATCACAGAACTTCCGGCAAATTATTCCGCTTATTGAAGAATCAGATAGCAGGATGTTAAAATGACCACCAACATGTTGCATGGTGGTGTTAACGTCGACGAATAAGGTTCTGAATACTGAATGAACCGTTAACACCTCTTTGTCCCCCAACAGTTCTCTATGGGCTTGAGTGCTATTTGGGGGGAATAAGATACATACAGGCACACAAACGCCTTCTAGTAACTCACTTTTTCGTTCGTAGACGTAGCGCAGTGCGGCGAGTCGGTGTTGGCCGTCTATCACTACAAGTTTTGCGCCTTGTTCATTACCTTTCGGGCTTCTGACAGAAAGTTTTACAGGGGAGCGCTGTAATGCTACTTTTTGCAGTGTTCCATTTATAAGTAAGCTAGGGGAATAACTGGTTCCACTCTCGTCGGTAAAGAAATCAAGTTTTATTTGTCTCGGCCACTCACGGGTGACACTACCCAGCGTCGTATCGACAGTAACCTGTTCGTCCGGGTAGTAGGGCTGCATCTTTCTATCTTGCACTGGTACTATTGCTACAAGGAGAGGAGGAAAGAAGACTGCTCTATCCTTGATTTCTTGGTCTGACCTTTCTGTTGGGTTGAGATAAGGCACTACATCGCGTAAGACGCGCTCGTGATCAATGTCTCTTTGCATGAGTAATTCAAAGTCTTGTCCATCCGGGTGCAGCTCTCGTGCGAAGCTCAAATCGAGTAAGTCGGCTGCTGTGAATGAAGCTTGCACATAGTCGATAGGAAAAGAGTTTCCTGATGAGAAACGGCCAAAACTTCCGATGTAACTAATATCGTAGACGTTTTCTGAGAATTTTTTCATTTTTGATCTTTATCCATTAGAGTATGGGGGTTTTATCAAAGCATGCAGTAGCGTTTCGAGCGCTCTTACTGGAGGCTTTGCATCAGCTATAGGGTGACAACCATATATTAAGTCATCCCAGCGTAGCCCTAAGCTTCTAATCCGATAGCCAAAACTGTCGCGTTCGCTACTACTATGAAAATTTGATTTATGCTGGAAGTATCGTTGATTTAAAGTTTGTTCCTTAGCCATGCCTAAATAAATTGGCGCAGGAACAGTACTCAATGACTCTAACGAATCTAGCAATATTGGGACGTCTTGAGGGTCACAGGATTCTAAAAGACGAATCGAACTACTTAATGTTACCTGGCGGGCAGTTACTACGTAGCCTTCGCTTACGCCGCTTCCTTTACCGGATTCTCGAAGTGTGCCATCGAGGGATCGAGACGCAAAAATGCTCTCCAAGCGGCCTAGGCGACGTAGCAAACTCGTTTTAGCTGTGATGAGCGTTTTTTGATCAAAAGGGTGTTTGCCGAGTAACCCTGCTTTTTGCCTGCTACCTAGGATCACAGAGAAGCTATAGATACCAGGCGAATGAGGAATGTCGATTTCATCTGAAATCGAATACCAAAGCATGCTCATGGGTTGACCAAAAAGGGTGTGGAAGTTAAATTTAGCACTGAAAACTTCCATGCCAAAAAATGACTTCCAAAAAAATGTCGATTGCTGATGGTTTCACCAGTACTTTCCCAGCTGTGAGGGGAATCCAATCAGGGCGTCCTTGCTATATCGCGATGTGCCCCATGCGCTTGATTCCTAAGATGTTTATCTTCAATGAGGAAGAGGTGCCAGCAGACCTACGTGCTCAGAGGAAGCTTAACCACTCCAGAATCCCGGAAATTGCAGCGTACCTAGTCGATAATGCACGCGATTATACGCTGTCTGCAATCACCGCCTCAATCGACGGTGTGGTTGCTTTTGAGCCCTCTGCGGATACCGGCATAGGTCAGAATATCGGCACTCTGTCAATACATATGGGTGCTCAAATTTTGATCAATGATGGTCAGCATCGCCGAGCCGCTATCGAAGAGGCAATCAAGACTAATCCCGAGATTGGTTACGATAATATACCGGTACTTTTTTTTATTGATGAGGGGCTCACTCGTAGTCAGCAGATGTTTGCTGATTTGAATAAACACGCCGTTCGTCCAAGTGATTCGATAAGCACTCTTTACGATCACCGTGATTCGATATCTGATCTCGCAAGATATATGGTAAAGAATGTCGATATATTCGAAAGAATGACAGAGATGGAGAAGTCTAGCATCTCCAACAGGAGCACCAAGCTATTTACTCTCAGTGCGATAAAAAATGCGTCTAAAACGCTTTTGCGCATCAGTAAAGGGCAGGTAGTATCCAATGATGCAAAAGAACTTGGCGTTTTGTATTGGGCAACTGTTGCAGCGCAGATGCCTGATTGGCTCTTGGCGAAGAAGAAAGAAGTTTCAACTGCTGAGTTGCGGGAGCAATATGTTCACGCGCATGCGGTAACTCTTCAAGCTTTAGGAATAATTGGTGCAGAGTTAATTGCTCGTCCGAAGGTGGAATGGGTTGCAGTTCTCTCTAAGCTTAGAGTGGTCGACTGGTCAAGATCAAATTCAGATTGGGAAGGTAGGGCATTAAGTCATGGGCGAATTAGCAAAAGCCACGTGAATGTAGCGCTTACTGCCAATTATATTAAAACTGTGTTGGGCATACCACTGTCGAACGCGGAACTTACATTAGAGGGTGGTGTTTAATATGGGAGCTGAAGAGGTCTATATATACGACTCTCACGAAGAGCTTGTGTCTTCGATGCATGCAGCTAATCGGCCGGTAGCCGACTTGGTGCGAGAGATTCAAAATATATATTTGGCGGACTCCCGGCCTTGGGTTGTAGGGTTTAGTGGCGGTAAGGACTCAACCGTTATTTTATCCTTGACATATATTGCAATTTTTTTGTTGCCCGTAGAGCAACGGACCAAGCACGTATATGTCGTGTCATCTGACACATTAGTCGAAACTCCTGTTGTTGTGGATATGATTAAGGCGTCGTTGGCGGCAATTAACGATAGTTCTTTGGCTAATTGCATGCCGATCAGTGCGCACGCCGTGATGCCAAAAATGGATAATACCTTCTGGGTCAACCTCTTAGGTAGAGGTTATCCTGCGCCAACTAGAAGTTTTAGATGGTGTACTGAACGTATGAAAATTAATCCTGTAAGTGAGTTTATTCTAGATAAGGTGGCCTCATTTGGAGAGGTTGTAGTTGTTTTGGGTTCGCGAAGCCAGGAAAGTTCATCCCGGGCACAAGTGATAGCAAAGCATAAGATAGATGGTTCTGCATTAAGTAGGCACTCGTCGCTCCCCAATGCCTATACCTATATGCCAATTGAGGCGTGGTCCTCGGATGAGGTTTGGGAGTATCTGATGAGTGCGCCGCGCCCTTGGGGCGGAAGTAATCGGGTGCTATTTGAGCTATACAAAGGTTCCAATGCAGGTGAGTGTCCACTCGTAATTGATACTAGTACTCCGTCCTGTGGTAATTCTAGATTTGGATGCTGGACTTGTACAGTTGTTACGCACGACAAGGCTATCGAGGGGCTAATTCAGTCTGGCGATTCTTGGATGCAGCCTTTGTTGGATTTTAGGAATTTGCTTCATTTTAGTTCTCTCCCTGAGAATAAAACTAAATATAGAAACCACCGGAGACGGACAGGGAAAGTGACGTTTGCAAGATCTGAAGATATAGAAAATGACGAGGAGAAGACCGCGAAGCATGTACCTGGGCCTTATCTTATGGCTTACAGGCGTGAGTGGTTGCAGCGGCTTCTCGAAATTGAGAAAAATTTAAACGATAGTGGTCACGAGATTGAGCTTATTACTCGTAGTGAGCTTCAATATATAAGGCAGCAGTGGTTGTGTGACCCTAATGAGCCAGATTGGAAGGACTCCGTTCCTAAGATTTTTTCGGATGTATATCCAAATGAAGAAATTAGCTGGATAAAGAATGATGCTGGGGCATTCACCGCTCCAGATGAGATGCTATTAGAAGAGCTTTCTTCTCCTCGGGGAGTTTCATCCTCGATGATTATGCGCCTGATAGACACAGAACTATCATATATGGGTTTGTCGAAGCGCTCAGGTATTCTGAATAAAATTCAATCTGTCCTTGATCAAGACTGGGAAGAATTGGAAGTCGTGAGTAAAAGAAAGTCTGAGCCGCGTAGCTCTACATATTACACTGATGAAGCAAATGCTATGAAAAATCTGATTGAAAGACTTACGCAATGATTATTGATGAGCTAACTCTTCAGGACTTTAGAGTCTTTCGTGGTCAGCACACTTTCGATCTAACCCCAAGGAAAGTTTCAGGGAGAGAGCGTCCAATAATTTTGTTCGGAGGGCTGAATGGCGCCGGAAAAACAACTATTCTCACTGCTCTGAAGCTAGCTATATATGGGCGTGGTGTACTTGGTAGCGTTTCGCTCACGGATTATCATCAGTATCTTTCAGCCTCGATACATAAGGTGGTTGATTGTCTAATTCAGCCATATTACTCGTCAGTTCAGATAAAATTTAGGCACGCTCATCATGGGCAGTTTAATGTATATGAGGTCAAGCGCGATTGGGCGTTGCTAGAGTCGGGGAAAGTAAAAGAGAGCTTGAGAATTGTGTGCGATGGCGACGTAAAGTCGGAATTGTCATATGAGCAGTCTCAGGCGTTTTTAAACGAGCTCATCCCTATTGGTGTGTCTGAGCTGTTCTTTTTTGATGGCGAAAAAATAAAAGAGCTTGCGGAGGAAACTACTGGCGGTTTACTCAAAGGCTCTATTGAGAAGTTGCTGGGGTTAGATGTTATTGCTCGGCTGGATTCAGATCTTTCTGTACTCGTCAGGACGAGGTCAGCAAAAGATGCGTCTAAGGAGAAGCTGTTAACTATCGAAGCTCTGGAGCTAGAGTTGGTTGCGTCGAAGGCGCTTTTGGCCGAGCGTCAGATTGATTTTCAAGCGGTTGATATTTCGTTCAAGCAGTTAAGTAAAAATATAGAAGTTCTTCAGAAAGAAATAGATGCTCGAGGTGGTGCGTGGAGCATAACAAAAAATGATGAAATAGTAGTTCTTGGTGAACTTCGCTTGAAGAAGGAATATGTAGAAGCAGCGCTTAGGGAAGTAGTTTCATCCACTTTGCCCTTGGCAATTACAAGAGATCTAGGGAGGAGCCTTCTTCTCACGCTTGATTCTGAAAGTAAGCTGAAGTTGGATATGAAGCTCGGAGGTATGATAGCTGCCAAGCGCGATGACTTTGTCAGTAAAGTAGACTCGTTTTCTAATCAGGAAGATCTGGTAGAGATTTTCGATTCTTTGTTTTCTGATTTTAATTTAAGCGAGAAAGGTTCGCTGATCCATGATTTGTCAGACACTCAGGTTGCAAGCATAAGTCAGCGGTTGGAGAGTTCAGGAAATCTTCAGTTAAAGAAGGCTGAGACGCTAATTTCCCAGTTAGATGAGATTGAAGAAAAAATTGATTCGGTAGGAGTTAATTTAAGTCGAGCTCCCGATGATGAGGTTATAAAGCCTCTTACTTCAAGGCTCCAGTCCCTTTTAATTGACCTTGGGGAGTCTAAGGCTTATCGCTCTCGGTTGGCAGGTGAGCTTCGCCAATTGGTAAGTAGTATTTTAGAGGCAAGTAGAAGGCTTGATCGTTTATATAGCGAGATTACAGAGTCTTCTAATAAAAATCGTTTGTTTGAGCTGGCGGAAAACTCCAGGCTGGTCCTGAAAGAGTTTATTAAGCGCACTTCTGAACGAAAAATTCGTGAGTTGGAAAGCCAGTTTGAGAAGGCCTTGCATAAGTTGTCTAGGAAAAACCAGAAAAGCTTATCTATAGCCATTGATGAGAAAAATTATAGCGTGATGCTTCGTGATGCATCTGGTGTTGAGATTAACAAGAATGAATTGTCTGCAGGTGAGAAGCAAATTTATGCGATTGCCTTACTTGAAGGATTGGCTAGAACATCTGGTAGAAATCTTCCTGTTATAATTGACACGCCTTTAGGGCGCCTTGATTCCTTTCATAGAAAAAACCTCGTCGACCATTATTTTCCTGAGGCCAGTCACCAGGTTATAATCTTGTCCACGGATACTGAAATTGATTCCTCTTTTTATGAGGATCTGGGTACTAGTATTTCACACACATATTATCTTAATTTTGATCACGCTTCGGGCTCAACCAAAGTTCAAGATGGGTATTTTGAGCGTGTGGGAGGCGATAATGAATTTTCCAAATAGACTTAAAGTGTCTGTCGGGGCGACCGATAAGTTAAAATATTTGAAAAGCAAGACTGGAGTCACGCCGAATATTCTTTGTCGGTTCGCCATTAGTTTGGCTCTTCGGGACTCTGTTAATGTGGACGATTCCTCAGGACTTGAGTTAAGCGGTCAGGAGTTTAATTCGTCTACGCTGTTTGGAGAGAATTCAGATATTTATTTTTGCTTAGTCTCTCAATACATTAGTGACAACGGATTGGAGTCCGACATTAGCAAAGTTATAGGGTCTCTTGTAGAGGTTGGTCTTCACAAAATGGGACATGTGAAGTCTATAAAGGAATTGGCTTTGATTGCTTGTAAATAGTATTGATTAATTGTGGCTGGCCACTTGCAGGGAATTTATTTAATTTCGGGTGGTCGGCTGCTTTAATCCAATCTCAATGGTGAGCGTACTTTATTGACTGTCTAGAGGCGCCACATTAGTACATTATCAATAATTTTCTTCAGGTTATTGTCTTTCTCAGGTGCGTAGGGCGATTGCTAAGATGGTCTTTTCTGAGTTCGGCCGAGCTGAAAACTGAACTTTTTCAACTGAATTTGCTAATTACAGTCTATCGCTACTGTCCGCTATGAGCTGGACTATGATTTTGGAGTTTGTCGACACGAAATTGTTGTTCGGGTGGTCCGAGCGAACTGAATTAATGCCAAGTCACTGGGGTCGATTACATTGATTTGACCGATATGACTTCCACAAACCTGAATTTTTTTCTGGCCAGCTTTGTAGCTTCTTGTTCTGCAAATAGGTAGCTCAGTGTATCGGCAACATGTACAACCTCGTGCATCTTGCCTTCAAACTCATTTCCCACTCGAAGGGTGACTCTCAGTCTTGGCGTAAAGGCGTTTGAGACTCTCTTTTTCTTCGCTGCGCTTACCGGTTGTACGGTCACGACATCTGCAATAGTGTCTTGCACGTGTGGGTTAATTACCGGTACATGCAACTCAGACTCCCCGAATAGCGCACGGCGCATTTCCTCTTCCGTCAATTCTGTATTCATATCATTTCTCGAGATAGGTCATGTATAACGTTACCAATTCTATCAGTGTGGCCTGAATTTGTAGTCGTTTAGTTAGACGTGAAACGATAGAGCGCTCAGACATCGGCAAGAGTTAGCGTCCGGCCTGAAGTTTTCATTTGGATGCTGAGCGTATTGGTATCCCGCGCTTGTGTTGTCGCGGCTTCACATTTACGCTTTGCCCCGTCGCGGTCAATCCCGTGGCCGGGTGTCAGAACCTGAATTGTTCGAGGCGCATAGCGCCATAGCTAGCGATTAAGTGCTTACAGAGGCTTAGCTGCTGCTTTTCTATGGCGGTCCGTGCGGGGCAGGCTTCGGCCTGGCCGGTTCCCTCGGACGCCGGTTTCTGACCCCCGTACGGTCCGCCACCTATTTCGTGTCAGAACGGCTGGGTGGACGGCTCCTTAACTGTCCGAGGAGATAAGGAAAATGCCCTGTCCCCCTTTTAAGCTCGTGCGCCGCCCTGGTCTTTGGGTTCGAACCGCAAACTATCTCGGAGGGATCCGCGATGTTTGATCTCTCGCTTCTAATCGGCCTCCCCAAACCCCACACCATCGATACTGCGTCGCTTACCCCTGAAGATGCCGCGATTAAACTACGGCAGGCTGCCACGCTTCGGCTTAATGGAGCCCAGAGTATTCTGCTTCATTTTCCGCAGGACGTTGAGCTGGCTGTGGAGCTGCTGGATGATGCTGCCGTGTTATACGACAAGGCGTTCCGGTACTTGACCGGCATCCCAGCTCAGCGCGTTCATCAACAGATCCATGAGTACTTTTCTGTCCCCTCCGCTGACGGCTGTCCCGCGATCCAAACCCCTTGGGGTGATGAGTTCGCTCCGTCGATTAAGGATGGCGTTCGGTGTGCAGAGACTTGGCTTGACGGTTCATCCTTACCGTTATGGTGGGCACTGGCGCAGAACCGAAAACGTCATCGTCCAGGCGATTTTCAGGAAGCGTTCGAGGCCGGTTTTCTGCTGCGTTTGCAGCAGACGCTGATCAACCTTCGAGAAGCTGCTGCATCCCGATCGACAAGTTTCGATGCTTGAGGCTCTAATTGACGTTTGAGATTTTGCTTTTCCCGCCAAACCCTCCGATCCTGCGATCTTTGATCGCGCCGATCGGAGGGTTCACTCGCTTTTTCTCGAAGCCAACTCGTTCCACCCTCCCATTTCAAATTTGATTAGCGCCACGTCTTCTTTTACCGGAGTAATTGACTGCGATCTCTATCGAGCGCAACGCAGTCTCAGTGTCAGAGCGGAGTTTGTCGTGGGGCTATGGTTAAAGAGGTGGCGACAGCGGCGACAGCGGCGACAACCCACGTAGAACGTGGCCTGGAGCATGGCGACAAAAGTGGCGACTGTCGCCACTTTCTGAGCGCATTGGCCGTGGCGCTTGACCGCCTTTTCGAGTGGGTATAACAATTGGCGCACGGATCGCTGTCGTTGACAGCACCAGCCCAGGTAGCCAGAACCTTCAAGGCTACGCCACTCGCGTGGTGGTTCTTCCGAAGTGCGATTAGCGTCCGGCGGCTCGCACGGTCACTCCCTAGGAGTGATGGGTGCTCACTCGACTTATCTGCCCACTGCGGCAGACGATGGACCTACCTCGCTGCGTTGCAGCAACCTCACCTTTCGGCACACTTCGCTGCGCCAGACTGCGCCCGTCTCTTTTTCCTGGAAAGAGACGGGCGCTCGTACCACTGCTGCAAGCCACGTCTTACATGGCATTGCCGCAACTCTCCTCGTGACAATCGGCCTGACAAATCTGATTCGTCGCCATCCGCATCGACACAGGCACCGGTGCCGCAGCCTTTGGAAAGGCTGCACCTGACTGACAGTCAGGCATGCCCCAGGTGTCCATGTCGTTGCCTTCTCCTGCTCAGGATCTCCAGGTGCCGAACTCGTCAGTCGGCACAGCCTCCACCCGCCCGCAGCTTCGGATGCGACTAAGGAGGCCAGATTCATGGGTTCATGCCCTCGCTCCCGGTCGTAAGGAGCCGTTCGTTCCGCGTCAGTGAACACCTCACAGGCCGCAGGGGCCTTGATCCCTGATAACACTCAACAGCCGTGGCGGGAGTACGTGAGGACAACCAGCAATCACCGAGGAGAGGGCCCATGCAGCAGTTAGATCCGAAGCTTGAACTACCACGATCCCCTCGACCGTTAATCGAGTCGAATCCCATGGCCGAGCCTTATCCAGTCCAGGCACTGGGTGGAATTCTTGGGCCTGCAGTGGAGCGCATGGCCGAGGTCATCGGCGTGCCCCAGGCACTGGCTGCGCAGTCGGTGTTGGCCGCCTCGGCGCTCGCCACCCAAGGTCATGCGGCCTTACATCTCGACGGTAGAAATTATCCCCTGTCGCTGTACCTGATCACTGTTGCCGCGTCCGGTGATCGCAAGACGGCGGCAGACCGATGTGCATTGCTGCCTGCACGGCAATGGGAGCGTGAACAGTGGCAGCGCTACCGCGAACAACTCACTCGGTACCGTGCCGCACAGCGACAGGCGCAGCGTATCAACCCTGCCGATTCCGTCCCCACAAACGGCGTACTGCTCGAAGCGGAGCCCTCTGCACCCAGGCTGATTACTACGGACCCAACTATCGAGGCGCTGATCAAAGGGCTCTGCCATGACCTGCCGAGCATGGGGTTGTTCTGCGATGAAGGAGGGCAGTTCCTCGGTAGCAGCACCATGAGTCGGGACAACCGCTTGAAAGCGGTCACGACCTTGTCGTCACTCTGGGACGGTAGCCCGATTGACCGCGCGCGCTCCATGGCAGGTGAAAGCCTGCGAGCCTATGACCGACGCGTGAGCCTGCACCTGATGTTGCAACCGTACTTGGCCATGCAGTTACTCAGTGATCCGTTGCTGCAGGGGCAAGGCATCCTCGGACGCTGCCTGATGACCTGGCCCACCAGCCTGGCTGGACAACGTAGCTATCAGGCTGTCGACTTGTCGAAAGACGCCATCCTAAAGCGATATCACCACCGCCTTTCGGCCCTGTTTCATCAGCCTTGGTCACTTTCCGCTGACGGTGCTCTGCAGCTGTCACCGCTGACCCTCAGTCCGTTGGCCCGCCGTCGCTGGATTGATCTGCATGATGCCATCGAAGCCCAGTTGGGTGAGTTTGGGGAGCTGGCCAGCGTACGGCCTAGCGGATCGAAGGCCGCCGACAACCTGCTGCGCGTCGCTGGCATCCTGGCAGTGGTGGAGAAGAGCAGCACTGTGGAAGTCGACCATATACAACGGGCCTCGGCATTAGTTGGCTACTACCTCACCGAGATCCAGCGCCTGACCGAACAGGAGCCGGTTTGCCGGGTAAAGGAAGAGGCGGACCGGCTGCTGCGCTGGCTGCAGGTCAAGGATTGGAAGCGCTTCAGTATTCGGGAGCTGAACCGCAATGGTCCCCGCTTTGCCCGTAAGAGCAGTCGTCATGCCGCCAAGCTGCTGGTCGAGCTAATTGATCATCAGTGGCTGATCACCGATGGCCATACCTTCGAGGTGCGCCATGTTCAATATTGATGAAGCGCTACGCAACCATCTGGCTCAGCGCCAAAAGGAGCCGAAAGCGCGATTTGTCGCCGCTACTGTCGCCACTTTGTCGCCACGCTCAAAGCCAGACAGAGCACGGGTTGTCGCCGGTGTCGCCGATGTCGCCACCATCCGTAAAACTATGACCTCGACGACAGCCATCATCCAATGGTTGGAAGAGGAGGGGGCGATCCTCTTCGTCATGAATAACTCGCTGTATTTTCGCCCGAGTGATTGGTCCCAGTCCGCCATCGTGAGTGCGCACTGGCAAGCCCTCTTGCATGAGCTCGCGGCAGTAGATCAGGAGCAGAAAAATGGCTCGGGTCGGTAGGCGAGCTGGGCGTAATTTTGGCTTCGGTCGCCAGCTCAGCTATGCCGGACCGCAAGCCCTGAAAGAGCTGTTTGGCGACGGCCATTTTAGTACCGTCAAAGCCCATAGCGATCGCTGGCAGGCGTTCGTGCAATGGTGTCGATCAGAGGAGGGACCCGGGCTCAACGACGCGCGACAGATCGACCGCGAGATCCTTATGCGGTACGCCTTCCATTTGCGCGAGCAGGTTGATCAGGGCAACGTCGGCATCGCCACCGCGCAGAACCGCCTGTCCAGCGTGAACCGAACGATGGCCGCGCTGCGCGGTGATCAGTACGTCAAAATCCCCAGTCCGAGCAAGGCGCTTGGCTTGCAGCGCTCAAGTGTGCGTAGTGAGGCCCCGCAAGGCCAAGACCGTGTGCAGGTCGAGTTGATCGCACAGGCGTTGTCAGAGCGAGGCCAGCAATCGAGGGTGAGTGCCATTGTGCTCCTTGCTCGGGAGACCGGCATGCGCCTGCGTGAAGCGATCTTGGCGGACTTGCCCCGGCTGAAACGTGAGGCTCGGCAACTGGGCAAGATCAATATCCAGGACGGCACCAAAGGCGGTCGATCAGGCGCATCGGCACCGCGTTGGATTGCGGTCACGGATCAAGTTCGTGGCGCCCTGGATAGAGCCAGTGAGGTCTCACCCAGTGGCAGTCGGAATTTGTTGGCGCCCGACGAAAGCTACAAAGACTTCATGCAGACAGTCGTACGACCGGCGCGGGACCTCCTGCATGAGCATGGATTAAAAGGCTTTCATGAGCTGCGGGCGGCTTACGCCTGTGAGCGCTATGAACAACTGACCGGCTTCTCCGCGCCCATCAATGGCGGTCGTGGTCATCGAGAGGATCGAGCACTCGATCAGCGTGCACGCCAGCAGATCAGCCACGAGTTGGGGCATAACCGCATCGACGTGGTGAGTGCCTACATCGGAGGTCGTCGATGAAAGCCGATTTCGATATGGCGTTGTTTCTGAGTCCGGTGCTCAAAGGTGCGCATGCCACGCGGCAGCGGCACATCAGGCAAGCAGAAAGGATGCAAGAGGTAATACGTGAGCGCTGGAGTTGCGCAACGCCCTGGTCCTGGAAGGAAAAGCACACCAGATGGTTTTTAGAGCACTGTCTGTGTTGCTCTGCGCCAGCGACCGTTTACTACTACGAATTAACAGCAGGGTTGATTCGTCGAAGATGTGAAGGCCGTTCAGCTGACTATCAGCGGGTCGATACAACCTGACATCGGGCTAATTTGAGCCTCAAAGAGGGATGTGGGTTGTCGACAAGACCTGGCGCAACCCCATGAACGAGCGAATCTGGCGAACCCCGGGCAGGTAAAGCAATTGCTCCGCGTGGAGCCGGTTGAAACTGTTGCTGTCCTTGGTTCGTATCAACATGAAGTAGTCGAATTCCCCCGTCACCACATGGCATTCCATGCAGCCGAACACCTTTTGCGCCGCTGCTTCGAAGGCTGCGAAGGATTCCGGCGTCGAGCGGTCCAGCACCACGCCGATCAAAACCACCATCCCTGCATCGAGCGCTTGATTGTCCAGCAACGCGACAATGCCCTTGATCAGGCCCGCCTGCTTGAGGCGTTCGACGCGCCTGAGGCAAGCCGGTGCACTCAGTTTCACCTTGTCGGCGAGCGCCACATTGGAGATAGAGGCGTCTCGCTGCAGGGTCTTGAGAATGGCGCGGTCGGTTCGATCCAGCGGCTGCGGAATCGGAGCTGTTTTGCTCAGGTTCTTGTGAGCATTTGTTGTGTTCATATTGATTTATACACAATAAAAGTATGTTTTATGTTGCTTGTTGGAAATTATGTTTCCTTTTTTAATGAATGTTTGCAACACATATTTTTCGATTTTTTCTTATTATTGAATTCATCGAAGCCCGCCTGAAGAGCCTGGAATGCAGCCTTTGCCTTTCGGTCTGGCGCTTGGATATCCATTAATCGAGGAGCAGAGTTATGAACCTGAATCGTTTTAAACGTTATCCGTTGACCTTCGGTCCTTCTCCCATCACGCCCTTGAAGCGCCTCAGTGAACATCTGGGTGGCAAGGTCGAGTTATATGCCAAACGTGAAGACTGCAACAGTGGCCTGGCCTTCGGCGGTAACAAGACGCGCAAACTCGAATACCTGATTCCCGAGGCACTCGAACAGGGCTGCGACACCCTGGTGTCCATCGGCGGCATCCAGTCGAACCAGACCCGTCAGGTCGCTGCCGTCGCCGCACATCTGGGTATGAAGTGCGTGCTGGTGCAGGAAAACTGGGTGAACTACTCCGATGCGGTGTATGACCGCGTTGGCAATATCGAGATGTCTCGCATCATGGGCGCGGACGTACGACTGGACGCCGCCGGGTTCGACATCGGCATCCGGCCCAGTTGGGAGAAGGCCATGAGCGATGTGGTGGAGCGGGGTGGCAAGCCGTTCCCGATACCGGCGGGTTGTTCCGAACATCCCTACGGCGGCCTCGGGTTTGTCGGGTTTGCCGAGGAAGTGCGGGAGCAGGAAAAACAACTGGGGTTCAAGTTCGACTACATCGTGGTCTGCTCCGTGACTGGCAGTACCCAGGCCGGCATGGTGGTCGGCTTCGCCGCGGACGGCCGTTCGAAGAACGTTATCGGCATTGATGCCTCGGCCAAGCCAGAGAAAACCAAGGCACAGATACTGCGTATCGCCCGGCACACCGCTGAGCTGGTGGAACTGGGCCGTGAGATCACCGAAGACGACGTGGTGCTCGATACACGCTTCGCCTACCCGGAATATGGTTTGCCCAACGAAGGTACGCTGGAAGCCATTCGTCTGTGCGGCAGCCTTGAAGGTGTGTTGACCGACCCAGTGTATGAAGGCAAATCCATGCACGGGATGATTGAAATGGTCCGCCGTGGCGAGTTCCCCGAAGGCTCGAAGGTGCTTTACGCACACCTGGGCGGGGCACCTGCGCTGAACGCCTACAGTTTCCTGTTCCGCAACGGCTGATTAACGCCAATAACCTGACGGAGCGAGTTTGCTCACGAAGCGGTGGGTTAGTCGGCATCAATGTTGAATGTCACGGCCTCATCGCCACCCGGAGCAAGCTGCTCCTACCAAGCCGCCGGGAGTACCGCCATGCTTGCGATATCGCAATCCGCAGTCTGGATCAAGGAACCTTCGGCGGATGCCGGAGTGGTCATCGTTACTAGCGCCGCGTTGCCCAAATACATGATCGACAAGCTGCACGTGGCGATAGATGACTGGGACCAGGTGGCTTATCTGGCCGTCAAGCAATCCGAGGAGTTGATGGTCGACTGGTTGCGGGTCGGGTCTGGCCCGGAGCAATCTGCTGGGAGCTGCGCGTGTTATGCCAGCCAACTGTTGCGCTCCGTCTCCCTTGGAAGTTTTTTACTGGATGTCGAAGTCGGCACGGTTCCCGGATTGACCTGGCTGGGGTCGGTGCGCGGTCACCCGTTGCGCGTCGTCGAACTGGGAACGACAGCCTCATCCACCGCAGCGATGGATCAACAGGTAGAACAAGTGCTTTCGGCGACCCGCCGTCTGGCGAAAAGCGTGCTGCAGGCGCGCGGCGTCATTTAGCCAGTGTCCGCGCCAATTTGCCTGTTGAATCAACCACCCCAAACATCAAAGGCAACGCCTATGAGCCAAGCTGCCGACTGTCGTACCAACGCCCTGAAGTGGATGCGCGAACCTTCAAATTGCACACGTATCGTGGTCATCGCATGCGGGCTTGATAGCGATCATATTGACTTGATCCATCAGGGGTTTAGCTGTTTTGACAATGTGGCACTGATCCATGTCGATGCTGTGAACACGATGCCTGGCCAGCTCGCTGAAGTGCGAGTGGTCAAGGGTGACTACTGTTTTGTCGTGCTCGGTGAACTGGATGAGCGTTTATTACACGACCTTTCCATTGGTCAGTCCTGCATCTACCCGATTGCTTCAGACGGGGCGGCCGAAAGTTCGGTCATTGCGGCGGTAGAACAGGTGAAAAGCCTCGCCCGAGTGAACCGTTCGCACCACCTTGACGCGTTACCCGACATTTGCAGGAGATGCCCATGAACCCGTCCGACATTCTTGCCCAATTGCCGGGCCAGACCACTGAAGATGCTCAAGAAGTTGCTGAATGGCGGGACGCCTTGCTGTCTGTCATCGCCCATGGCGGCGCGGCACAAGTCAAACAGATCCTCGACATGCTGGTGGCTGTGGCAAGCGCCGCGGACATCGGTTGGCGACCCAGCCATGGCACTCCCTACATCAACACGATCAGCGTTGAGCGGCAGCCTGCGTTTCCGGGTGACCTGGCGATTGAGGAGCGCCTGGCCTCGATCATGCGCTGGAATGCATTGGCCATGGTAGCCAGGGCCAATCATGCCTATGGCGAGTTGGGTGGACATATCGCCAGTTACGCCAGCGCCGCCGATTTGTTCGAAGTGGGTTTCAATCACTTTTTCAAGGCGCGCACCGAAATCTCTGGCGGAGATCTGGTGTTCTATCAGCCGCACTCGGCCCCGGGCGTTTATGCCCGAGCCTTTCTTGAAGGGCGCTTGGGTGAACAGGATCTGCTGCACTACAGACAAGAAATCGGCGCGCGCGCCAATGGCGCACGGGGTTTGTCGAGTTATCCGCACCCGTGGTTGATGCCGGACTTCTGGCAATTCCCGACCGGGTCCATGGGCATCGGTCCGATCAGCTCGATCTACCAGGCGCGTTTCATGCGTTATCTGGAGCATCGAGGCCTGCAGTCCACCACGGGCAGAACTGTCTGGGGGGTGTTTGGCGACGGTGAAATGGATGAGCCGGAAAGCATGTCGGCGCTGACCCTAGCCGCGAGAGAAGGACTGGACAATTTGGTATGGATCGTCAACTGCAACCTGCAGCGACTGGATGGGCCGGTGCGTGGCAATGCTCGCATCATCGACGAGTTGGAAGCGCTGTTCGGCGGTGCAGGCTGGAACGTCATCAAACTGGTTTGGGGTTCCGACTGGGACGGTTTGTTTGCGCGCGATGCAGATGGCGCGCTGGTCAAGGCGTTATCCAGCACCGTCGATGGCCAGTTCCAGACGTTCGCGGCAAAGGACGGGCGCTTTAACCGCGATCATTTCTTCGGCCAGAACGAGGCGTTGGCACATTTGGCCCAGGGTCTGACCGACGAGCAGATCGACCGCCTCAAACGTGGCGGTCACGACATGGTGAAGATTTTCGCCGCCTATCAAAGCGCACTGCTGGAGGGCAAGAAGCCCACGGTGATTCTGGCGCAGACCAAGAAAGGCTTTGGCATGGGCGATGCTGGGCAGGGCAAGATGACCGTGCACCAGCAGAAGAAGCTCGATAGGGAGGCGCTGATCGCATTCCGCAATCGTTTCAACCTGCCGTTGACCGATGAGCAGGCCGCCTCGTTAAGCTTCTTCAAACCCGATGAAGACAGTGCTGAAATGCGCTATCTGCATGAGCGTCGCCGTGCATTGGGTGGATACATGCCATCGCGTCCTTCGACTGCCGAGTCATTGGCTGTGCCTGACGTCAACAGCTACGGCGGGTTTGCCATCAACGCCGAAAGCAAGGAAATGTCCACCACCATGGCCTTCGTACGGATGCTCAGCGGTTTGCTGCGGGACAAGCAACTGGGGCCGCGTATCGTGCCGATCGTGGCGGATGAGGCGCGTACGTTCGGCATGGCCAGCCTGTTCAAGCAGATTGGCATTTATTCCAGCGTGGGGCAGCGATATGAGCCAGAAGACATCGGTTCGATCCTGAGCTATCGGGAAGCTCTGGATGGCCAGATTCTCGAAGAGGGCATCAGCGAGGCAGGGGCGATCAGTTCCTGGGTCGCGGCGGCGACCAGCTATTCGGTTCATGGTTTGCCGATGCTGCCGTTCTACATCTATTACTCGATGTTCGGCTTCCAGCGCATCGGCGACCTGATTTGGGCGGCGGCGGATCAACGGGCCCGCGGCTTTCTGCTCGGCGCCACCGCAGGACGCACGACATTGGGTGGCGAAGGCCTGCAGCATCAGGACGGCAACAGTCACCTGATGGCGGCGATGGTCCCCAATTGCCGTGCTTACGACCCGGCATTTGCCGGCGAATTCGCGGTGATTCTGGATCACGGCATGCGCCAGATGCTGGAGCGTCAGGTGGACGAGTTTTATTACGTCACCTTAATGAACGAGAACTACCCGCAGCCCAACCTCCCTGAAGGGGTCGAGCATGCGATTATCAAGGGCATGTATGCCTTTGCCCGGCATGAAATGGTGGATGCGCGCGGCACCGTCCAGTTGCTGGGTTCCGGCACAATCCTGCGCGAAGTGATTGCCGCCGCCGAACTGTTGGCTAGCGACTGGAACATCGACAGTCAGGTGTGGAGTGTCACCAGTTTCACCGAGCTGGCACGTGATGCCCGTGAAGTGGAGCGCTGGAATCGTCTTCATCCGGGACAACCTGCACGAGGCAGCCATGTTCAGGAATCGCTCAACGATACAGCACCGATCATAGCCTGTACCGATTACGTGCGCGCCTTGCCTCAGTTGATCGCCAGTTATCTGCAGGCCCGTTATACCGTGCTCGGTACCGATGGTTTCGGCCGCAGTGATACCCGCGAGCGGTTGCGCAGCTTTTTTGAAGTGGACCGCTACCAGATTGTGCTCAGCGCCTTGACTGCGTTGGTGCATGAAGGACGTCTGGAAGCCAGTGTTTGTGCCGAGGCCATTACCAAGTACGCCATCGAGGCTGACACAGTGGTGCCTTGGGAAGCTTGAAGCCAAGTCGAATTTTCAGGAAATGTTTATGAAAAATGTGCATGAAGTTCTGGTGCCCGATATTGGCGATGCCAAAGATGTTGGTGTCATCGAAATCCTAGTCCAGGTAGGCGAGACGGTGGTCGAAGGGCAGACGCTGATCATTGTCGAAACCGACAAGGCATCGATGGAAATTCCATCGTCACACGCAGGACTCTTGCAGTCGCTGGTGGTCAAGCTCGACGACAAAGTCAGCGAAGGGTCGCCCATTGCGTTTATCGAGGCCGGTCAGGCGTCCTCGGCAGCATCGTTGCCATCGGAGCCTGCCAAGTTCGCGGTGCCTGTGCCGCCGGTGGCACAGCCCGCCGCCGAACCCGTTGCAACACCTGCTCAGCCCAAACCGGCTGTGCCAGTCGCGATTTCGGGTTCGCCAACTCCATTGCCGCTGGCATCACCCTCGGTGCGCAAGTTCTCTCGGGAACTGGGTGTTTCGATTGAGGCCATTCAAGGCACGGGGTTGCGTAATCGCATCACTAAGGATGACGTCTTGGGCCATGTAAAAAATGCACTGATAGCCCAGGCGCCGGTTCCTGCCGCAAATGCACAACCCTTGGGTGGCTTGCTGCCCTGGCCAGTGGTTGATTTTGCCAAGTATGGGCCGGTGGAAAGCAAGGCACTTTCCCGGATCAGGAAAATCAGCGGGGCCAACCTGCATCGCAATTGGGTGATGATTCCTCACGTCACTAATCATGATGATGCCGATATCACGCAGCTCGAACAATTTCGCGTGCAAGTAAATAAGGAAAACGCACAGGGTGGGGTGAAGGTCACGTTGCTGGCGTTATTGATGAAAGCGTGTGCCGCGGCGCTGAAAAAGTTTCCCGAGTTCAATTCCAGCCTCAACGGCGACGAGCTGGTATTGAAACGTTACTTCCATATCGGTTTTGCCGCCGATACGCCGGACGGATTGGTCGTCCCAGTCATCAAGGATGTAGACCAAAAAGGCGTGCTGACGATTGCCCAGGAAATGTCAGAGCTGGCCGCCAGGGCGCGTGCGGGCAAGTTGAGTGTTGCCGATATGAGCGGTGGCTGCTTTTCGATCTCATCATTGGGCGGAATTGGCGGGACTTACTTCACGCCGATCATAAATGCGCCGGAAGTTGCAATATTGGGCGTAGGTAAAAGTGTCGAAAGACTTGCTCTGGACGGCGGGCAAGTTGTCGCGCGAACCATTCTGCCCTTGAGCCTCAGTTGGGATCATCGCGTTATAGATGGCGCCGCAGCGGGGCGTTTCAACGCTTATCTAAGCAATACCCTAGCGGATTACCGCAGGCTCGTTTTGTAATATGCAAGGTGACGGTTTTGTCGAGACGTTTATTGGTTTTTTGTTTGTCATGTTGTTGATTGTTCATGCCTATTCCAACTGATTGCGCGTTGCTCTGCGCGGAGTTGTGCCTCGCCAAGAAGAAACTGGTTTCGAGTTGTTTAAACTTAAAGATCACTGCCCTTTAAACCCCAACTACAACTGAAGGAGCACTTGTGATGTTGCAATTTCTTGCTTGGCATCCGGAAATCTTGGTGCCGTCCGTGAAACAACCGATTGGACATTGCCCCCTGGCTGTGCGGCTATCCAGCGATCAGATGATTCCGTCACTCGATTCAAGGGGGTACTGATGGACGGAATTTTTATACAGCAACTGGTCAACGGCCTGACCCTCGGGTCGGTCTATGGCCTGATCGCCATCGGCTACACAATGGTCTATGGCATCATCGGCATGATCAACTTCGCCCACGGCGAGGTTTACATGATTTCCGCTTACCTCGCGGCGATCAGTCTGGCTCTGCTGGCATACTTCGGTATTGAATCTTTCCCGCTGCTGATGCTTGGCACACTGATCTTCACCATCGTCGTCACGGCGGTGTATGGCTGGGTCATCGAGCGTGTCGCCTACAAACCCCTGCGTAACTCCACCCGACTTGCACCGCTGATCAGTGCGATTGGTATCTCCCTGATCCTGCAAAACTACGCACAGATCTCCCAGGGCGCAAAGCAACAAGGTGTTCCGACTTTGCTCTCGGGTGCCTGGCGCGTTGATATCGGTACCGGTTTCGTTCAGTTGACCTACACCAAGGTCTTCATTCTGGTCGCCGCGTTCGTCGGGATGGCCGCGCTGACCTACATCATCAAGTACACCAAGCTCGGCCGCATGTGCCGTGCAACCCAGCAAGACCGCAAGATGGCTTCGATTCTGGGGATCAACACCGATCGGGTGATTTCCTATGTGTTCATCATCGGTGCAGCGATGGCGGCCCTGGCCGGCGTGCTGATCACCATGAACTACGGCACATTCGACTTCTATGCCGGCTTCATCATCGGGATCAAGGCGTTCACCGCCGCGGTGCTCGGCGGGATTGGCTCACTGCCCGGCGCGATGCTCGGCGGGATCATTCTCGGGATTTCCGAGTCGCTGTTTTCCGGTCTGGTGAACTCGGACTACAAAGACGTCTTCAGCTTCTCGCTGCTGGTCCTCGTTCTGGTCTTTCGGCCTCAAGGCCTGCTCGGCCGTCCTCTTGTGTCGAAGGTGTAAGCGATGTCTTCAACCACTAAAAAAACCATTGATATCAAAAAAAGTCTGGTTGACGCGATTCTTGCCGGCCTCATTGCCCTGATCGTGTTCGGGCCGATCGTCGGCGTCGTTCTCGATGGCTATGGCTTCAACCTGGAAACCACCCGGGTGGCGTGGATCGTGGCGATCGTCATGGCCGGACGCTTTGCCCTGAGCATGTTCCTGCAGACAGCCAAGGGCCTGAGAATCCTCGAAGGTTTTGAAACGACAGGCTCCGGGGTGCATGTGCTGGCGCCGGACTACAAGTCGCGGTTGCGCTGGATCATCCCGCTGATGGTCGTCATCGCCGTGGTGCTGCCGTTTTTCTCCAACTCCTACCTGCTGGGCGTGGTCATCCTCGGGCTGATCTACGTGCTGCTGGGGCTGGGGCTGAACATCGTGGTCGGCCTGGCCGGCCTGCTCGACCTCGGTTATGTGGCGTTCTACGCCATCGGTGCCTACGGCCTGGCGCTCGGTTATCAATACCTTGGTCTGGGTTTCTGGACGGTGTTGCCGCTGGCGGCGATTACCGCGGGGTTGGCCGGTTGCATCCTCGGTTTCCCGGTGCTGCGCCTGCACGGTGACTACCTGGCGATCGTGACCCTGGGCTTCGGTGAAATCATTCGGTTGATCCTCAATAACTGGCTGTCCCTGACCGGCGGCCCGAATGGCATGGCAGCGCCGTTGCCAACCTTCTTCGGCATCGAGTTCGGAAAAAGGGCGAAAGAGGGCGGAGTGCCGTTCCATGAGTTCTTCGGCATCGCCTACAACCCTGACGTGAAGTACTACTTCATCTACGTCGTGTTGTTCCTGGTGGTCCTGGCCGTGCTGCACATCAAGCATCGCCTGACCCGCATGCCGGTTGGCCGCGCCTGGGAAGCCCTGCGCGAAGACGAAATCGCCTGCCGCTCCATGGGCCTGAACCACGTACTGGTCAAGCTCTCGGCATTCACCATCGGCGCCTCTACGGCCGGTCTGGCCGGGGTGTTCTTCGCCACCTATCAGGGCTTCGTCAACCCGACCTCGTTCACCTTCTTCGAATCGGCGCTGATCCTTGCCATCGTGGTACTGGGGGGCATGGGTTCGACCATAGGCGTGGTGATTGCAGCCTTCGTGCTGACCGTCGCCCCGGAGCTGTTGCGTGGCTTTGCTGAGTACCGTGTGCTGCTGTTCGGCATCCTGATGGTGTTGATGATGATCTGGCGACCGCGCGGCCTGATTCGGATCAGCCGTACCGGTGTGACCCCGCGTAAAGGAGTAGCGCCATGAGCGAAGTCGTACTCAGTGTAGAAAAGCTGATGATGCACTTCGGCGGCATCAAGGCGTTGAGCGATGTCAGCCTGAAAGTGCACCGCAACTCGATCTTCGCCCTGATCGGTCCTAACGGCGCCGGCAAAACCACGGTGTTCAACTGCCTGACCGGGTTCTACAAAGCCTCCGGCGGCAAGATCGAGCTCAACATTCGCGGCGAGCAGACCAATGTCATCAAGCTGCTGGGCGAATCGTTCAAACCGGTCGATTTCGTCTCGCCGAAATCCTTTGCCAGCCGGCTGTTCTACAAGATGTTCGGCGGCACCCACCTGGTAAACCGCGCCGGTCTGGCGCGGACATTCCAGAACATTCGCCTGTTCAAGGAAATGTCGGTGCTGGAAAACCTGCTGGTGGCCCAGCACATGTGGGTCAACCGCAGCCTGCTGGCCGGCATCCTCAACACCAAGGGTTACCGCAAGGCTGAAAGCGATGCGCTGGACCATGCGTTCTACTGGCTGGAAGTGGTGGACCTGGTGGACTGCGCCAACCGTCTGGCCGGTGAACTGTCCTACGGGCAGCAACGCCGTCTGGAAATCGCCCGGGCCATGTGCACCCGTCCGCAGATCATCTGCCTCGACGAACCGGCTGCCGGCCTCAACCCTCAGGAAACCGAAGCGCTGAGCGCGATGATCCGGCTGCTGCGCGACGAGCACGATCTGACCGTGGTGCTGATCGAACACGACATGGGTATGGTAATGAGCATTTCCGACCACATCGTGGTGCTGGACCACGGCATCGTCATCGCCGAGGGCGGCCCTGACGATGTTCGCAACGACCCGAAAGTGATTGCCGCCTACCTGGGCGCCGACGAAGAGGAGCTCGCATGACTAACGGTGCCATCCTCGAACTCAAGGAGCTGGACGTGTTTTACGGGCCGATCCAGGCCCTGAAGAAGGTCTCGCTGTACATCAACGAAGGGGAAACCGTCAGCCTGATCGGCTCCAACGGTGCCGGCAAGTCGACCCTGCTGATGTCGATCTTCGGTCAACCGCGGGCGGCGGACGGGCAGATCCTCTATCAGGGCGTGGACATCACCCACAAGTCGTCGCACTACATCGCCTCCAACGGTATCGCGCAGTCGCCGGAAGGGCGGCGGGTGTTCCCCGACATGACCGTGGAGGAAAACCTGCTGATGGGCACCATCCCTATTGGCGACAAGTACGCCAAGGAAGACATGCAGCGCATGTTCCAGCTGTTCCCGCGGCTCGAAGAGCGCCGCACCCAGCGTGCGATGACCATGTCCGGGGGCGAGCAGCAGATGCTGGCCATCGCTCGGGCCCTGATGAGCCGGCCGAAATTGCTCCTGCTCGATGAGCCGAGCCTTGGGTTGGCGCCCATCGTGGTCAAGCAGATCTTCGCGACCCTGCGGGAACTGGCGAAGACCGGCATGACTATCTTCCTGGTCGAACAGAACGCTAACCACGCCCTCAAGCTGTCGGACCGGGCGTACGTGATGGTCAACGGCGAGATCCGCCTCACGGGCACCGGTAAGGAACTGCTGCTCAACGAGGAAGTGCGTAACGCTTATCTCGGCGGGCACTAAAGCTCAGTGCTCGATAAAAACGTCCTGACAAAATCAGGGCGTTTTTTTGCGCCGGGCATGGCGTGTAATGAGCGGCATGGACGGTGACTGAGTGCGCGCTTGTTGTGGTTTTAGTAATGGCACGGCAGCTGTTCGGTGGTGATCTGGTAACAGCGAGAAATGGATGGGGCCAGAGCAATTATCTCAACTGCTCTCGCCGACAGCCAGAATGGTCGCCACCAAGGCCAGAGCGCGAGGCACCAGCGTGTCCAGTTCCAGGTATTCACGGTCGGTATGGACCCTGCCACCGACCGGCCCGAGGCCACACAAGGTTGGAATACCCAAACTGGCGGTGAATCCGGAGTCGGCGCAGCCGCCGGTGAATTCGCCCTCGACATTGAAGCCGAACGCCAGCGCCTTTTGTTGGTAGATGTGCAGCAGCCGTTCGCTGTGATGGGCTTCCATCGGTAGAAAGGTCGTCGCTTCCTTGAGGATGGCGCTGGTGCCGATCAGTTCTTCTTCTGCGACGATGGCTTGGATTGCGGTAAAGATCTGATCCCAGTGCTTGAGTTCGATGAAGCGCACGTCCAGCCGGGCGGAGGCGCTAGGCGCGACGGTGTTGCTGGACGTGCCACCGGATATCAGGCCAACGTTGGTGGTGATGCCTGCCGGGTAATCGGTCAAGGCATGGAGCTTGATGATCTTGCGTGCCAGGGCTTCGATGGCGCTGGCTCCGTCGGCATGGTTGACCCCGGCATGCGCCGCGCGGCCGCTGACTTCGATGATCAGCGTGGCACCGCCTTTGCGTGCGCTGACCACGTTACCGTTGGTCCGGCCGGGTTCGGTATTAAGCACGGCGCGGGCGGCACGGGCTGCGTTTTCGATATAGGTTCTGGCGCTACCGGAGCCGATTTCTTCGTCACCGGTGTACAGAACCTGCACCGGATAGGGTAACCGACCGGCGCGTTTGAGTGCCATCAGAGCGAAGCAATTGAGCACCAGGCCGCCTTTCATGTCGGCTACTCCAGGGCCATAGGCGAGGTTGGCATCGCGGCTATAGCCGCGAGTAGTGGTCGTGCCCTTGGGGAACACCGTGTCACGATGGCCCAGCAATAGCACCGGTTTGCCAGCCTCGCCAGGCACTTCGGCAAGCAGTACGTCGCCAAAACCTTCGACCGGCATACGCTTGAGCTGGATGCCATCGGCTTCCAGTTCAGCCGCGAGCAGCGCGCCCACAGCGTCGACGCCCACCTTGTCATAGCTGTTGGAGTCGGTGTCGACGATACGCTGCAGCAGCGCTTCCATGGCGTGGCTCTGGTCAGCAAGCCAGTCCAGCGCCTGTTGTGTAGTGGCACTCATTGCGCCTGCTCCCGTAACTGATGTTCCTGAGTCAGGCGTGTCGCGTCGTTGCCCAGGTCCCAGAATAGCCCGGCCATGATTTGCAGGCTTTCCTTGACCACCGGTGCCAGCAAGTGCTCGTTCGGCGCATGTTGTGAGCATGCCGGGTACGAGTGCGGCACCCACAATGTTGGCAGGCCGAGCACGTCCGCGAACACGTCGTTGGGCAGCGAGCCACCGAGGTTTGGCAGCAGCGCAGGTTTTTTACCGGTGGTCTGTGCCAAGGAGCTGAGCGCCCAATTGACCCATGGGCTTTGCGGGTCTAGCCGTGTGGCATGCATCACATCGATGCGGCTTTGCTTGACCTCGACATTGCTGAAACCATGAGCATCCAGGTGGGTGCGAACAGCCGGGATAAAGGTCGTGTAGTCGCTGTTTACCACAAAGCGGATATGGCAGTGAGCGTTGGCCTTACCGGGGATCGCATGCACCGGGGCATCTGGATTACCGGTCTTGAAGGCAATGATATCAAGGGTGTTCCAGCCAAAGACCTTCTCGCTCAGCGACAGCTCCGGGTTGCCCCAGTTGACGTCGATGTGCGGATCTCCCGGCCCTCCACCGACGTCAATATCGGCCAGCGCCTGTCGCACGGAATCCGGCAGTGCGCTGGGCTGCAAGCCTGGGACTTTTACCCGGCCATGTTCATCGACCATGCTCGCGATGGCGTTGGCGAGGATGATGCCGGGGTTGGCTAGCAGCCCGCCCCAGTTGCCAGAGTGGTGTGCACCTTCGCGCAGATTGACTGCCAGCTCGAAGTTGAACACCCCGCGTGAGCCGAGAAAAATTGTTGGCCGTGTTGCGGTCAGACGCGGACCGTCAGAAGCGATGAAAATATCCGCCGCCAGCTCTTTTCTGTGCGCGGAACAGAATGCATTCAAGCCCGGCGAGCCTTCTTCTTCGCCCATTTCCAGCAGCAGTTTGACGTTGAAACCCAGCTTGCCGTCGCGAGCCTTGAGCGTTTGCTCCAGCGCGGTCAGGTTGATCAGGTGCTGGCCTTTGTTATCCGCCGTGCCGCGGCCGTACCAGCGATCGCCTTCGACAGTGACTTGCCACGGCGACAGGCCTTCACGCCATTGCGCTTCATAGCCCCGCACCACATCACCGTGGCCGTAGCTGAGCACGGTAGGCAGTTCTGGATGTTCAATGCGTGTGGCGATCATGAAGGGGCCGCGCTCTGCCACCGGGTTGTCATAGATCTTGACGCTGAAGCCCATCGCCTCGACATGCGGGGTGATGAAGTCATTGAGGTAGCGATGCAACTCGGGCAGGCTGTCCGTTGCCTGGCTTTCGGTGTGCAGGGCGACGCTGCGTTCGAGCAGTCTGAAAAAGGCACCGTTGTCGAACTGCTCGGTGGTGTTGCTGATGGCCAGTGAACGACTCATGAGTGGGCTAGCTCCAATGTTTGGGCAGGATTGTCGTGAAGGTGGCAACGCACATTGCCGCCGATAAGCAGACCATTGGCCGGGTAGGCCGTTTTGCAGGGGGCAAAGCAGCTCGGACAGCGCGGATGGAAGGCGCAACCGGACGGCGGTGACATCGGATTGGGGAAGGTGCCGTGCAGGCCGATTTCGGGAATGCCCAGGCGTGGATCGGGCGTGAGTACCGAATCCAGCAAGGCGCGGGTATAAGGGTGGCCGGGTTCCGCGAACAACGATTCGCGAGTGCGTTCTTCGACGATGCGCCCCAGATACATCACCGCGACCCGGTCGGCGAGGTGTTCGATGACCGCCAGGTTATGGCTGATCAGTAGATAGGTCAGGCCGAATTCGCGCTTGAGGTCTTGCAGCAGGTTGAGAATCTGCGCCTGCACCGACACATCCAGCGCTGATGTGGGCTCGTCGCAGATCAACACATCAGGGCGCATGATCAGCGCCCGTGCAATCGCCACCCGCTGGCGTTGCCCGCCGGACAACTGGCTGGGGTAGCTGTCGATCACCCGCTTGGGCAGGCCGACCACATCAAGCATCTCTTCGGTCTTCTTGCGTCGCTCGGCGGTGCTGCCGATGTCATGCACGATCAGCGGCAGGGTAACGATTTCGCGCAGAGTCTTGCGTGGGTTCAGCGAGGAATAAGGGTCTTGGAAAATCGGCTGAATATGCCGTGACATTTCCTTGCGATCAGTCGCCGCCAGATGTTTGCCATTGACCAGCACATCGCCGCTGGTGGGCGGCAACAGACCGAGCAGCATCTTGGCCAGGGTACTTTTGCCGCAACCGGACTCACCCACCAGGCCGAGGGTCTCGCCACGCATCAGGCGCAGGGAAACCCCATCCACGGCCTTCAGGGTGGCGGCGGGTTTGAAAAAGCCCTTGTTGATCCGAAACTCGCGGTGGATGTCACACAGCTCCAACGTGATGTCTTTTTTCATGACCTTGCACGCTCCTGAAGGCGAATCGGGCCCGGTGCGGCGAACAGGCAGCGCGCCATGTGCCCGTCCTGTTCGAATTCGGGGATGTTTTGCGCGCAGGCCGGTATCGCCTGACCGCAACGATTACGGAACGCACAACCTTGCTGTTCGCCGACCAGACTCGGCACCAGGCCTGGAATCGAACCCAGCGCCTCACCCGGTTTGGTCCGCCCAGGGATTGGAATACTGGCCAGCAGACCACGGGTGTACGGATGCTGCGGGTTCTCGAACAGTTGCAGCGCAGGGGCGGTTTCGACGATTTCCCCGGCATACATCACCGCCACCCGGTCGGCGATCCGTGCCACCAGCCCAAGGTCGTGGGTGATGAAAATCACCGCCAAGCCGAGTTCTTTCTGAATGTCGCGGATCAAGCGCAGGATCTGCGCTTGAATGGTCACGTCCAGTGCCGTGGTTGGCTCATCGGCGATGATCAGGTCCGGTTCGCACATCAAGGCCATGGCGATGATCACCCGCTGGCGCAAACCGCCGGAAAGTTGATGCGGATACTGACGCAAGCGCTCGGTAGCATTGCTGATGCCGACTTTCTCCAGCATCTGCGCGGCGCGAGCGAGGGCGTCCTTGCGTGACACCTTGCGATGCTGAGTCAACACTTCGCTGAGCTGATCGCCAATGCTGTAGGCCGGGTTCAGCGAGGTCATCGGCTCCTGGAAGATCATCGCCAGACGGTTGCCGCGTAGGTCGCACATGCGCCGTTCGCTCTGGCCCAGCATGTCGATACCGTCCAGCGTCAGCCGGGACGCGGTGCGTTTAGCCTTGCGTGGCAACAGGTCCATCAGCGCCAGCGAGGTCAGGGATTTACCGCAGCCGGATTCGCCGACGATGCACAGCATTTCACCGCGCTCGACTTCAAAATCCAGACCACGCACGGCATGCAGCATGTCATCCGGTGTCGGGCTGTTGCCCATGGGGATGTCCACGCGCAGGTTTTCCACATGGAGTAGTGCCATGTTCGGTACTCCTCTATCAGTTGCGGCCGTCGGGCAAGATCAGATCGCGCAGGCCATCGCCGACCAGGTTGATGCCCAGCACCAGAATCATCAGGGCGACGCCGGGAATGGCGATGACCCATGGGGAAAAGAACATGTAGGGTTTGCCTTCAGCGATCATCAAACCCCAGGACGGCGTCGGCGGCTGCACGCCAACCCCGAGGAACGACAGTGCCGACTCCAGCAGGATCGCATGGGCCATTTCCAGAGTCGCGACGACGATCAGCGCGCCGACCAGATTGGGCAGAATTTCACTGACCAGAATGCGCAGGGTCGAGCAGCCAAGAGCCTGGGCCGACGCCACATATTCAGCATCGCGAATCTGCTGCACCGAAGCCCTGACCACCACCGCGAAGCGATCCCATAACAGGCAGCCGAGCAGCACGATTACCACTTTCAGTGAGCCGCCCATCAGCGAGGCCGATGCCAGCGCGACCATCACGACCGGCATCGCCAGTCGGGTGGTGATCAGGTAGCTGATAAACGCATCGATCTTGCCGCCGTAGTAACCAGCCAGCAGTCCCATGACGGTGCCGATAAAGCCGGAGATCAGCGCCGCCGCAATGCCGATGAACAGCGAAATACGCGCGCCGTAGAGTAGGCGCGACAGGTAATCACGGCCCAGCTTGTCGGTGCCTAGGACGTATTCCCAGGTGCCGTGGGCCATCCATACCGGCGGTTTCATGCGCAGCATCACGTCTTGCGCATAAGGGTCGTAAGGTGCCAACCACGGCGCGAACAGTGCACCAGCGAAGATGATCAGCAACAACACCGCGCCGATGGCGAAACCACGATGACGAAAGCTCTTGCCAAGTACTCGGCTCAGGCTGCTCGGAGGTGGCAGGTAGTCATTGATCGCGAGGGTAGTGGGGGTGCTCATGTAAGCCTCCTAGCGCACGCGAATGCGCGGGTCGAGCAGTGCGTTGAGCACATCGGCCAGCAAGGTGAGGATGATGTAGATCACCGCAATCAGCAGGACCACGGCCTGTACCACCGGAAAGTCGTCACGGGCGATGGCGTCCCAGGCGAGTTGTCCGATGCCTTGCAGGGAGAACACGGTTTCGATCACCACCGAACCGCCGAGCATGAAGCCGAACTCCACCGCCGCCAGCGCGACTACCGGAATTAAGGCGTTGCGCAGCGCGTGCTTGAACAACACGCGGGCAGGGCGCAGGCCCTTGGCGCGGGCGGTGCGGATGTAATCGGAACTGAGCACATCAAGCATGCCTGCGCGGGTCAGACGCATGATTGCGGGAGTCGCGTAGTAGCCCAAGGCAATGGCCGGCATGACGAAGTGAAGCATGGTCGAGTTGCCGGACACCGGTAGCCACTTGAGCGTCACCGCGAACACCACGATCAACATCAGCGCAAACCAGAAACTTGGCATTGCCTGCCCCAGCACCGCAACGCTCAAGGCCAGTCGGTCAACCCAGGTGTCGCGTTTGACCGCCGCTAGCACGCCCAGTGGAATCGCCACCAGCAAGGCGATACCCAGCGCCATGGCACCTAACCCGAGGGTAATCGGCAAGCGGCTGGCGACGAGGTTGTAGACCGATTCCTGAAAGAAAAAAGAGTTGCCCAGGTCCAGCCGTAGCAAATCGCCCAGCCAGTTGAAGTACTGGGTCGGAAGCGGTTTGTTCAATCCGTACTGCACGCGGATCTGTTCGATCTGTTCGCCAGTGGCTTCCGGTCCGCCAATGGCAGTGGCCAGGTCGCCGGACAGATGCAAAAGAGAAAAGCTGATCACCGACACGGTAATGGCAACGCAAATAGCGATGCCCAGACGGCGCAGAAGGAATCCAAGCATGGCAAGTTTCCTTATAACCATTGGCTGATATGAGTGGGGGGCTTGCCGTAGTGCGTTTAAAACTGCGCGTCACGGCACTTGTCGATTACTTCCAGCTGGACAGAACGAAACGCGGTAGCTCATCCGGGTAGGGCGTGAACGCCAGGTCGGAGGTATAGGCGTAGTTCATCGAGTAATTGAACAGCGGCGCCCAGTACGCCTGTTCGCTGATGCGCTGCAACGCCTTGCGGTAGTTGTCCTTACGAAATTGCGGGTCGAGGGCGTTATCGGCGGCCTGCAACCAACCCTGGACTTGCGGGTCTTTGATGTTGTCGTCCGGATTGCCCTTGAACCAGGTGCCGGCCGATGCCGAGGTGTCGAGGATCGAGAACGAGCCCCAGGCCTGAAAGGACATCGGCACCTTGCCGCCACGTTGCTGATCGCGCAGGGCGGCGTACTTCAAGTAGCGTAGCTTGGCGTTGATGCCCACAGCACGCAGGTTGCCGATGATGGCTTCGACGTAATCACGGTCGCGATAAGCGAAGATTTCTGTTTCGAAGCCATTTGGGTAACCGGCTTCGGCGAGCAGCGCCTTGGCCTTGGCAGGGTCATAGTTGTAGACCGTGGCCGCGGTGGTATCGCAGCCGAACTGGCCTGGATAACAGGCAACCTGCAGGGGTTTGGCTTCGCCACCCACCAATTGCGTGGCCAGCGCATTGCGGTTGATCGCATGGTTGATGGCCTGACGCACCTTGAGGTTCTTCATCGGCGAGTTTTCCGTGGAGGTGCCCCGAGCATCAAGAATCAGGAAGCCGATGCGCATGGTTTCGCCGCTGGTCACGGTCAGGTTCGACATACCTTTGAGGTCGACTGCCTGATCTGAGGTCACACGCCAGGTCCAGTCGACACCATCGGTCATCAACTCGGCCAGGCGGGTTTCTGCATCCGGGATCACCCGGAACGTGAGGTGGCTGATATGTGGCTTGCCTTGTGGGCTGTCCGGGAAGTAGTCCTTGTTGATCTCCATGGTCACGCCTTCGCCAGCCACCACCGACACGGCTTTATACGGCCCGGTACCAATTGGCTTGCGACTGAATTCGGCCAGGCCGACCTTCTCGAAGTACTGCTTGGGGAACATCGGAACGGCGTTGGACAGGTATTCCAGTGCCGGAGGGAAAGGCTTCTTCAAATACAGGCGGACGCTGTAGTCACCGGTTTTTTCGGCGCTCTTGATCCAGTCTACGTTTTGCACGGTAACGACTTTCGCTTCGGGCGACACCACGTAGTTGAGGGTGAACACCACGTCGTCGGCGGTGAAGGCGTCGCCGTTGTGAAATTTGACGCCTTTGCGCAGCTCAAAGTCGATGGTGGTGTCGTCGACTTGTTTCCAACTGGTGGCCAACATGGGTTTGTATTCGCCGCTGTTGGGATCGCGGTAGATCAGGTTGTCCCAGATCAGACGGCCTAGAATCACACCTTCGCGTAAATCGTTGTGATAGGGGCTGATGTTTTCAGGCTCGCTGTCGGAAGCGTAAACCAGGGTGTCGTTGGCTTTACCGGCATGAGCCGGAAAACTGCTGATGAGGCCCATCAGCGCGATACTGCAGGCGAAACCTTTGATGTCCATGCCGTCGTCTCCGTTGGCGAGAGTGGTTGAATCAAAGGGCAGCGAATCGCAAATGCGTAAAGGAGGATGAAAAGGTCAGGTAATGTTTTTTTTGGTCTGGACACGAATGTAGGGAAAGGCTATCAATGCCACAAGAATAATATTTCGATACTTCCGTTGCCGAAAAGGCAATCCTTGGGGGCGCCGATGCAGCTGTATGGTGTGCAGTCCACGGCACTGCGCTATTTTCTTGAAGTAGCGCGATGCGGATCGATCAGCGAAGCCTCGGTGCGGCTGAATGTCGCGGCGTCAGCGGTGAGCCGACAAATTTCCAAACTTGAGTTGGCCCTGAATGCCAGCCTTTTTGAGCGTCGTGCCCGGGGCATGGTGCTCAGCGAGGCGGGAGCGCGACTGGCGGCTTATGCGCGCAAGTCGCAGCTTGAGGCCGAGCAGGTGGTACTGGAAATTACCGAGCTGCATGGCTTGCAACGGGGTCATGTGCATGTTGCCTGCTCGGAAGGATTTGCACTGGAATACATGCCCAGGAGCATTAGCGCGTTCAGGCGTGAGTATCAGGGCATTCATTTCACATTGGAGGTCTGTGCGCCTGCGGAAGCGACTGAGAAGGTTCGTTCTGGGGAAGCCGATCTGGCGATGACCTTCAGCCTGATGCCGCAAAAGGAAATCAAGGTCGAACATGTCCTGAGCGGGGCGATTTTTGCCGTGGTCTCCAATTCTCATCCCTTGGCAGGGCGTGAAGCGGTCAGCCTCGCCGAGTTGCAACCCTGGCCCATAGCGTTACCGAAGGCCGATACCACGATACGGCAACTGTTCGACATCTGTTGCGGTGTACAGGGGTTGTTGTTCGACCCGGTGTTGACCACTAATTACGTTGCCGCGCTCTATAGCTTCGTCCGCGAAGAGGGAGTGATTAGCCTGGCCAGCGAAATGACCTTGCACAAGCAGGTGGCAGACAAGGCACTCCAATGCTTGCCGATCCTGGATGAAGGCATGCAGGCACGGCGCATCGAACTGCAAAGCATGGCTGGACGCAATTTACCGGCGGCGGTTTCTGCGTTCAGGGATTTTCTGATCGCTGAGCTGGCGAAGGCGAAGCTTCGTTGAAAAGACGAGGTTACTCGACGCTTCCGCCTTGTGGTCGCTCTAGCGCCCAAATCAAACTCTACGAGTGGCTGCGAATAACTGTGGGCTTAACCATACGATGCAACAGCCGCAACCATTGTTCCAAAGTAAAACCAACGACGTGCAAGAAGAACCCAGGCAGTACCACGAGGAAGGCGCAACTCGTGGTTGTCTGATAGACCTTTTAAGCATGAGCCCCTGAGTATGGGAATGCGGAGCCTTCCCATACTCAGGGGCTTGGCCGAAGAAGCGCTGGCATGCGAGAGATTTAGCGACAGTCGTCATTTCTGTCTCCATTCTCCACGACACGAATGGCATGGATTGTCGCCGGTGATGCTCAGCGTATCGGCACCACGTTGCGGTCTCTGGTTTGATTGATGGCAGATGCCGACAGGCTGCCGGTGGCCGCCTTCTGGATATGTTCACTCCACCAGGCCATCATCGGGCGGCGGCGTTCGATGTAGTCCGCCCGGTTGTAGGCGCTCCGAACTTCGTCCTTATCGACATGCGCCAACGCGACTTCGATCAGCTCGGGGTCCCAGCCATGTTCGTTCAGGATAGTGCTGGCCATGGAGCGCATGCCGTGACTGACCAAGCGGTCCTGAAAGCCCATGCGTTTCAACGCCATGTTGGCGGTCTGGCTATTGGCGTGGGTGCGTGGGTTTCTATCTGCCGGGAACACATATTCTCTGTGGCCGCTGTGGAGCTTGAGTGTCTCCAGTAGTGCGAGTGCCTGTTCCGTCAGCGGGATGGTGTGCGGGCGACGCTTTTTCATGCGCTCCGGTGGGATGGTCCAAATGCGTTTGTCGAAGTCGATGTCTGCCCAGCAAGTGGTGGCCGCTTCGGCAGGGCGGGTCATGGTGTGCAGCTGCCATTCGATCAGGCAGCGTGTGACCCGCTTGATGCTGGCATTTGCGATTTCCATCATGAGCTCCGGAAGCTCGTCAGGTCGTAGCGCGGCCATGTTCTCTTTCTTGGGTTTCTTGAACACCGCCCGAATGCCACTGAGGGGGTTCGCAAAGATCAGTCCTGAATTGACCCCGTAGGTCATGATCTCGTTAAGGCGCTGGCTCAGCCGCTTCACTGTTTCGAGGCTGCCTTTGGCCTCAATCGGGCGAAGCAGTTCGATGACCATCGGTGCGGTGATTTTCGAGAGCGGCGTTGTTTTCAGGTCTGGAAATACGTGCAGCGTGAGCGATCGCCAAATGTCCTCGGCGTACGCTGGCGTGACGGAGTCCTTCTTCAGCTCGAACCAGGCGGTGGCCACGTTCTCGAACGTGTGTTCCGTCTCCGCTCGTTTGGCTTCGTCCTGTGCATTGCGTTGCACCTTGGGGTCAATGCCTTGTGCCAGCAGCTCGCGCGCTTCAACCACTTTTTTCCTGGCGTTCGCTAGTGAGAGCTCTGGGTACGTGCCCAGCCCCATGTTGATACGGTTTTTGGTTACCGGCTCGCGGTAGTTGAAGTTCCACAGCATCGAGCCATTGCTCCTGACTCGGAGCTGAAGGCCATCACCATCGCTGAGGACGTAATCCTTGTCTTTTGCCTTGACTGCCTTGAGCTGGCGGTCGGAGAGGCGAAGGGCTAGAGCAGGCATGAGAGCTACCTCTGACACCGTTTTGGTATTCCAAAAAATAGCACCGGAAGGCTTGGAATACCATTTGGAATACCCAAACGGCTGGAACTCAAAAAACCTCTCCAGCGCCCAGTAGCGCTTAAACCCTTGATTTTGCTGGATTTCAGGCACAAAAAAAGACGTCCGTGGACGTCTTTAGATGATGAAGTGGTGGAGCCGGGGGGATTTGAACCCCCGTCCGCCAGTACTCCGCTGTCGGTACTACATGCGTAGCCGTGTCTATTAAGTTAACCCTCAGCGACCCGACGGGCAGGGTGCTTTGGGCGAGTTGTGTAAGTTTTAGCCGCTTCGTCCACAACGTACTGCACGGCGATTCTGTTCTATATGACAATCACTTTGGGTTTACAGACATCCCCTGGTGATTGCTGGGCCCGAAGGCGCCAGAAGTGTTTTAGGCAGCCAGAGCTGCGTTTTCAACACCGTATTTATCGTCATTGGCAACTATAAGAAGTTGCAACAGTGGATTTACGACTTCTGTTACCAAGTCGGCATGCACCTAAAGTTTCGCAACCGGCGTCGAATCCTAAACGGCCCCGAACTCATTGCTCGTGAATCACGATGAGCAACAAGCCTGCACAGTCTACGTCAATGTGGCCCGGAAGGCCAACCCGAAGGTTGGCCTGGCCAGAATCACTACTTGTTAGTGGTGCTTCGAGTCTGGATTTTTTCCAGCATTTGACCGGAGATCTCGATGCAGTCCTTTTCATTACCGGCAGCCTTGGCCTTTTCCGCATTCTCCAACGCAGTTTTTGCGTTGTCCATGGCGCTCTCGGATACGGCCGGCGCGGTGGTGATAGCGTTTTTCAGTTTCGCAATGTTACCGTCGCAAAGATTCTCTTCCGCCGCAAACACCGGCGACGCCAACAGTGCAGCAGAAATGAACAAACCAGCAATTGCAGAGTGCTTCATGGGTATCTCCTTGCGCATGAGGGCTCGGTGCTGCCGGAATCGGGCTGCCGTCCGAGGTGGTTATAAGCCCGTTTACCGGGCCTAGCTAAATGACTATAGCCGCGCTCAGGAATTCGGTTTTTTTTTACCGAACCTGAACCTGTAGGAGCCGGCTTACTGGCGATAGCGGTTTGTAAGGACAGATCTTTGTTGGCTGCTCTTAAGCTATCGCCAGCAAGCCGGCTCCTACAGGTATGGGGTCCCCGTCTTTGCAGTCTTTTTCAAGCCGGGCGCGCTTGCGTCACGCGGTCCACCAGATAAACCAAACCGTGATAATCAATCCCGCCATGCTGGCTCAGGCCGATCTCACAGGTGCGGCTGGTGGAAATGCCTTCGCTGCAATATTGCACCGCGTCTTTCAAGGTGCGCAGCGAATGCGCGTTCAGTTCGGGCGTGGTGAAGCCCTTGTCGCCGGCAAATCCGCAGCAGTGAATGCCCTCGGGAATGACCACGTTTTTACTGCACTTGCGCGCCAGATCGATCAACGCCTGGCTTTCCCCAAGGTGCTGGGTGCTGCAGGTGACATGCACCGCGATCGGCGCATCCTGCGGCGTGAAGTCCAGTCGATCCATCAAATGCGTGCGAATGAAGCGCACCGGGTCGTACAGGTCCAGACGCACATCGCCAAGGTCCTGGGTCAGGCGCAAGGTGCAGGGGCTGGTGTCGCAGTAGATAGGATCGAGTCCGCCGCGACTGGCATGGAGCAGGGCGCCGATCAGTTCCTGGCGTTTGTGTTCGGCCTGTTCGGCATAACCCTTGGACGCGAAAGGCTGGCCGCAGCAGAGACTGTCCAGATTGTCCGGGAACACCACTTGATAGCCAGCCTTTTCCAGCAGACCACGGGTTTTGTCGTACAGCGACATTTGCTCCTTGTCACCGGACGCCGGTCCCATGGCCCGTGAAACGCACGCCGCGAGATACACCACACGCGGGCGCTCGTCTGTCACCGTCGGACTGAAGCGAATGGCCTTTTCCGGTTGCGGCATGGCGTTGGTCCATTGCGGGACCCGGCCTTTGGACAGACGGGTCAGCGTTGCCGATAACTTCGCCAATCGCGGTGCGCCCAGCAGCATCCGCGCACCGTTCGCCACGTGCAGAGTGAAACGCGCACCTTGCAGCGCCGTGGCGAAATTGCCCTCCAGCCAGTTGGCGGTTTTCGTATGCGTGGCGTGTAGGCCGCGAAGCTTTTTCACCAGTTCGCCGGTATTGATGCCTACCGGGCAGCGTTGTGCGCAAAGCCCGGTCGCGGCGCAGGTGTCGATGCCCTGATATTCGTAGGCTGCTTCAAGTTCGCGGGTATCGACCCCGGCACGTTTCTTCGCCTGAATGTCACGCCAGATCACGATGCGCTGGCGCGGGCTCAGGGTCAGGCCTTTCGATGGGCAAACCGGTTCGCAGAAACCGCACTCGATGCACTTATCCACAATCTCGTCGGCGGCGGGCAAGGGTTTCAGGTGCTTGAGATGGATCTGCGGATCGTCGCTGAGCACCACGTCCGGATTTAGAATGCCGCTGGGGTCGAGCAAGCGTTTGAGCTGCCACATCAACTGGTAAGCATCTCTGCCCCATTCCAGCTCAACGAATGGCGCCATGTTGCGCCCGGTGCCGTGTTCGGCCTTCAGCGAGCCGCCGAACTCGACCGCGACCAGTTGCGCCACGTCGTCCATGAATGCTTGATAGCGTGCGACTTCTTCCGGGTTGTTGAAGCCTTGGGTGAAGACGAAGTGCAAATTGCCTTCCAGTGCGTGTCCGAAAAGGATCGCCTCGTCGTAGTGATGTTTGTCGAACAACTCGATCAGGCGATTCACGCCAATGGCCAGTTGTTCCACCGGGAACGTCACGTCTTCGATGATCACCGTGGTGCCGGTTTTGCGCACCGCACCGACCGCGGGGAAGGTGTCCTTGCGGATCGCCCAGAGACGGGCGTTTTCCAATGGGTCTTCGGTGAAGTCGATTTGCTTCTCCACCGGGAACGAGGCGAGTGACGCCATGATCTGCGCCAGTTGTTCCTGCAACAAGGTGGACGATGCCGCGCGGGATTCGATCAACAAGGCGCAGGCATTGTTCGACAGGTGTTGTACGAAAGCGGGCATGCCGGGTTTGTTCTGCACCGAACGCAGGCTTCGGCGATCCAGCAACTCAACGGCCGACACGGGCTGGCTTTTCAGTACGGTGACCGCGTTGCAGCAGGTTTCCACATCCGGGAACACGATCAGCGCAGAGGCCTTGTTCGGATGGTCGATCACCGTGTCGTAAGTCACCGCGCTGATGAAGCCGAGGGTGCCTTCGGAGCCCACCAGCAAGTGGCTCAAGATATCCACAGGCTCGTCGAAATCCACCAGGGCATTGAGTGACAGGCCGGTGGTATTTTTCAGACGGTATTTGTGGCGAATCTTTGCGGCCAGTTCGGCATTGGCGCGGGTCTCACGGCCCAAGGTCGCCAGGCGCTCCAGCAGTGTTGCGTGGCTTTGGCGAAACGCGGCGACACTGGCGGCATCTTCGGTATCGAGGCGGCTGCCATCGGCCAGTACCAGACGGATGCCGGCCAGCGTGTGATAAGTATTTTGCGCCGTGCCACAGCACATGCCACTGGCGTTGTTGGCGACGATGCCGCCGATCTTGCAGGCGTTGATCGAGGCCGGGTCCGGTCCGATCTTGCGACCGAAAGGTGCCAGCCAGGCATTGGCCTGAGCGCCGATCACACCGGGTTGTAAGCGGATCTGCGTGCCCTGGCCACGAATCTCGCGACCGTTCCAGTTGTCCCCAAGCACGATCAGCACCGAGTCGCTGATAGCCTGGCCGGAAAGGCTGGTGCCGGCGGCGCGGAAGGTCACTGGGACCTGATCGCGCTGCGCCAGTTTCAGTAGCGCCACCACTTCATCTTCAGACTCGACGCGGATCACCAGTTGCGGAATCAGCCGATAGAAACTGGCGTCTGTGCCGAAGGCCAAGGTCGACAAGGGATCGTCGAAACGACGCTCTTGAGGAATCAGTTTTTGCGCATCACACAGGAACGCTGCCGGTAGACTCATTGGTCCTCCAGAATCAACACAACCAGGTCCTTCGGACCGTGAGCGCCGTAGGCCAACACCTGCTCGATGTCAGCGGTTTTCGATGGGCCGGACACCAGTAAGGCATTGGTCGGCATGCCTTGGGCCCATTCGAACTCCTGCTGCACCTGATAGAAGTTGTCGCGGATTTCGCTGGCCTTGAGCAGGGCGAAGTGCACCGGTGGCGCCAGACTCATCATGCGCGGCTCTTCCCTTGTCGGCCAGATAATCAGGCTGCCCGTTGCAGCGATGGCGCCGAGGGTGCCGGTCAGGCTGGCCGGGGTGTCGTTGAACAGCTCGGCTTTCCATTCCTCGATCGGACGATCGTAGGATTTGAGCGTCGCCAGGTCGGGATTTTTTGCCCAGTGCTGTGCGACACGTTGACCGTGAGGTGTAGTCGGCGCGATCAACAGGCTCGGTATCTGGCGATCCCGCAGCAATTGCGCCAGCAGTTCTGGCCAGCCTTCACCGGATGTCAGATGGATTTCCGTGTGCACCGCTTCCATCAGTTTGCGCAACTGCGGGATGCGTTGTTCGGCGGTGTAGGTGTAAGGCTGAGTCACCAGTTCGACGTCGAAGTTGTCAGCCACCGGCGTGGTGCCTGTCAGGCTTTTCCGCAGTTTGGCCATGATATTTTGCTTGGCGCTCATCAACGATCTCCCTGTTTGGCCAGATGCTCGCGGGCCATGTCATGCAGTGAGCGGGCGGCGGGTTTCGGTGCGCTGTGGTTTTGCGTCCACGGGCCGACATTGCTCGGCGTCAGGGCGCGCAGGCGCGTGGCGAAGAAAGCGAACAGGCGATACAGCGTCGGCGAGCTGTTCAGCTTCGCCCAAGCGTTCCAGATGAAGCGCTCCTTGCGCGAATACTTGCTGCCTTGGCCGCGCATCACTTGATCCGTGCTGTCGGGTGCTTTGACGTTCTCCTCACGCAAGCGGCGCAACAACGCAGGAATGGGGATTTTCACCGGGCACACTTCACCGCAGGCACCGCACAACGAAGAGGCGCTCGGATGATCCGGGACTTTCGCCAGGCCAACCATGTGCGGGGTAATGATTTTTCCGATAGGCCCTGGGTAAACCTCCCCATAGGCATGACCGCCGATTCGCGTATAGACCGGGCAATGATTCATACAAGCGCCGCAGCGGATGCAGTTCAGGGTCTGGCGCAATTCGCTGTCGGCAAAGGCCTGGCTGCGTCCGTTGTCGAGCAGCACCAGGTGCACTTCTTGTGGGCCGTCGAGTTCATGGGCCTTGCGTGGGCCGGAGATCATGTTGACGTAGGTGGTGATCGGTTGACCAAGCGCCGAGCGGGTCAGCAATGACAAAAGAGGCACCACGTCGCGCAGGTTTTCCACGACTTTTTCAATGCCGGTGACGGCGATGTGCACCGGTGGCACCGTGGTGGTCATGCGGCCGTTACCTTCGTTTTCCACCAGCAGCAGGGTGCCGGTTTCGGCCACGGCGAAGTTGACACCGGAAACGCCGATGTCCGCTTCGAAGAATTTCTGCCGCAGGACCCTGCGGCCGATCTGAATGAGTTGGTCTACGTCCTTGGTGTATTCCACGCCAAGTTTGTCGTGGAACAAGGACGCGACCTGACCGGCGTTCTTGTGGATTGCCGGCATGATTATGTGTGAAGGCTTCTCGTGGTCGAGCTGGACGATGTACTCGCCCATGTCCGATTCCAGGCATTCAATGCCCTGATCAGCGAGGACATGGTTCATCTCCATCTCTTCGCTGACCATCGATTTGCCCTTGATCACTTGCCGCCCCTCGTGAGCGCGGATGATCGAGAGGACGATGCCATTGGCCTCGTCCACCGTTTCCGCCCAGTGCACTTTCACACCGTTGCGGGTCAGGTTCTGTTCAAGTTGCTCAAGCAGGTCGGGCAACTTGGAAAGCGCGCGGGCGCGGACAGCATTGCCCAGCGCTCGCAGATGTTCTCTTTCATGGGCATCGCTGAAGGACGCTGCCCGTTTTGTCATCAGTGAATCCATCGCCTTGCGAAAGTTGCCTCGCAATTGCGTGTCACCCAAAGCCTCGTGAGCCCGAGTGCGGAAGTCTTCTTCTACGGCGACCGTAGGAATAATCTCGGCGGCGCTCATCGGGCACCCCCGGTACGCTGCCAGAGGAAACTGGCCAGATGTTGGCCGCGAAGTGCTTCCTTCTGCTTCTCCAGAGAACCGTTGATGTTCATCAGGCAACCGCAGTCGGCACTCAGTACCTTGTGTGCGCCGGATTCCTTCAACGACCGGGTCTTGTCAGCCACCATCGCGCCGGAAATGTCTGGCATACGGACGCTGAAAGTCCCACCGAAGCCACAGCATTCGCTCTCGTGGCTGTGGTCCACGCGTTCCACGTTGCTCAACTGCGCCAACAACTCGCGACCATGCAAATGGGTGTTCATTTCACGGCGTGCCGAGCACGACGTGTGTAGCGCCACTTTTACCGGCTCGCCGTCGTCCTTGAGCTGCACTTTGCAGACAAACAACAGGAACTCGGCGAGTTCGTAGGTTCTGGCCGCCAATGCCTGAACCTGTTTCAACGTGTCCGGCTCGTCCTTGAACAAGTCGGCATAGTGTTCGCGCAACATGCCCGCGCAGGAGCCCGAAGGCACCACCACCGGATAATCCCCGGCGAACAACGCCAGTTGCGAGCGCGCCACGGTCCTTGCCTGCTCGGTGTAACCCGAGGTGTAGGCCGGTTGACCGCAGCAGCTTTGCCCTTGCGGGTACTCGACGCGGATGCCTTCGCGTTCCAGCAAGTGGATCGCGTCCATTCCGGCTTCCGGGTAGAACAAATCCACTACGCAGGTTCCGAACAGGTACACCCGTTGCGGTTTCTCGCCGGGGTATTGCCGAGGCTCGGGCAGTGGCGGGGCGACACGGGTCGCATTCGGCACAGCGTTGTAAAAAAGCTCGCTCATCAGGCGTGTCTCCGGGTGGTCCCGGTTATCCGTCCGCTGAGGCCGCTGAATATAGAGAGAGATTCTTTCAGCAGCCTTACAGACCGGGTTGTGAATAGCTGACGCCGGAATCGTGGTCCGGCGTCGGTTTTTTCCATATTGGGTGTGGCTCTTAGTGCACCAGCATGCCGGTGAACCAGTAGGCCTGAGCGAGGGTGATCAGGCCGACGATCGTTGCGAAAAACAGACTGTGCTTGAGCGTGAAGCGGAACAGATCCGACTCCTTGCCCACCAAGCCAGTCGCCGCGCAAGCCACGGCGATCGATTGAGGCGAGATCATCTTGCCGGTCACACCGCCACTGGTGTTCGCCGCCACCAGCAAGGTGTCGTTGACGCCGATCTGGTGTGCTGTGGTCGCTTGCAACGAACTGAACAGCGCGTTGGACGAGGTATCGGAACCGGTAAGGAACACGCCCAGCCAGCCGAGGAACGGCGAGAAGAACGGGAACGCAGCGCCGGTGCCGGCCAGTACCAGGGCCATGGTCGACGACATACCCGAATAGTTGGTGACGAAGGCGAAGGCCAGCACCATACCGATAGACAGGATCGGCCAGCGCAGCTCGTAGAAGGTCTCTTTCAAAGTGGTCAGACCAGTTTTGATATTGATCTTCAAGACCAGCATCGAAATCAGTGCGGAGAAGAAAATCGCCGTGCCGGTCGCGGAAATCGGATCAAGCTTGAACACGGCTGGAATGGCGGTCGGGTTGGCCACGATCGGCGCAACCTTGATCACCATTTGATCCAGGTGCGGAATGGCGAAGTTGAACACGAAGTTGTACATCGAACCGCCGGCGGCAAACATGGCCTTGAACGGTTTAAGGGTCCAGATCGTCACCAGTACAGTGAGGATCAGGAATGGCGACCAGGCTTTGAAAATTTCACCCAGGCTGTAAGGCGAAGCTACGGTGGTGCGCTTCTGGCCGAAACCACCAACGCTGGCGCTCACGACCGAGGCCGAGACGGCACCAACGATGTGTTGGCCGGCGGCGCGTTTTGGCTGCCAGACTTTCAGGAACAGCGTCAGGGAGATCAGGCTGGCCAGGGCCGAGGTGATGTCCGGCAGTTCCGGGCCGATGAAGTTTGAGGTGAAGTACTGGGTGACGGCAAAACTCAAACCGGCTACCAGCGCGGCAGGCCAGGTTTCGCGGACGCCGCGCAGGCCATCCATCATGAACACTAGCCAGAACGGCACGAACAGCGACAGCAGCGGCAGTTGGCGGCCGGTCATGGCGCCAATCTTGAACGCGTCGATGCCGGTTACTTGCCCCGCAACAATGATCGGAATCCCCAGAGCGCCGAACGCCACTGGGGCGGTGTTGGCGATCAGACACAGGCCTGCGGCATAGAGCGGGTTGAAACCCAGTCCTACCAACAGCGCCGCGGTAATCGCTACCGGTGCCCCGAAACCGGCCGCACCTTCGAGGAAGGCGCCGAAGCAGAAACCGATCAGCAGCACTTGCAGGCGTTGGTCGTCGGTGATCGACAGCACCGAGCTGCGGATTACCTCGAACTGGCCGCTCTTGACCGTCAGTTTGTAGAGGAACACAGCCGCCACGATGATCCAGGCGATTGGCCACAGACCGTAGGCGAAACCATACCCGGCGGCGGCGAACGCCATGTCGACAGGCATCTGGAAGGCAAAGATCGCCACCAGAATCGACAAGGCCAGCGTGATGCTACCGGCGACGTGTCCTTTGAGGCGGAACACGGCCAGGGCCAGGAAGAAAAACACGATGGGAATAACGGCCGCGAGCGCGGACAGGCCAAGGCTGCCGAGCGGGCTGTAGAGCTGTTGCCAGGTTTGCATATGGGGTGGCCCCTAATTGTTGTTGGTCAGGCACTGATCAGCGTTCTTGGATAATTGGTAATACCAATTTACAATCGCTGTTGGCTAGGGTAAAAGCGTTGTAGGTGGTGTGTCAATTTGCCGCCCTAGAACTTTTGTCGAATGCCCGGTCTTTCAAGCCATTTTCCGGGTTTGGATAAATGTTGTGTGGCAGGTGCTGGTGCAGCATCAATAGGCCAGAATAGAGGCCCGGCGAGCGGTCGGGGTCGTGGAGAAATCGAGTTATGGGGTTTGATCAAATACGTCAGCGCCGTTTGTCTGACGATATTGTCGAGCAGCTTGAGGGCATGATCCTCGAGGGCACGCTGAAGGCGGGTGAGCGCTTGCCGGCCGAACGCGTATTGGCCGAGCAGTTCGGCGTGTCGCGCCCTTCGCTGCGCGAAGCCATCCAGAAACTGGCGGCCAAGGGTTTGCTGGTCAGTCGACAGGGCGGTGGCAATTACGTGGTGGAATCCCTGGGCACGACCTTCAGTGATCCCTTGCTGCATCTACTGGAAAGCAATCCCGAGGCGCAGCGCGACCTGCTGGAATTTCGCCATACGCTGGAGGCGTCCTGCGCCTATTACGCCGCATTACGGGCTACGGACGTTGATCGCGAGCGGCTGACCGCGACGTTCAACGAATTGCAGGACTGCTATTCGCGCCACGACGAAGTGAGTCGGGTGGAGGAGGGTGCGGCGGATGCGAAATTTCATCTGGCAATCGCCGAAGCCAGTCACAACGCCGTGTTGTTGCACACCATTCGCGGGTTGTTCGACCTGCTCAAGCGTAACGTGGTGACCAACATTGGCGGTATGTACAAACAGCGCACCGAAACTCGCGACATGCTGATCACGCAGCACCGGGAGTTGTATCAAGCGATTATCGAGGGGCGGGCGGAGCAGGCGCGGGAAGTGTCCAGTCGACACATTCTGTATGTGCAGGAAGTGCTGGAAGAAGTGCGTCAGGAAGTGCAGCGCATGGCCCGGGCGGAGCGGCGCAAGGGGATGTGATCAGGTTTAGAAACAAAAGATCGCAGCCTGCGGCAGCTCCTACTGAGGTTCATGTGACCCTGTAGGAGCTGTCGCAGGCTGCGATCTTTTCGCTAGCGCCACGAACTCAAGCGGGAAGATTAATCTTCCTTGCCCTTGTTCCGCACCGCACGCTGCAACTCACGACCGGCATCGCGCTCGCGCTCGGTATCACGCTTGTCGTATTCCTTCTTGCCCTTGCCCAGAGCGATCTCGCACTTGACCATGTGCTTGCTCCAGTACCAGGACAGGCAGACGCAGGCATAGCCTTTCTGCTGCACGGCCGCGGCGAGCTTTTCCAGCTCGCGCCGATTGAGCAGCAATTTGCGCGTGCGGACCGGGTCGGCAATGACGTGGGTGCTGGCGGTCGTCAGAGGCGTGATGTGGCTGCCGAGCAGCCAGGCTTCGCCATCCTTGAGGAGCACGTAACTGTCGACCAGTTGCAGCTTGCTCGCCCGCAGACTTTTTACTTCCCAGCCGGCCAGGACCAGACCAGCCTCGAACTTATGCTCGATGAAGTAATCGTGTCGCGCCTTTTTATTTTGCGCGATGGTCCCTGTTGGGTGTTTCTTCTGTTTAGCCATAGGGGCGGCATTATAGGGAGTTGCAAGCGAGTCGGCTACGGTGTTGCTGCGTGCTTGAGCAGGTTGATTGAATCCCGGACAATGCGCGCTCTTTTTTGAACGGTTGGACGTGACAACGATGTCGACAGACAAGGTTTCAGTCCACGGTAGTTGGGCTAGCCGCTGGGTCTTCATACTCGCCGCGACCGGTTCGGCCGTGGGTCTGGGTAGTATCTGGAAGTTCCCGTACATGGTCGGCGTATATGGCGGCGGCGCTTTCGTGCTGATGTTCCTGGCCTGTATCGCGCTGATCGGTGTGCCGGTGATGCTGGCGGAAACCCTGATCGGTCGGCGCGCCCGGCAGAGCCCGGCCAATGCCCTGAAGGTGTTGGCGCTGGAGGCGGGGCATTCAGGTAAATGGTCCTGGGGCGCGTTTGCCGGGATGATCACGGCATTGCTGATTCTGTCTTTCTACAGTGTCGTTGGCGGCTGGTCGCTGGACTACATCATCGACATGGGGCGGGGCGACTTCCAGGGGGCGACGCCCGATCAGGTGGGCGCGTACTTCGGTAATGTGATCGCCGATCCATGGCGCCTGACACTCTGGCACACAATTTTTATGCTGCTGTCGGCGGTGGTGATCGCCAAAGGCGTGGTCGCCGGGCTTGAGCGCAGTCTGCGAATCATGATGCCGCTGCTGTTCGTGATGGTGCTGGTGTTGCTGGGCTACAGCATGACCACCGGCCATTTCATGGAGGGCGTGCATTTCATGTTCGACTTCCAGCCGGAAAAAGTCCTCGGCGGGTTGCTGCCGGCGATGGGGCATGCGTTCTTTTCCCTGAGTGTGGGCGTCGGCTCGATCATGATCTACGGCGCTTATATGCCGAAGACTTCGTCGATCTCAGGCACCATCGTCGGTGTGGCGCTGCTCGATACCTTCGTTTCCCTGGTGGCCGGCCTGGCACTGTTTCCGATTGTGTTCGCCGCGGGCCTGAACCCAAGCGAAGGCCCAGGCCTGATGTTCGTGAGCCTGCCCTTTGCCTTTGGTAACGTAGCGCTCGGACAGTTGATGGGCGTAGTGTTCTTTGTGCTGGTCGCGATTGCAGCCTGGAGTTCGGCTATTTCGCTACTGGAACCGATGGTGGCGTACCTGGTCGAGCGCACGAAGGTGAGCCGGGCCTGGGTTACGTTCTGGTTGGCGTTCACCTGCTGGTTTGTTGGCTTGGGCACCGTGTTCTCCTTCAATATCTGGAAGGAGGCGAAGTTCTTCGTGAACGAAGGCGGTTTGTTCCACCTCTACCAATGGGGCGCGACCGGCGGCCTGGATTTCTTTGGTGTGATCGATTTCTTTACCTCGCGAATCATGTTGCCACTCGGTGGTTTGTGTTTCGTGGTGTTTGCAGGCTGGGTGATGGGTCGTGATGCGGTGCGCGACGAACTGTCGATCCGCAATCCCCTGTTGTTCGCCCTGTCTTTGTTCTTGATGCGCTATGTGGCGCCCATCGGCATTCTTGTAGTGTTTGCCGCCCAGCTGTGGAAGTGACGCTTACATGACGACACACATTGCACGTTCTGCCCTGCTGCCGTATCCGGCACAAGCGCTGTACGACCTGGTCAACGACGTGGCCCGCTATCCGGAATTCCTGCCGTGGTGTTCAACGGCCGAAGTGCTCGAAAGCTCTCCTGAGCATATGCGGGCCAGCGTGGGTGTGGCCAAGGGCGGACTCAGTCAGCATTTCGTGACGCGTAATACCCTGGTTCCCGGACAGTCGATCGAGATGAATCTCGAAGAGGGGCCATTCACTCAGTTGCATGGCGTCTGGGTGTTCAAAGCGTTGACCGATAAGGCTTGCAAGATCAGCCTGGACCTTTCGTTCGATTACGCTGGGCCGATTGTTCGCGCGACCTTGGGGCCATTGTTCAATCAGGCGGCCAATACGCTGATGGATGCTTTCTGCCAGCGGGCCAAGCAAATACATGGTTGATGCGTTGATTGAGATTGAGGTGGTGTATGCCGCCGTTGATCGCCAGGTGCTTTTGCCGGTGGTGGTGCCAGCAGGGACGACCGTTCGAGGGGTGTTGCTGAAATCCGGGATAAGCCAGGCATTTCCTGAGCTGGATGTGGCCCGGTGCACGGTGGGGATCTTCGGGAAGGTAGTCGTCGATCCCGACAGTCATTTGGTTCGATCGGGGGATCGCATCGAGATTTATCGACCTTTGCTGGCCGATCCCAAAGAGATTCGCCGGTTGCGGGCGGCCAAGGCTGCCGAGGCGAAGGCGCGCAATCAATAAGTCGCCAATCACCAGGCAATAAAAAACCCGGCACGCCGGGTTTTTTATTGCGTCGCAAATTATTGCGGCGAGGTGTCCAACGGTTCTGGTGTCGGGACTGGAACGGTTTCTACGCCGTCCACGTCCTTCTGGATCTGATCCAGCAACGAACCTGGCTTGACCGGTTTTTCCGGCTTCGGCTTCTCGACGTTTTCTGCAGGAGCGGTCACTGTCGTGCCACTGTCCTTGCCGAGAATGGCTTCGTCGCGGCTCACGCCGGGCATGAAATCACCAGAGAGGCTGACAAGCTGGTCATTTGGGTTGAAGATAACGCTAATGCGTTCTTGTTGGCGTTCACCGCCACCCGGTTGCAGGCTGTACAGATAATCCCAGCGATCGGCATGGAACGTGTCAGTCAGCAGAGGGTTGCCCATGATAAACCTTACTTGCTTACGGGTCATTCCCGGGCGTAACTGGTCTATCATGTCCTGCGTGACGACATTGCCCTGCTGGATGTCGATTTTGTAAACCCCGGGGAATGAACAACCGGCGAGTGCGAGCAGTCCCACAAAGGTGAAACTGGTTAGCAAGAGCTTGGTGTTTTGCATCGGTGGGCGACTTCCACTATCTTGGCTGGGACAACGTAAACGCCGATCATACCCGCATTAAGAGAAGCTGCGAAGCAGCATCGCGAGAAAGCTGACCATGGTTGAAAATAGCGAACTACGCAAAGCCGGCCTCAAAGTGACCCTTCCACGGGTCAAAATTCTGCAAATGCTCGATTCCGCCGAGCAACGCCACATGAGTGCCGAGGATGTCTACAAGGCACTGATGGAGGCTGGCGAGGACGTCGGTCTGGCCACGGTTTACCGTGTACTGACTCAGTTCGAGGCAGCTGGGCTTGTGGTGCGGCACAACTTCGACGGAGGCCATGCGGTCTTCGAACTGGACGACGGCAAGCATCACGACCATATGGTCAACGTCGAAACCAGCGAAGTGATCGAATTCTTCGACGAAGAAATCGAGCGCCTGCAGAAAGCCATCGTCGACAAGTACGGTTTCGAGATGGTTGATCACAATCTGGTGCTGTACGTACGCAAGAAAAAGTAAGCATGTCGCGCGAACGCAAGGTTCGCGAAACGAACAAAGGCGACCTCAGGGTCGCCTTTGTGCTTTTTGCCTGATGTAGGAGCCGGCTTGCTGGCGATGGTCGTTAACGATAACTCGTAGGAGCAGGTTGACCGCGGTGTAGCCATCGCCAGCAAGCCGGCTCCTGCATACACGCGTTTCACGATCCCAAAGCTTTTGCCGCCACCACCATTTTCTTGGCGTGAGCCAGGGACTCCTTGGTCAGATCGATGCCGCCCAGCATTCGCGCCACCTCTTCGACGCGATCGTTCTTGCTGAGTTTGGAGACGGCCGTACGAGTGGCATCCTCGCCGCGCACTTTATGTACAAACAAATGCTGATGTCCCTGCGCCGCCACCTGTGGCAAGTGCGTTACTGTCAGAACCTGTCCGCGCTCCCCTAGTCGACGCAGCAACTGGCCGACGATCTCGGCGGTGGGGCCGCCGATACCTACGTCCACTTCGTCGAACACCAGGGTTGGGACGCGGGAGGTTTGTGCAGTGATGACCTGGATGGCCAGGCTGATTCGCGACAGTTCGCCACCCGATGCCACCTTCGCCAGCGCTTTTAAAGGCTGCCCCGGGTTGGCACTGACCAACAGCTCTACCTGTTCAAGTCCGTTCGGTAGCAATTCATTGCTGCTGTTCGGTCGCAGTTCAATGGCAAAACGCCCGCCGGGCATGCCAAGGCGCTGGATTTCCTGTTCCACGGCGCTGGCTAGGCTGCTGGAAGCTTGGTGGCGCAGGTCGCTCAACTCCCGAGCCTTCTCCTGATAATGACGGGCGTAAGACGCCAGCTCATCACTCAGTCGCTCGATGGATTCATCGTTGGCATTCAGGGTTTCGATTTCATCCAGCAACCGCTGTTGCATCTCGGCGACCTCGGTCGGCTGGATGCGGTGCTTGCGGGCCATGGTGTAGATCGCGTCGAGGCGCTCTTCCAGGTATTGAAGGCGGGCCGGGTCTGCGTCGAAGTTATCCAGGAAGCGGTTCAGCTCACCCACGGCTTCTTCAACCTGGATCTGCGCGCTGGTCAGCAAGCTGCTGGCTTCGCCAAGCGCACCAATCGAGCTGTTCACGCTCGACAGGCGATTGAGGCTGGCAGTCAGGGCGTTCAGCACATTGCCGGAATCACTTTCGCTGCATTGCTCGACGACTTGTCGGCAGATACCCAGCAAGGTTTCAGCATTGGTCAGGTTCTTGTGTTCCTGTTCCAGCTGCTCCAGTTCGTTTTCGCCGAGGCCGAGATTTTCCAGTTCTTCAAGCTGATAGCTGAGCAATTGATGGCGCGCGCGCTGTTCATCACCGGAGTTGGAAAGCCGCTCCAGCTCCTGGTGCGTCTGGCGCCAGCGTTGGGCGGCCAGTTGCACCTGGCGAGCGAGGTCCGTAGCGCCGGCATACTCGTCGAGCAGGCGCCGATGGGTATCGGTCTTGAGCAGGGATTGGTGTTCATGCTGGCTGTGGATATCGATAAGCAGCTCGCCCAATGCCTTGAGGTCGCCAAGCGGGCAGGGCGTGCCGTTGATATATCCGCGCGATCTCCCTTCAGCAGTGATCACCCGGCGCAGGATGCACGGGCCATCGTTCTCAAGATCGCGCTCGGCCAGCCAAACGCTGGCCTCAGGAATGTCCGCCAGGTCGAAAGTCGCCAGGATGTCGGCCTTGTCTGCGCCGGGGCGGACCACGCCGCTGTCGGCGCGATCGCCCAGCGTCAGGCCCAAGGCGTCGAGCATGATCGACTTGCCGGCGCCGGTTTCCCCCGTGATCACGCTCATTCCGCGATCGAGTTCGAGATCGAGATGTTCAACGATGGCGTAGTTGTGTACGGACAGGTGCACCAGCATAAAGGCCGCTCCCAGGCTTTAGGTCTGGTTATTTATACAGTGTTTTGTTTCTGGCTGACAATGCCCCTCGTTAGCTCGATTGGCTTGATCCGACGAAATCCTTAGTGCGCCCCGCAATGACAATGCAGGTGTTTTTTGTAGGGTTAATGCGTAGGCACCCCTTGAAGCCGGATTTTGCGGCCCCATATAGCTGGGCAGAAGCGCGAGTTGAGCTCGCGGACGATATTGAAAGGAGAATTCTATGGCTGACGAACAGACAGTGGATACGCAAAATCTAGACGCCGATCAGGCTCCCCAGGCTTCGGGTGATGATCTGGCGGCTCGTGTACAAGTGCTCGAAGAGCAACTGGCAGGCGCGCAGGATCAGGCTTTGCGTGTAGCTGCCGATCTGCAGAACGTCCGCCGTCGCGCCGAGCAGGACGTGGAAAAGGCTCACAAATTCGCGCTGGAAAAATTCGCTAGCGACTTGCTGCCGATCATCGACAGCCTCGAGCGCGGCCTGGAGTTGTCGAACCCGGATGACGAGAGCATCCGTCCGATGCGCGAAGGGATCGAACTGACCCTGAAAATGTTCCAGGACACCCTGAAGCGTTATCAGCTGGAAGCGATCGATCCGCATGGCGAACCGTTCAACGCCGTTCTTCATCAGGCAATGGCCATGCAGGAAAGTGCTGACCTCGAGCCGAACAGCGTGCTCAAGGTGTTCCAGAAGGGCTACCAGCTCAATGGTCGCCTGCTGCGCCCGGCGATGGTCGTGGTCAGCAAGGCGCCTGCGCCAGTTTCGCCTTCGATTGATGAGCAGGCTTGAAATTAGCCGCAAGGCCCCCATTTAGAAGTCAAGCGTTTAAGTGCTACCGCAGTTAGCCACCACTGCTGCGGCAACCAAATCCAAAGTTTCGGGAGAGTGAACATGGGCAAAATTATCGGTATCGACCTGGGGACTACCAACTCCTGCGTCTCCGTACTTGAAAACGGCGTAGCCAAAGTAATCGAAAACGCCGAAGGCGCGCGTACCACGCCGTCGATCATCGCTTACGCCAACGATGGCGAAATCCTGGTTGGCCAGTCGGCCAAGCGTCAGGCGGTGACCAATCCGCACAACACCCTGTATGCGGTGAAGCGTCTGATCGGTCGTCGCTTTGAAGAAGAAGTTGTACAGAAAGACATCCAGATGGTGCCTTACAAGATCTCCAAGGCTGACAACGGCGACGCTTGGGTTGAAGTGAACGGCCAGAAAATGGCGCCGCCACAAATCTCGGCTGAAATTCTGAAGAAAATGAAGAAGACCGCCGAAGACTACCTCGGCGAGCCAGTGACCGAAGCGGTGATCACCGTTCCGGCCTACTTCAACGACAGCCAGCGTCAAGCCACCAAAGACGCCGGCCGCATCGCGGGCCTGGACGTAAAACGTATCATCAACGAACCAACCGCAGCCGCTCTGGCTTACGGTATGGACAAGGCCAAGGGCGATCACACCGTGATCGTTTATGACCTGGGTGGCGGTACTTTCGACGTTTCCGTGATCGAAATCGCTGAAGTCGATGGCGAGCACCAGTTTGAAGTGTTGGCCACCAACGGCGACACCTTCCTGGGTGGTGAAGACTTTGACATTCGTCTGATCGACTACCTCGTTGACGAATTCAAGAAAGAAAGCGGCATGAACCTCAAGGGTGATCCGCTGGCCATGCAGCGCCTGAAAGAGGCCGCTGAAAAAGCCAAGATCGAGCTGTCTTCCGCTCAGTCGACCGACGTGAACCTGCCGTACATCACTGCAGACGCCACCGGTCCTAAGCACTTGAACGTGAAGATCTCGCGCGCCAAGCTGGAAGCGCTGGTTGAAGACCTGGTTCAACGCACCATCGAGCCATGCCGCATCGCTCTGAAAGACTCCGGTATCGACGTTGGCGCAATCAACGACGTGATCCTGGTCGGCGGTCAGACCCGTATGCCACTGGTTCAAAAGCTGGTTACCGAGTTCTTCGGTAAAGAAGCTCGAAAAGACGTGAACCCGGACGAAGCCGTTGCCATGGGTGCTGCCATTCAGGGCGCTGTTCTGGCCGGTGACGTTAAAGACGTTCTGCTGCTCGACGTCAGCCCGCTGACCCTGGGTATCGAAACCATGGGTGGCGTGATGACCGCGCTGATCGAGAAAAACACCACGATTCCTACCAAGAAATCGCAAGTGTTCTCGACTGCCGACGACAACCAGGGCGCCGTGACCATTCACGTGCTGCAAGGTGAGCGTAAGCAAGCGGCGCAGAACAAGTCCCTGGGCAAGTTCGACCTGGCCGAGATTCCACCAGCACCACGTGGCGTGCCACAAATCGAAGTAACCTTCGACATCGACGCCAACGGCATTCTGCACGTAGGCGCCAAGGACAAGGCCACCGGAAAGACTCAGTCGATCGTGATCAAGGCCAACTCCGGTCTGTCCGACGAAGAGATCGAGCGCATGGTGCGTGATGCCGAGGCTAACGCCGAGGAAGACCGCAAGTTCGAAGAGCTGGCCGCTGCCCGTAACCAGGGTGATGCACTGGTTCACTCGACGCGCAAAATGGTCGCTGATGCTGGCGATAAAGTGAGCGCTGAAGAGAAGACTGCAATCGAAGCCGCTGTAGTTGCCCTGGAAGCCGCCGTAAAAGGCGACGACAAGGCCGCTATTGAAGCCAAGGTTGAGGAGCTGTCGAAGGTTTCCGCGCCAGTGGCTCAGAAGATGTACGCCGAACAGGCTCAGCCTGCTGAAGGCGCGGCACCGCACGACGAAAAAGCTGAAAAGGCTGACGACGTTGTTGATGCCGAGTTCGAAGAAGTCAAAGACCACAAGTAAGTTGTTGGTCGGCCGGTTGACTGCCTTGCGGCGGTGACTGGTAGGATGTCGCCGCGCGGGAGCTTGCTCCCGCGTTGGCGTGTCTGGAGTTAGCGAATTTTTACAGCATGCGACAACGCTCGCGTGTTGATGGCATGGCCGGAAATGCTCCTGCTTTCCGGGCCGAAAGTGCCGATCGAATCAAAGACCAGGATCGTTGAATTGACGTGAGTTGGGTCCGGGCCTGTATTGGGGCTCAACGAGTTTGACGAGGCTCAGGAGAGGTTTGTCGAACGTCCTCAAGAGTGCAAAAGACTTATGGCAAAGCGTGACTATTACGAAGTATTGGGTGTTGAACGAGGCTCAAGCGAAGCGGACCTGAAAAAGGCCTACCGTCGCCTGGCGATGAAGCATCACCCGGACCGTAATCCCGATGACAAAGCGTCGGAAGAGATGTTCAAGGAGGCCAACGAGGCCTACGAAGTGCTGTCCGATTCCAGCAAGCGTGCGGCGTACGACCAGTACGGCCATGCCGGTGTCGACCCGAGCATGGGTGGCGGCGGTGCCGGTTTCGGTGGTCAGAACTTCTCCGACATCTTTGGCGATGTCTTCAGTGACTTCTTCGGTGGCGGTCGCGGCGGTTCTCGTGGCGGTGCCCAGCGCGGCAGCGACCTGCGTTACACCCTGGAGTTGAACCTGGAAGAAGCGGTGCGCGGCACGACCGTGAATATCCGTGTTCCGACGCTGGTCAACTGCAATCCATGCGATGGCTCGGGAGCCAAGAAAGGTTCGTCGCCGTCCACGTGCCCGACCTGTGGCGGTATCGGCCAGGTGCGCATGCAGCAAGGGTTCTTCTCGGTGCAGCAGACCTGCCCGCGCTGCCATGGCCAAGGCAAGATCATTTCCGATCCATGCGACTCCTGCCATGGCGAAGGCCGTATCGAAGAGTACAAGACTCTGTCGGTGAAAGTGCCGGCCGGTGTCGATACCGGTGACCGCATTCGCCTGTCCGGCGAGGGCGAGGCGGGTGCTCAGGGTGGTCCGACTGGTGACCTGTACGTGGTGATCAACGTGCGCGAGCACGCGATCTTCCAGCGTGACGGCAAGCACCTGTTCTGCGAAGTGCCGATCAGCTTTGTTGATGCAGCGCTGGGTGGCGAGTTGGAGATTCCGACCCTCGATGGTCGGGTCAAGCTGAAGATCCCTGAAGGCACTCAGACCGGCAAGCAGTTCCGCGTTCGCGGTAAAGGCGTTGCGCCAGTGCGTGGTGGCGGTGCCGGTGACTTGATGTGCCGTGTGGCGGTCGAGACCCCGGTTAACCTGAGCCGTCGTCAGCGCGAAATGCTGGAAGAATTCCGCAGCTCGCTGGCGGACGACAACAGCCATTCGCCGAAAACCACAGGCTGGTTCGAAGGCGTGAAGCGCTTCTTCGGCGATTTGTAAGGAGGCAGGCATGCGACGTATAGCTGTGATGGGCGCCGCCGGGCGCATGGGCAAAACCCTGATCGAAGCCGTTCAGCAAGCGCCGGGCGCCGGTCTGACCGCTGCGGTCGATCGTCCTGACAGTACGCTGGTCGGCGCGGATGCCGGTGAACTGGCTGCGCTGGGCCGTATTGGCGTGCCGCTGTCTGGTGATCTTGATCGTGTAGTTGACGAGTTCGACGTGCTGATCGACTTCACGCATCCGACCGTGACCCTGAAGAACCTCGCCTTCTGCCGTAAGCACAACAAGGCGATGATCATCGGAACTACCGGCTTCAGCGTTGAAGAGAAGCAGTTGCTGGCGGAAGCGGGCAAGGATATTCCGATCGTCTTCGCGGCCAACTTCAGCGTGGGTGTAAACCTGTGCCTGAAGCTGCTCGACACCGCTGCTCGCGTGCTGGGTGATGATGTCGATATCGAGATCATGGAAGCTCACCATCGGCATAAAGTCGATGCGCCGTCCGGTACGGCCGTGCGCATGGGCGAAGTGATTGCTGATGCCCTGGGGCGCGACCTGAAGAAGGTTGCGGTTTATGGTCGTGAGGGTCAGACCGGTGCTCGTGATCGCGAGACGATCGGTTTCGCCACTGTGCGTGCTGGCGACATCGTCGGTGATCATACCGTGCTGTTCGCCGCCGACGGTGAACGTGTCGAGATCACTCACAAGGCTTCCAGTCGCATGACCTTCGCCAAGGGTGCGGTGCGTGCTGCATTGTGGCTGGACGGGCGCGAGCCTGGTCTTTACGACATGCAAGACGTGCTCGACCTGCGTTAAGATGCACCCGAAATCGGGCTCGCGCACAGCGTTTGAGCCCGGTTTTATTCCGCCAAGCGACGTCCTGTCGCATTCTCCAGCCTTTAAGGCTCATTGGCGGTAGACCAAAAATGCCTTTTTCTGTAAGCTACAGCTTTAGTGTGTCCACTAAAAGCGCGCAGAATAATTCAGTGAAGAAGCGGGGTGACGTGTCCATACGTCACTCCGCTTTTTTACAACCTGCGATCGCCCTTTCAGGCTTTATTTACGGGAGGTCTTCTTGACTAAGCCAGCCATACTCGCCCTTGCTGATGGCAGCATTTTTCGCGGCGAAGCCATTGGAGCCGACGGTCAAACCGTTGGTGAGGTGGTGTTCAACACCGCAATGACCGGCTATCAGGAAATCCTTACCGATCCTTCCTACGCCCAACAGATCGTTACCCTGACTTACCCGCACATCGGCAACACCGGCACTACGCCGGAAGACGCCGAGTCCAACCGTGTCTGGTCGGCTGGCCTGGTCATTCGTGACCTGCCACTGGTTGCGAGCAACTGGCGTAACACGATGTCCCTGTCCGACTACCTGAAGGCCAACAATGTTGTGGCCATCGCCGGTATCGACACCCGTCGCCTGACGCGCATCCTGCGTGAAAAAGGCGCACAGAACGGCTGCATCATGGCCGGTGACAACATTTCCGAAGAAGCCGCCATCGCCGCCGCCCAGGGTTTCCCTGGCCTGAAAGGCATGGACCTGGCCAAAGTCGTCAGCACCAAAGACACCTACGAATGGCGCTCGACTGTCTGGGATCTGAAAACCGACAGCCACGCGACCATCGAGGCTTCCGAGTTGCCGTACCACGTAGTTGCCTACGACTACGGCGTCAAAGTGAACATCCTGCGCATGCTGGTTGAGCGCGGCTGCCGCGTCACCGTGGTGCCTGCTCAGACCCCTGCTGCCGATGTACTGGCGCTGAAGCCGGACGGCGTGTTCCTGTCCAACGGCCCCGGCGATCCGGAGCCTTGCGACTACGCGATCCAGGCGATCAAGGATGTGCTGGAAACCGAGATCCCGGTATTCGGTATCTGCCTCGGTCACCAATTGTTGGCCCTGGCTTCCGGCGCCAAGACCCTGAAAATGGGTCACGGCCACCACGGTGCCAACCACCCGGTCCAGGACCTGGACACTGGCGTCGTAATGATCACCAGTCAGAATCACGGTTTCGCGGTAGACGAAGCGACCCTGCCAGCCAACGTTCGCGCGATCCACAAATCGCTGTTCGACGGCACACTGCAAGGCATCGAGCGTACCGACAAGAGCGCCTTCAGCTTCCAGGGTCACCCGGAAGCCAGCCCTGGCCCGAACGACGTAGCGCCTTTGTTCGATCGCTTCATCAACGAGATGGCCAAGCGACGCTGATCGCTCGCCCTGATGTAGCAAAGCTTGAGGGCGGTCCCGACACCGGCGACCCCCTCAAGTCTTCAGAGATTGAACAAGACGGCTTGCCGACTGACCTGCGGATTTGAGTGACAAACCCATGCCAAAACGTACAGACATTAAAAGCATCCTGATTCTCGGCGCTGGCCCGATCGTTATCGGCCAGGCCTGCGAATTCGACTACTCCGGCGCCCAGGCCTGTAAAGCCCTGCGCGAAGAGGGCTACCGCGTCATCCTGGTGAACTCCAACCCGGCTACTATCATGACCGACCCGGCCATGGCTGACGCCACCTACATCGAACCGATCAAGTGGCAGACCGTTGCCAAGATCATCGAAAAAGAACGTCCTGACGCACTGCTGCCAACCATGGGCGGCCAGACTGCTCTGAACTGCGCCCTGGACCTGGAGCGCGAAGGCGTACTGGAGAAGTTCGGCGTAGAGATGATCGGTGCCAACGCCGACACCATCGACAAGGCTGAAGACCGTTCGCGTTTCGACAAGGCGATGAAATCCATCGGCCTGGCGTGCCCGCGTTCCGGCATCGCCCACAGCATGGAAGAGGCCAACGCGGTCCTCGAGAAGCTCGGCTTCCCATGCATCATCCGTCCGTCCTTCACCATGGGCGGCACCGGTGGCGGTATCGCTTACAACCGTGAAGAGTTCGAAGAAATCTGCGCCCGTGGTCTGGACCTGTCGCCAACCAAAGAGCTGCTGATCGACGAATCCCTGATCGGCTGGAAAGAGTACGAGATGGAGGTAGTCCGCGATAAGAAGGACAACTGCATCATCGTTTGCTCGATCGAAAACTTTGACCCGATGGGCGTGCACACCGGTGACTCGATCACCGTGGCTCCTGCACAAACCCTGACCGACAAGGAATACCAGATCCTGCGTAACGCCTCCCTGGCGGTACTGCGCGAGATCGGCGTGGAAACCGGTGGTTCCAACGTTCAGTTCGGCATCTGCCCGAACACCGGCCGCATGGTCGTGATCGAGATGAACCCGCGTGTATCCCGTTCCTCGGCCCTGGCTTCGAAAGCCACCGGTTTCCCGATCGCCAAGGTCGCGGCCAAACTGGCTGTGGGTTACACCCTCGACGAACTGTCGAACGACATCACCGGCGGCAAGACCCCGGCGTCCTTCGAGCCGTCCATCGACTACGTCGTCACCAAGCTGCCACGCTTCGCCTTCGAGAAATTCGCCAAGGCTGACGCGCGCCTGACCACTCAGATGAAGTCGGTCGGTGAAGTCATGGCTATCGGCCGTACTTTCCAGGAATCCCTGCAGAAAGCTTTGCGCGGTCTGGAAGTCGGTGTTTGCGGTCTGGACGAAAAAGTTGATCTGGCTAACCCGGAAAGCATGAGCGTGCTCAAGCGCGAGCTGACCGTACCGGGTGCCGAGCGTATCTGGTACGTGGCGGACGCGATGCGCGCCGGCATGAGCGTTGAAGACATCTTCGGCATGACCATGATCGATCCTTGGTTCCTGGTGCAGATGGAAGATCTGATCAAGGACGAAGAGAAGGTCAAGACCCTGGGTCTGACCAGCATCGACCGCGACCTGATGTTCCGCCTCAAGCGCAAAGGCTTCTCCGATATGCGCCTGGCCAAACTGCTGGGTGTGACCGAGAAGAGCCTGCGTGCTCACCGTCACAAACTGGAAATCTTCCCGGTCTACAAGCGCGTCGACACCTGCGCCGCCGAGTTCGCCACCGACACCGCTTACCTGTACTCGACGTACGAAGAAGAGTGCGAAGCCGCGCCATCGGGTCGCGACAAGATCATGATCCTGGGCGGCGGTCCGAACCGTATCGGCCAGGGCATCGAGTTCGACTACTGCTGTGTACACGCGGCACTGGCGCTGCGCGATGACGGTTACGAGACCATCATGGTCAACTGCAACCCGGAAACCGTTTCTACCGACTACGACACGTCCGATCGCTTGTACTTCGAACCAGTGACCCTGGAAGACGTGCTGGAAATCGTCCGCGTCGAGAAGCCAAAAGGCGTCATCGTCCAGTACGGCGGCCAGACCCCGCTGAAACTGGCTCGCGCCCTGGAAGCCGCTGGCGTGCCGATCATCGGCACCAGCCCTGACGCCATCGACCGTGCCGAAGACCGTGAGCGCTTCCAGCAGATGGTTCAGCGCCTGAATCTGCGTCAGCCGCCAAACGCCACCGTGCGCAGCGAAGACGAAGCGATTCGTGCCGCCAGCAAGATCGGTTACCCGCTGGTGGTGCGTCCGTCTTATGTATTGGGCGGCCGTGCGATGGAAATCGTTTACGAAGAAGAAGAACTCAAGCGCTACCTGCGTGAAGCGGTTCAAGTGTCCAACGACAGCCCGGTGCTGCTGGACCACTTCCTCAACTGCGCCATCGAAATGGACGTGGATGCGGTCTGCGACGGTAAAGACGTTGTCATCGGCGCAATCATGCAGCACATCGAGCAGGCCGGCGTTCACTCCGGTGACTCCGCATGCTCGCTGCCGCCGTACTCGCTGCCTGCGCACATCCAGGACGAGATGCGTGACCAGGTCAAGAAGATGGCCCTGGAGCTGGGCGTGGTCGGCCTGATGAACGTTCAGTTGGCGCTGCAAGGCGACGACATCTACGTCATCGAAGTCAACCCGCGTGCCTCGCGTACCGTGCCTTTCGTGTCCAAGTGCATCGGTGTTTCCCTGGCAATGATCGCGGCTCGCGTCATGGCCGGTAAAACCCTGAAGGAAATCGGTTTCACCAAGGAAATCATTCCTAACTTCTACAGCGTGAAAGAGGCGGTGTTCCCATTCGCCAAATTCCCTGGTGTTGACCCGATCCTCGGCCCAGAGATGAAGTCCACCGGTGAAGTGATGGGCGTGGGCGACACCTTCGGTGAAGCGTTCGCCAAGGCTCAGATGGGTGCCAGCGAAGTGCTGCCGACCGGCGGTACCGCGTTCATCAGTGTGCGCGACGATGACAAGCCGCTGGTTGCAGGCGTGGCCCGTGATCTGATCAACTTGGGCTTCGAAGTGGTCGCCACTGCCGGTACTGCCAAGCTGATCGAAGCCGCAGGCCTGAAAGTGCGCCGCGTGAACAAGGTGACCGAGGGTCGTCCACACGTGGTCGACATGATCAAGAATGACGAAGTCACCCTGATCATCAACACCACCGAAGGTCGTCAATCGATCGCTGATTCGTACTCCATTCGTCGCAACGCTCTGCAGCACAAGATCTACTGCACTACCACCATTGCTGCTGGCGAAGCTATATGCGAAGCGCTGAAGTTCGGTCCCGAGAAGACCGTGCGCCGCTTGCAGGATCTACACGCAGGATTGAAGGCATGAGCATAACGAAGTACCCAATGACCGTTCAGGGCGCTCGCGCCCTGGAAGAGGAGCACACTCACCTGACCAAAGTCGTCCGTCCGAAGCTCAGCCAGGACATCGGTACGGCTCGTGAGTTGGGTGACTTGAAGGAAAACGCCGAATACCACGCTGCTCGCGAGCAGCAGGGTATGGTTGAGGCGCGTATTCGTGACATCGAAGGCCGGATTCAGAATCAGGTCATCATTGATGTCACGACTATTCCTCACACCGGCAAAGTGATTTTCGGCACCACCGTTGAAATCGCCAACGTCGAGACTGATGAGCGCGTCACTTACCACATCGTGGGTGAGGATGAGGCGGACTTCAAACTCGGCAAGATTTCGGTGGGTTCGCCATTGGCCCGCGCCTTGATTGCCAAGGAAGAGGGTGATGTGGTTGCCGTGAAAACGCCTGGTGGCGTTATCGAGTACGAGATTGTCGAAGTTCGCCACATCTAAACGCAGGCGCCCGCTTCGTGCGGGCGCCATGCTTTGGCAACTGACTCAGATGTTATGGGTTGGCGGCCTGTGGCTGTTACATATCGGTCTGCTGCCGGTGCTGGGCCGAATTGGCCTGGCGCCGCTGCTGATCGAAGAAATTGCAGGCATGCTGGATGCGCTGATGGTGGGATTCGCCGCAGCGTGTGTGGTATTTCAGGTTTTGGTGCTGGTTCAGGCCGAGGGCCTTGCCAGTCTATGGCGGGATATTCGCGGGCAACTGCTATTGATGGCGCTGTATGCGTGTGCGATGTACTTCGCAGCGCGGATTGGCTGGCCGGAAGCGGTGCGTTGGCAGGTATTCAGCTATCTGATTCTGGGCTTTTCCGGGTTGGTGCTGGTGTTGCAGCCAGTGCCGGGATGGAGTGGCAGGGTGCGCGAAGCACACCCTTGACCCTTGCCATCACTTGAAGCGATGGACGTTCGACAGCTGCTTGTTGACGCTGAAGTTCTTGCGGTAAATCAGTGCCATCTTGCCGATGACTTGAACCAGGTCCGCTTTGCCGACCTTGCAGAGTTCTGCAATGGACGCCAGGCGGGATTCGCGATCCAGGATGTTGAGCTTGATTTTGATCAGCTCGTGATCCGCCAATGCGCGTTCAAGTTCGGCTAACACACCTTCAGTCAAACCGTTGTCAGCCACAATCAAAACCGGTTTCAGATGGTGGCCAATGGATTTGTACTGTTTCTTCTGCTCTTGAGTGAGCGGCATAATCTGACCCTTTCGTCTGGATTCTGTAAAATGGCGGCCATTTTACCCGAGGGTTCGTGGATCCGCCCAACTAATCACGACCCTTATCATCGAGGTGCCCAATGGCGCGTTCCAAGACAAGCCTTGGTTGGCTGAAAAGACATGTCAATGATCCCTATGTGAAGCAGGCGCAGAAGGATGGATACCGCTCGCGTGCGAGTTACAAACTTCTGGAGGTCCAGGAGAAATACAAGCTGATCCGTCCGGGCATGAGCGTTGTCGACCTGGGTGCGGCGCCCGGTGGCTGGTCGCAGGTCACTAGCCGGCTGATTGGTGGTCAGGGGCGTCTGATCGCCTCGGACATCCTGGAAATGGACAGCATCCCGGACGTGACTTTCATTCAGGGTGACTTCACTCAGGACGAAGTGCTGGCCCAAATCCTTGAGGCCGTCGGTAATTCGCAGGTGGACCTTGTGATTTCCGATATGGCCCCCAATATGAGTGGTACGCCTGAAGTGGACATGCCGAAAGCCATGTTTCTGTGCGAGCTGGCACTTGATTTGGCGGAGCGGATTCTCAAGCCGGGTGGTAATTTCGTAATCAAGATTTTTCAGGGCGAAGGTTTCGATGTTTACCTGAAGGACGCTCGCAAGAAGTTCGACAAGATCCAGATGATCAAACCGGACTCCTCTCGTGGCAGCTCCCGCGAGCAGTACATGCTGGCTTGGGGCTATCGCGGTCGCAGCGAATAAAACGAGGTTTTTAGGCGGGGTGATAGGTTTTTCGTATTTCGCCTCGCGTGCATAAGCGAATATTGTGTAGAAAGTGTTTCACAAAGGGTTACAGACGGCGCCTGCCAGTGTTGTAGGTAATGTAGTAAGTTAGGCCGGTGAATATCATGCGGAGCGCGCGCCACCAGCGGCGCTTGCTTCAGAGGGTAGTTAATTGAACGATATGGCAAAGAATCTGATCCTGTGGTTGATCATCGCGGCAGTCCTGGTGACGGTGATGAACAACTTCTCCAGCCCTAACGAGCCGCAGACCCTCAACTACTCCGACTTCATCCAGCAGGTCAAGGATGGCAAGGTCGAGCGCGTAGCTGTTGATGGCTACGTCATTACCGGCAAGCGCAACGATGGCGACAGCTTCAAGACCATTCGTCCGGCAATTCAGGACAACGGTCTGATCGGCGACCTGGTGGATAACCATGTCGTGGTCGAAGGCAAGCAACCTGAACAGCAAAGCATCTGGACCCAACTCCTGGTCGCAAGCTTCCCGATCCTGGTAATTATCGCCGTATTCATGTTCTTCATGCGGCAGATGCAGGGCGGTGCTGGTGGCAAAGGTGGCCCGATGAGCTTTGGCAAGAGCAAGGCACGCCTGCTCTCCGAAGATCAGGTGAAAACCACCCTGGCTGACGTTGCCGGTTGCGACGAAGCCAAGGAAGAAGTCGGAGAACTGGTCGAGTTCCTGCGCGATCCGGGCAAGTTCCAACGCCTGGGCGGTCGCATTCCTCGTGGCGTGCTGATGGTCGGTCCTCCGGGTACCGGTAAAACCTTGCTCGCCAAGGCGATTGCAGGCGAAGCCAAAGTGCCGTTCTTCACCATTTCCGGTTCCGACTTCGTCGAAATGTTCGTCGGTGTGGGTGCCAGCCGTGTTCGCGATATGTTTGAGCAGGCCAAGAAGCACGCCCCCTGCATCATCTTCATCGACGAAATCGACGCCGTTGGTCGCCATCGTGGCGCCGGCATGGGCGGCGGTCATGACGAGCGCGAGCAGACTCTCAACCAGTTGCTGGTTGAGATGGATGGCTTCGAAATGAACGATGGCATCATCGTGATTGCCGCGACCAACCGTCCAGACGTACTCGACCCTGCGCTGCTGCGTCCGGGGCGTTTCGACCGTCAGGTTGTGGTGGGTCTGCCGGATATCCGCGGTCGCGAACAGATTCTCAAGGTCCACATGCGCAAAGTGCCAATGGGTGACGACGTCGCTCCGGCAGTGATCGCTCGTGGTACGCCTGGCTTCTCCGGTGCCGACCTGGCCAACCTGGTCAACGAAGCGTCGCTGTTCGCTGCTCGTGCCGGCAAACGCATCGTCGAGATGAAAGAGTTCGAACTGGCGAAAGACAAGATCATGATGGGCGCCGAGCGCAAATCCATGGTGATGTCCGAGAAAGAAAAACAGAACACCGCTTACCACGAGGCGGGCCACGCTATCGTTGGTCGCGTCGTGCCTGAGCATGATCCGGTTTACAAGGTATCGATCATCCCGCGCGGTCGTGCGCTGGGTGTGACCATGTTCCTGCCAGAAGAAGATCGCTACAGCCTGTCCAAGCGTGCGTTGATCAGCCAGATCTGCTCGCTGTACGGTGGCCGTATCGCTGAAGAAATGACCCTGGGCTTCGATGGTGTCACCACCGGTGCATCCAACGACATCATGCGTGCCAGCCAGATTGCGCGGAACATGGTGACCAAGTGGGGCCTGTCCGAGAAACTCGGTCCGTTGATGTACGCCGAAGAAGAGGGTGAAGTGTTCCTCGGTCGCGGCGGCGGTGGTCAGAGTGCGAGCTTCTCTGGTGAGACAGCCAAGCTGATCGACTCCGAGGTGCGCAGCATCATTGATCAGTGCTACGGCACGGCCAAGCAGATCCTCACGGACAACCGTGACAAGCTCGACGCCATGGCTGATGCCCTTATGAAGTATGAAACCATTGATGCCGAGCAGATCGACGACATCATGGCTGGACGTACACCTCGCGAACCTCGCGACTGGTCTGGTGGCACTGGTACATCCGGTACACCTCCAGCAGTACAGGATGAGCGTCCGGAAACACCTATCGGCGGTCCCGCTGCTGACGTTTAAGGTTTGAAATGACTTCTGTTCAGTCCTCGACCCGGTTGCCTTGCGGCAACCGGGTTCTTGATTTGGCCCAGACGCATGTCATGGGCATTCTCAATGTCACTCCCGATTCCTTTTCCGACGGTGGCCAGTACAGCCAGCTTGATGCAGCCTTGCGTCATGCTGAAGCAATGGTGGCGGCTGGCGCGACGCTGATTGATGTCGGCGGAGAGTCGACACGGCCAGGCGCCAGGGCAGTGTCGCCGCTTGAGGAGCTTGAGCGTGTAGCGCCGATCGTCGAGCGGATTAACCGCGAATTGGATGTGATTATATCGGTTGATACTTCCACGCCAGCCGTCATGCGCGAAACTGCGCGGCTGGGAGCCGGGTTGATCAACGACGTGCGTGCACTGCGTCGCGACGGCGCTCTGGATGCGGCAGCGGCAACAGGGCTGCCCGTCTGTCTGATGCACATGCTCGGTGAGCCGGGCGATATGCAGGATAATCCGCACTACCAGGACGTTACGAAAGAGGTGGCTGAGTTTCTTGCCGAACGTATGGCTCAGTGCGCGTCAGCAGGTATTCCGGCTGAGCGGATCATCCTCGATCCGGGCTTTGGCTTCGCTAAAACCCTGCAGCACAATTTAAGCTTGTTCAAACATATGGAAGCCTTGCATGTCTTTGGGCGTCCCCTGTTGGTCGGGGTTTCGCGAAAGAGCATGATAGGTCAGGCACTGAATCGCCCGGTGGATGAGCGCTTGTATGGCGGTCTCGCTCTCGCAGCGCTGGCATCACAGAAGGGTGCGCGTATATTGCGCGTCCACGATGTTGCTGAAACAGTCGATGTGGTGAGGATGATTGCCGCAGTGGAATCAGCCGAATAAGAATGATGGAGTACCTATGACTAAGAAATACTTTGGCACCGACGGCATTCGTGGTCGGGTCGGTGAGTACCCGATTACTCCTGATTTCATGCTCAAGCTCGGTTGGGCCGCAGGCATGGCGTTCCGCAAAATGGGCGCATGCAAGGTGCTGGTAGGCAAGGACACTCGCATCTCTGGATATATGTTTGAATCGGCACTTGAGGCTGGGCTAACGTCGGCCGGCGCCGACGTAATGCTTCTGGGCCCGATGCCGACACCCGCCATCGCCTACCTGACGCGTACTTTTCATGCCGAAGCCGGCATTGTGATCAGTGCCTCGCACAATCCACATGACGATAACGGCATCAAGTTTTTCTCCGGCAAGGGAACCAAGCTTCCGGATGAAATCGAGCACATGATCGAAGAACTGCTCGACACGCCGATGACCGTGGTCGAGTCGAGTAAGATCGGCAAGGTCTCGCGAATCAACGACGCCTCGGGTCGTTATATTGAATTCTGCAAAAGTAGTGTGCCAACCGGCACCAGCTTTTCGGGTTTGAAGATCGTCATCGACTGCGCCCATGGTGCAACGTACAAGGTGGCGCCTAGCGTATTCCGTGAGCTGGGGGCCGATGTAGTAGTCCTGTCCGCGCAGCCTAACGGATTGAACATCAATGACAACTGCGGTTCGACTCACATGGGGCAGCTGCAGGCTGCTGTTCTGGCTGAGCACGCTGATCTGGGTATCGCATTCGATGGTGATGGCGACCGTGTCCTGATGGTTGATCACACCGGCGTCATTGTCGATGGTGATGAGTTGTTGTTCATCATTGCTCGCGATCTGCACGAGCAGGGCAAGTTGCAGGGTGGTGTAGTCGGTACGCTGATGAGTAACCTGGGCCTGGAGCTGGCCTTGGCGGATCTGGCGATTCCATTTGTCCGCGCCAATGTCGGTGATCGTTATGTGATCGCTGAGTTGTTGGAGCGCAACTGGTTGGTAGGTGGTGAGAACTCGGGTCATATCGTTTGTTTCAACCACACCACTACCGGTGATGCGATCATCGCTGCGCTTCAAGTGCTGTTAGCGCTGAAAACTCGCTCAGAAGGGTTGGCTCAAACGCGTCAGGCGTTGCGCAAGTGCCCGCAGGTGTTGATTAATGTGCGCTTCGGCGGTGGTGCAAGCCCCCTTGATCATCCATCGGTCAAGGAGGCGAGCGAGCGCGTGACCAAGGCCATGGCGGGTCGCGGGCGCGTGCTCTTGCGCAAGTCCGGAACAGAGCCGTTGGTACGCGTGATGGTTGAAGGCGAAGACGAAACACAGGTTCGCGGCTACGCCGAAGAGCTGGCAAAACTGGTTACTGAAGTTTCTGCCTGAATTCGGCTTGCCAGCCATGATTGTGTTGGGTAACATCTGCGCCCACTTTGACCGACGAGGTACAGCATGCGTCGCCCTATGGTAGCTGGTAACTGGAAGATGCACGGTACCCGCGCCAGCGTCGCTGAGCTGATCAACGGCCTTAGTCGTTTGGCGTTGCCGAGCGGTGTTGATGTCGCGGTATTCCCGCCTTGCCTGCATATCAATCAAGCGATTGATGGCTTGAAAGGAAAGTCGATTTCGGTCGGCGCGCAGAACTCTGCGGTGGAATCCGGGCAAGGTGCATTGACCGGTGAGGTTTCTCCGAGTCAGTTGGTGGATGCAGGTTGTTCCCTGGTGCTTGTCGGGCACTCTGAGCGCCGCCAGATAATGGGCGAGCAAGATGAGATGCTGATCCGCAAGTTCGCAGCGGCACAGGCAGGCGGCTTGATTCCGGTGTTGTGTATTGGGGAGACCCTTGAGCAGCGTGAAGCCGGTAAGACTCTTGAGGTTGTCTCGCGTCAGCTGGGCAGTATCATGGGCGAGTTGGGTGTCGAGGCATTCGCCAATGCAGTAATTGCTTACGAGCCGGTCTGGGCCATTGGCACCGGGCTGACTGCTTCGCCGCAACAAGCGCAGGATGTGCATGGAGCCATTCGCGCACAGTTGGCGGAAAAGAATTCTGAAGTCGCACAAGGTGTGCGGCTTCTATACGGCGGCAGCGTGAAGGCGGCCAATGCGGTCGAACTGTTCGGCATGCCGGATATCGATGGGGGGCTCATTGGTGGAGCTTCCCTGAATGCAGATGAGTTCGGTGCGATCATTCGCGCCGCGGGAAACTGAAAAAATGCTGGAAACAGTCGTAGTCGTTTTTCATCTGCTGGGTGCATTGGGCGTAGTAGCTCTCGTATTGCTGCAGCAGGGTAAAGGTGCGGACGCTGGCGCGTCTTTCGGAGCAGGTGCTTCAAATACTGTATTCGGAAGCCAAGGTTCTGCTACCTTTCTTAGTAAGTTTACTGCTATACTTGCCGCAGGTTTCTTCATAACCAGCTTAGGGTTAGGTTACTTTGCTAAAGAGAAAGCTCACCAGCTGACTCAAGTAGGTCTCCCAAATCCAGCAGTGTTGGAAGTTCCAAAGCAACAACCGGCTTCTGATGATGTTCCGGTGCTTCAAGAGCAAAAGTCGGCTACTCCAGCGACTGACGTGCCTCCAGCTCAAGAGCAGAAGTAAGAAGGGTTTCAAACGTAGTATTGCCGAGGTGGTGGAATTGGTAGACACGCAACCTTGAGGTGGTTGTGCCCATAGGGTGTAGGGGTTCGAGTCCCCTTCTCGGTACCAATTAGTCAGGAGAGCCCGCTGTTGCGGGCTTTCTTGCAGGTGGAAGGTTACATTGACCCTGTAGGGGATCGGTCGTATACTTCCGCCCCAGCTTTGTCGCGGGGTGGAGCAGTCTGGTAGCTCGTCGGGCTCATAACCCGAAGGTCGTCGGTTCAAATCCGGCCCCCGCAACCAGTTTAAGGAGCCCCTTTTAAGGGGCTTTTTGTTAGCTGGACACTTTCAACGCCGCTGTTCGACGGCGTTTCAAGGATGGGCGTTTCGCCCATTTTTTTATTTTGCATAGCATGCACATACATGCACGAGGGGGTTCAGGTGTCGAGCAAGCTAGAAGAGTTGCAGGCCTTGCTGGCCCCGGTGGTCGTGGCCCTAGGCTATGAATGCTGGGGTATTGAGTTTTCGGCTCAAGGTCGCCACTCAATGTTGCGCGTTTATATCGATAAAGAGGGCGGCGTGCTGGTGGACGATTGCGCCATTGTCAGCCGTCAGATCAGCGGTGTGCTGGATGTTGAAGATCCAATTTCCGTTGAATACACCCTTGAAGTTTCCTCGCCTGGCATGGAACGCCCGCTGTTCACTCTTGAGCAGTTTGCAAAATTTGCCGGTGAACAAGTGAAGATCAAGCTGCGCTCGCCTTTTGAAGGTCGACGCAACTTTCAGGGCCTTCTGCGCGGTGTAGAAGAGCAGGATGTCGTGGTGCAGGTAGAAGACCATGAGTTCCTGTTGCCGATCGATATGATCGACAAGGCCAACATTATTCCCAGTTTTGACTGAGACGCGGATCCCGCGGATCCAATGGCTTGCGAAAGGCGAGGCGTACGATGAGCAAAGAAGTACTGCTGGTTGTTGAGTCGGTATCCAATGAAAAGGGCGTACCGGCAAACGTGATTTTTGAAGCGCTGGAGCTGGCTCTGGCCACTGCTACCAAAAAGCGTTTCGAGGACGAAGTTGATCTGCGTGTGGAAATTAACCGCCACACCGGTGCTTACGAGACCTTCCGTCGCTGGACGGTCGTCGAAGAGGCAGACCTGGACGATCCGGCCATCGAAACCTGGCCGAGCAAGGTTGCCGAAACGCATCCTGGCGCCAAGGTTGGCGATGTTGTCGAAGAGAAAATCGAGTCCATCGAATTCGGCCGTATCGCTGCACAGACTGCCAAGCAAGTCATCGTGCAGAAAGTTCGCGAAGCCGAGCGCGCTCAGGTTGTTGACGCTTACCGCGAGCGCCTGGGTGAAATCATCTCCGGCACCGTGAAGAAAGTGACCCGCGACAACGTGATCGTTGATCTGGGCAACAACGCCGAAGCGTTGCTGGCCCGTGAAGACATCATTTCTCGCGAAACCTTCCGGGTTGGCGTGCGTCTGCGTGCGCTGCTCAAGGAAATCCGCACTGAGAACCGCGGCCCGCAGCTGATCCTGTCGCGTACCGCGCCGGAAATGCTGATCGAGTTGTTCCGCATCGAAGTGCCGGAAATTGCTGAAGGCCTGATCGAAGTAATGGCTGCGTCCCGTGATCCGGGTTCGCGCGCCAAGATCGCCGTCCGCTCCAAGGACAAACGCATCGACCCGCAGGGCGCTTGCATCGGTATGCGCGGTTCGCGCGTCCAGGCAGTGTCGGGTGAGTTGGGCGGTGAGCGTGTTGATATCGTCCTGTGGGACGACAACCCGGCTCAGTTCGTGATCAACGCCATGTCCCCGGCTGAGGTTGCGGCAATTATCGTTGACGAAGATGCCCATGCAATGGACATCGCCGTTGGCGCAGACAATCTGGCTCAGGCCATTGGTCGCGGTGGTCAGAACGTGCGTCTGGCTAGCCAGTTGACTGGCTGGACCCTGAACGTGATGACCGAATCGGACATCCAGGCTAAGCAGCAAGCAGAAACCGGCGACATCCTGCGCAACTTCATCGACGAGCTGGAAGTCGACGAAGATTTGGCTCAGGTGCTGGTAGATGAAGGCTTCACCAGCCTGGAAGAGATTGCCTACGTACCGTTGGAAGAAATGCTCAACATCGACGGCTTTGACGAAGAAACCGTCAACGAGCTTCGCGCTCGTGCCAAGGATCGTTTGTTGACCAAAGCCATCGCTACTGAGGAAAAGCTGGCAGACGCCCATCCGGCCGAAGACCTGCTCTCGCTTGAGGGTATGGACAAGGATTTGGCGATGGAACTGGCGGTGCGCGGCGTAATTACCCGCGAAGACCTGGCCGAGCAGTCTATTGACGACCTGCTCGACATCGACGGCATTGACGATGATCGTGCCGGCAAGTTGATCATGGCCGCCCGAGCCCACTGGTTCGAGTAATTAGGCGCGGCCTGAGGAGAGAAGTGCATGACGCAAGTCACGGTGAAACAACTGGCCGATGAGGTCAAAACACCGGTAGAGCGCCTGTTGCAGCAGATGCGTGAGGCAGGTCTGCCGCACACCGCCGCCGAAGAAAGTGTGACTGACAGTGAGAAGCAATCGTTGCTGACTCACTTGAAAAGCAGCCACAAGGCGAAAGTGGAAGAACCACGCAAGATTACGCTGCAGCGTAAAACCACCAGCACCCTGCGTGTTGCTGGCAGCAAAAGCATCAGCGTTGAAGTACGCAAGAAGAAAGTCTTCGTACAGCGCAGCCCGGAAGAAATCGAAGCCGAGCGCAAGCGTGAACTGGATGAGCGTCGCGCAGTAGAAAATGCTGCACGTCAAAAGGCTGAAGAAGAAGCCAAGCGTCGCGCCGAAGAAGAAGCGCGTCGCCAGCCTGCTGCTGCGCCGACCGCTCAAGCCGAATCTGTTGCAGCGCCTGCTGCGGTGGCCGAGCCAGTTCGCGAAAGCGCACCGGTTGTGGCGGCTGCTCCAGCTCCTGCGGCGGACACTCGCAAGCGTGACGAACAACGCCGTCCGGACAAGCCACGTGCCGACGATAACAATCGTCGCGGTAGCGGCGATGGCGAGCGCAAAAACGCTCCGCATCGTGCGTCGGTCAAGGAAAAAGCGCCTGCTCCACGCGTTGCCCCACGTACTACCGACGAAGAAAGCGATGGCTTCCGTCGTGGTGGTCGCGGCAAGGCCAAGCTGAAAAAGCGCAACGCCCACGGTTTCCAGAGCCCAACCGGCCCTGTCGTGCGCGAAGTGAAAATCGGCGAGACCATCACTGTGGGCGATCTCGCTCAACAGATGTCGGTCAAGGCTGCTGAAATCATCAAGTTCATGTTCAAACTGGGTACTCCAGCGACCATCAACCAGGTACTCGATCAGGAAACTGCTCAACTGGTAGCTGAAGAGCTGGGCCATAAAGTGACCCTGGTCAGCGACACCGCCCTGGAAGATTCCCTGGCCGAGTCCCTGAAGTTTGAAGGTGAGGCTGTTTCCCGTGCACCAGTCGTGACCGTAATGGGCCACGTTGACCACGGTAAAACTTCCCTGCTCGACTACATCCGTCGTGCCAAGGTAGCTGCTGGCGAAGCCGGTGGTATTACCCAGCACATCGGCGCATACCACGTTGAAACCGACCGTGGCATGGTTACGTTCCTCGACACCCCTGGTCACGCCGCGTTTACCGCAATGCGTGCCCGTGGTGCCAAGGCGACCGACATCGTGATCCTGGTGGTTGCAGCGGACGACGGCGTGATGCCGCAAACCATCGAAGCTGTTCAGCACGCTAAGGCTGCTGGGGTTCCGTTGGTTGTCGCAGTGAACAAGATCGACAAGCCGGGCGCTGATCTCGATCGCATCCGTAGCGAACTGTCGGTTCACGGCGTGACGTCGGAAGAGTGGGGTGGTGACACGCCATTCGTACCGGTCTCGGCGAAGATGGGTACTGGCGTCGACGAACTGCTCGAAGCCGTATTGCTGCAGGCCGAAGTTCTGGAACTGACTGCCACTCCGTCGGCTCCTGGCCGTGGTGTCGTGGTTGAATCGCGTCTGGACAAGGGCCGCGGCCCGGTAGCGACCGTTCTGGTTCAAGACGGTACCCTGCGCCAAGGCGACATGGTACTGGTCGGTTCGAACTATGGTCGCGTTCGCGCCATGCTCGACGAGAACGGCAAGCCAATCAAGGAAGCGGGTCCTGCCATCCCTGTCGAGATTCTCGGCCTGGACGGTACCCCGGACGCTGGCGACGAGATGAGCGTGGTTGCCGACGAGAAGAAAGCCCGTGAAGTGGCTCTGTTCCGTCAAGGCAAGTTCCGTGAAGTCAAACTGGCTCGCGCTCACGCCGGCAAGCTGGAAAACATCTTCGAAAACATGGGCCAGGAAGAGAAGAAGACGCTCAACATCGTCCTCAAATCCGACGTCCGTGGTTCGCTGGAAGCGTTGAACGGTGCCTTGAACGGCCTGGGTAACGACGAAGTGCAAGTGCGCGTGGTCGGTGGCGGTGTCGGTGGTATCACCGAATCCGACGCCAACCTGGCACTGGCCTCCAACGCTGTACTGTTCGGCTTCAACGTGCGTGCCGATGCCGGCGCTCGCAAGATCGTCGAGCAGGAAGGTCTGGATATGCGTTACTACAACGTGATCTACGACATCATCGAAGACGTCAAGAAAGCCCTGACCGGTATGCTCGGCAGCGATGTTCGCGAGAACATCCTGGGTATCGCCGAAGTGCGTGACGTGTTCCGTTCGCCGAAGTTTGGCGCGATCGCCGGTTGCATGGTTGTCGAAGGTGTTGTTCACCGTAACCGTCCAATCCGTGTACTGCGTGAAGACATCGTTATCTTCGAAGGCGAGCTGGAATCCCTGCGCCGCTTCAAGGATGACGCTTCCGAAGTACGTGCCGGCATGGAATGCGGTATCGGCGTGAAGAGCTACAACGACGTCAAAGTCGGTGACAAGATCGAAGTCTTCGAGAAGGTTCAGGTTGCTCGCAGCCTCTAACTCGCGCACTTCAAGAGCCGTGATGGGCAGCCGCATGAAAATGCACGGCGCATCAGTCGGACTCTAAACGCAACGCCCGGTCTGGCTTTTGTCAGGCCGGGCGTTTGCCGCTTTCAGACCTCACGGGTTTCGCCGTGGGGCAGTAACAGGTAACAAGACATGGCAAAAGAATATAGCCGTACCCAACGCATTGGCGATCAGATGCAGCGCGAGCTGGCACAACTGATCCGTCGTGAAGTCAAAGACCCGCGCGTCGGCCTGGTCACCATTACCGCTGTGGAAGTCAGCCGTGACGTCGGTCACGCCAAGATTTTCATCACCGTGATGGGTCAGGACAGCGCTGAAGACATCGCACAGAGCATCAAGGTGCTCAACTCTGCCGCTGGTTTCCTGCGCATGCAGTTGGCCCGCGAGATGAAGCTGCGCAGCGTTCCACAGTTGCACTTCCACTACGACGAAAGCGTCGTGCGTGGTGCGCACCTGTCGGCATTGATCGAGCGTGCAGTGGCTGAAGACAATCAGCATCCGGTTGCGGCAGAAGCCGAAGACACCAAGGAGTAATCGGTGGCTCAGGTCAAACGTATCCGTCGTAACGTCAGCGGCATCATCCTGCTCGACAAGCCGCTGGGGTTCACCTCCAACGCCGCGTTGCAGAAGGTTCGCTGGTTGCTCAACGCCGAGAAGGCCGGTCACACCGGCAGTCTCGATCCGCTGGCCACCGGCGTGCTGCCGCTGTGCTTCGGTGAGGCCACCAAGTTCTCGCAATACCTGCTCGATTCCGACAAGGGTTACGAAACCCTGGCGCAACTGGGCAAGACCACCACCACGGCAGATGCCGAGGGTGAAGTTTTGCAGGAACGCCCGGTGACCGTTGGTCGCGCCGATGTCGAAGCGGTTTTGCCGAAATTTCGTGGGCAAATCAGTCAGATACCACCGATGTACTCGGCACTCAAGCGTGACGGGCAGCCGCTGTACAAGCTGGCCCGTGCTGGCGAAGTAGTGGAGCGCGAACCGCGTTCTGTTACTATTGCGCGCTTGGAATTGCTGTCCTTCGAAGGCGATACTGCGCGGCTGGCGGTGGATTGCAGCAAAGGCACCTATATCCGTACCCTGGTGGAGGATATTGGTGAGCAACTCGGTTGTGGCGCTTACGTTGCAGAACTGCGACGTACCCAGGCCGGGCCTTTCACGCTGGCGCAGACGGTCACCCTGGAAGAGTTGGAAGCGGTACATGCCGACGGCGGCAACGAAGCGGTTGATCGCTTCCTGATGCCATCGGACAGCGGCCTGCTGGATTGGCCACTGTTGCAGTTCTCGGAGCACAGCTCGTTCTACTGGCTCAACGGCCAGCCGGTACGCGCCCCGGATGCACCGAAGTTTGGCATGGTACGGGTACAGGATCACAATGGTCGCTTCATCGGTATCGGTGAAGTGAGCGAAGACGGGCGCATCGCGCCACGTCGACTGATTCGGTCAGAATGACCGGACGAGGGTGGCTGTTAACAGGCACGGTCACTACTCATTTTTAGATACAGGGATTTGTCCCTGGCCTGTTGAAGCTGTTTTTCTGAAACAGTTTCCTGATAAAAGGATTGCCTCATGGCTCTCGACGTTCAAGAAAAAGCTCAAATCGTAGCTGACTACCAGCAAGCTGTTGGTGACACTGGTTCGCCAGAAGTGCAAGTTGCACTGCTGACCCACAACATCAACAAACTGCAAGGTCACTTCAAGGCCAACGGTAAAGATCACCACTCCCGTCGTGGTCTGATCCGCATGGTAAACCAGCGTCGTAAGCTGCTGGACTACCTGAAAGGCAAGGACGTGAGCCGTTACAGCGCTCTGATCGCTCGCCTGGGTCTGCGTCGCTAATAAGCGATTGCGCTAGAGGTTGGTTGTCTGTCGTGCGCCAGTGGGTTTCCCGCTGGCGCATGGCAGGCTCCCAGCCTCAAGTTTTATCTGGATACACGTTTTACCCTGGACAATCCTGTCGGGCCGATTCCCGGCGTTGCCCAAGAATTTCGCAAGAAACCAGTTTCCCCAAGAGCCACAAAAGAAGGTAGGACACCGTGAACCCGGTAATCAAAAAATTCCAGTTCGGTCAGTCGACCGTTACCCTCGAGACTGGCCGTATCGCCCGTCAGGCCTCCGGCGCAGTATTGGTCACCGTTGACGACGACGTCAGCGTATTGGTGACCGTAGTCGGTGCCAAGCAAGCCGATCCAGGCAAGGGCTTCTTCCCTCTGTCTGTTCACTACCAGGAAAAGACTTACGCTGCCGGTAAGATCCCTGGCGGTTTCTTCAAGCGTGAAGGCCGTCCTTCCGAGAAAGAAACCCTGACTTCCCGACTGATCGACCGTCCGATCCGTCCGCTGTTCCCAGAAGGTTTCATGAACGAAGTGCAGGTTGTCTGCACCGTCGTTTCCACCAGCAAGAAGACCGATCCGGACATCGCTGCGATGATCGGTACCTCGGCTGCCCTGGCGATCTCCGGCATTCCTTTCGATGGCCCGATCGGCGCTGCCCGCGTTGCGTTCCACGAAAGCACCGGCTACCTGCTGAACCCGACTTACGAACAACAGAAAGCTTCGAGCCTGGACATGGTCGTTGCCGGTACTTCGGAAGCCGTTCTGATGGTTGAATCGGAAGCCAAAGAGCTGACCGAAGACCAGATGCTGGGCGCGGTACTGTTTGCTCACGACGAGTTCCAGGTTGTGATCAACGCTGTTAAAGAACTGGCTGCCGAAGCTGCCAAGCCGACCTGGACCTGGGCTCCACAGCCAGAGGCCACTGCTCTGCTGGGCGCTATCCGTGCCGAGTTCGGCGAAGCAATCTCCCAGGCTTACACCATCACCATCAAGGCCGACCGTTACGCTCGCCTGGGTGAGCTGAAGGATCAGGTTGTTGCCAAGCTGTCCGGCGAAGAAGGTCAACCGACTTCCGCTGAAGTCAAAGCTGCTTTCGGCGAAATCGAATACCGCACCGTTCGCGAAAACATTGTAAACGGCAAGCCACGTATCGACGGTCGCGACACCAAGACCGTACGTCCTCTGAACATCGAAGTCGGTGTTCTGCCAAAGACCCACGGTTCGGCCCTGTTCACCCGTGGCGAAACCCAGGCTCTGGTAGTCGCAACTCTGGGTACTGCCCGTGACGCACAGTTGCTGGACACTCTCGAAGGCGAGAAAAAAGACCCGTTCATGCTGCACTACAACTTCCCGCCGTTCTCGGTAGGTGAGTGTGGTCGCATGGGTGGCGCTGGTCGTCGCGAAATCGGTCACGGCCGTCTGGCCCGTCGTTCGATTTCAGCCATGCTGCCAGCCGCTGACGTGTTCCCGTACACCATCCGCGTTGTATCGGAAATCACCGAGTCCAACGGTTCGAGCTCCATGGCTTCGGTCTGCGGCGCTTCCCTGGCACTGATGGATGCCGGCGTTCCGATGAAGGCACCGGTTGCCGGTATCGCCATGGGTCTGGTTAAAGAGGGCGAGAAATTCGCCATCCTGACCGACATCCTGGGTGACGAAGACCACCTGGGCGACATGGACTTCAAAGTAGCCGGTACCGCCAAAGGTGTGACCGCGCTGCAGATGGACATCAAGATCAAAGGCATCACCGAAGAAATCATGGAAATCGCTCTGGGCCAAGCCCTGGAAGCGCGCCTGAACATCCTCGGTCAGATGAACCAGATCATTGGCCAGTCGCGTACCGAGCTGTCGGAAAACGCTCCGACCATGATCGCGATGAAAATCGACACCGACAAAATCCGTGATGTCATCGGTAAAGGCGGCGCGACCATTCGTGCGATCTGTGAAGAGACCAAGGCTTCGATCGACATCGAAGACGACGGCTCGATCAAGATCTTCGGCGAAACCAAGGAAGCAGCTGAAGCTGCCCGTCAGCGCGTTCTGGGTATCACCGCTGAAGCCGAGATCGGCAAGATCTACGTCGGTAAGGTTGAGCGCATCGTCGACTTCGGCGCATTCGTCAACATCCTGCCGGGCAAGGACGGTCTGGTTCACATCTCCATGCTGAGCGACGCTCGCGTTGAGAAAGTGACCGACATCCTGAAAGAAGGCCAGGAAGTGGAAGTGCTGGTACTGGACGTGGACAACCGCGGCCGTATCAAGCTGTCCATCAAAGACGTAGCAGCAGCCAAGGCTTCGGGCGTTTAATCACCCTCGCGTCTGACCGCTGAAAAACAAAACGCCCCGACTGGTTCGGGGCGTTTTGCTATGTGCAGAAAAGATCAAAAGATCGCAGCCTCCGGCAGCTCCTACAGGATGTTCGCGTGTAGGAGCTGCCGGAGGCTGCGATCTTTTGCTTTTGTGGCCCGGCCGGTTGCCTGACCTCAAGGTCAGTGCTAGGTTTAGCCCACCGCCCGTGTAGCTCAGTTGGTAGAGCAGCGCACTCGTAACGCGAAGGTCGCAGGTTCGACTCCTGTCTCGGGCACCAGCGATACGTTGTTTTCAGATGATCCCGAATGGTTCTGAAGGCCAGACAAACCGGGCAGTAAACGGTTTTTTGCGTCAGAGAGATCCTTGATGATCCAGATCCATCTTCCATTCCTCAGATCAAAGAGAACGCCATGACCGTTAAAGAATTGACCCAAGAAGCCAGACACGAAGAAGCGCTCAAGAAGTATTTGCTGGATTCGCCCCAGCTAGCGGATGAGATCAAGGACCTGCCGGCCGATGATCAGAAAGACCAGATTCAGTGGGCCTTCGAAGACGAGGCAGAAGCCCAGGGCTTACAGCCGTGGGAGCTGACACTCAAGTACACCTCGACTCCGGAAGAGTTCGAGGCCGCGCGCCTGGTATTGCACAAGGAAGCGGCGGAAGTGTTGGGTGTTGAGTGGGAAGAGTACTGCGAGATGAACAATCTGGTGGTTTGACATCAGCGCTCTTGTAGGAGCCTGGCTTGCCGGCGATAGCATCCTTGAGATCGCTATCGCTGGCAAGCCGGGCTCCTACAGGTTTGTGATGCGGATCAGAGACTGAGACGCATCGACAGATCCACAGCCTTCACATCCTTGGTCATCGCACCGATCGAAATGTAATCCACCCCGGTTTCGGCAATCGGCAGCAACGTGCTTTCGTTGATACCGCCGCTGGCCTCCAGCTTTGCCTTGCCGTTGTTCAGACGCACGGCTTCGCGCATGTCATCCAGGCTCAGCTCGTCGAGCATGATGATGTCGGCCCCAGCCGCCAACGCTTCTTTCAGCTCATCCAGGCTTTCCACTTCAATCTCTACCGGTTTACCCGGTGCGATCTTGTGCGCAGCAGCGATGGCCTGCGGGATTCCCCCACTGGCGGCGATATGGTTTTCCTTGATCAGGAAAGCGTCATACAGACCGATGCGGTGATTGTGGCAGCCGCCGCAGGTCACCGCGTACTTCTGCGCCAGGCGCAGCCCCGGCAGGGTCTTGCGGGTGTCGAGCAACTTCACTTGAGTCTGGGCAACGTAATCCGCCAGGTATCGCGCACGAGTAGCCACGCCAGACAGCAGTTGCAGGAAATTCAGGGCGCTACGTTCGCCCGTCAGCAGTGAGCGGGCCGGGCCTTCGAGGTGGAACAACACCTGGTTGGGTTTGACGCGTTCGCCGTCGGCGACCTGCCAATGCACCGCGACCCGAGGGTCCAGTTGCCGAAACACATTATCCACCCACGCCGTGCCGCAGATGACGGCCGCATCGCGGGTGATGATGGTGGCTTTAGCCAGGCGTTCGGCCGGGATCAGCTGCGCGGTGATGTCGCCGCTGCCGATGTCTTCGAGCAACGCACGGCGCACGTTGGCTTCGATTTCGGCGGTCAAATCGGCGAGACGTAGATTCGGCATAACGGACTCCACAAACAAAGTGCTCCGATTATAGGGCCATGGTGCTGGCCAACCCAAGGCGCCTGAAGTGATCCCATCGCTCTCGGGCCTGCATTTGGTCGATCTCGCAAGTGATCGGGGCAATTGGAAAACGAGGTGCAGAGTCTTCTGGCACAAGCGGGACGTTTTACAAGATAATTCGCCTTGTAATTGACGTCATGACGTTGACGGATCGAAGAATATTTTTCAGGAGGCTGGATGCACAACGACGGGAATGTAGTGCCTTTGCGCAAGGCGACTACCGACCAGGCGATTCATACGCCGCTCGCCCGCCTGCCTGTGATTCTGCTTCAGGTCCGCGACAAGGCCACTCAGCAGCTCAGGCAGGGTCTGCAGGCACTGTTCGATAACGCCGACGACACCCTCTTCGAAATGGCCGACGGGGCTCGTACCGACGCCGATCACAATATTTTGTTTCAAGCCATGCGCGACTTGCGCCTCAAGCGCAAAAGTATCGAGCGGGTCTTTTTCGAGCAATTCTTCGAAGCATTTGTCAGTCTGACCCAGTACAGCGCCACTCACACGGTCCTGCCTCAGCCTTTGCCTGTCGACATCCGCAAAGCGCTGCCCGATGACGAGTTGGAACGCGCCGTAGCGGTGGAAGCGATGGTCAACAAAGTGCTGAACCGTGATGGTTTCGCACTCGACCAGCTCACCGCCCGCCTCAGTACACTGCTGGGCAGATCGCTGATGGAGCAGCACAACCCCATGGGGCCGACGATGCTCTGCGCGTTTTTCTTGCAGGCCGGGCGCAACCTGGGGGTGGAGATCAAGGTCAAGTTGATCATCCTCAAGCTGTTCGAGCGCTATGTGCTCAGCGATGTTCATAAGCTCTACACCGATGCTAACCAACTGCTGATCGCCAGCGGTGTGCTGTCTGGTCTCACGTCCGCTCCGATAGGCCAGATAGCGGATGACGCGGCCAGTGTTCCTTTGAAAGCGCAAAGTCCGGCGCAGGTGCCGGCGATCGACGTGGCCGATGAGGACGTGATCAATCTGATCGCTATGCTCTTCGACTACTTTCATGATGACCGCACTTTGCCGGGATCCTTCAAGCCATTGATCGCCCGGCTACAGATTCCACTGGTGAAAGTAGCGGTGCTCGACAAGAGCTTCTTCAGTCGCAGCAGCCATCCCGCGCGGCGTCTGCTTAATGAGATCACCAATGCGACTTTGGGCTGGAGTGAGGGTGATGACCCTCAGCGCGACGGACTTTACCTGTGCGTTGAACAGGTCGTGCAGCGCCTCTCGACCGAATTTGTTGATGATCCGGCGATATTTTCTGAGTCGCTGGCCGATTTCCTGGCGTTCACCAGTGATGAACGTCGTCGCAGTGAATCGTTGGAGCAACGTATCCGCGATGCTGAAGAGGGTCGTGCCAGAGCTGAATTGGCCCGCCAGCGCGTCGAGCAGGCGTTGAATCACGCCATGCTCGGAAAAGTCCTGCCTCAGGGGGTGGTGCTGTTTGTCCAGCAGGCCTGGAGCAAAGTGTTGCTGCTGACTTGCCTCAAGCACGGCGACCAATCGACGCAGTGGCATGCCGCGGTGCAAACCATGGAGCAGTTGATCTGGAGCGTCCAACGCCATGACGAACCCGATGCACGGTCGCACTTGTTGGCGCTGGTGCCGGGTTTGCTCAAGGCGTTGCGCGAGGGCTTGAGCGGTTCGGCGTTCGATCCGTTCGCCACGGCCGGGTTTTTCAGTGAACTGGAAGGCTTGCACGTTCAATTGTTTGAACACGGCACCCAAGCCACACCGCTTGCAGGGGCGCCGATGATGATCGAAGTGCTGGAAGAAGTGGTTTTGCCGAGGGCCGATGAATTCCCGGTCGATACAGTTTCGGTGCGTTTGCCGGCGGACGATGCGGGCTTGCGTCAAGTCGATCAATTGAGTGTTGGTAGCTGGGTCGAGTTTCAGGAAAACCCTCAGCGCTGCAAACTGGCGGCGATCAACGAAACCAGCGGTCAGTACATTTTCGTCAACCGCACGGGTATGCAGGTGCTGGAGCGCAGCCGCACCCAGCTCGCCATCGAATTTCGTCATGGCACGGTACGGGCTCTGGAGGACACCTTGTTGTTTGATCGGGCTCTGGAGTCGGAGATCGGTAAGCTGCAGCGCCTCGATCGCGGCAAGTGATCGCATGCCGAGGGTCTATCGCGGCATACTGGGCACCAACACAGTCGTCGTTGAAGGAATTTGTATGCAGTTGGACCCCGCAAGCGGTTGGTGTCAGGACGTGCATTTATGCCCCTCGCCCAACTTCAATGCGCGCCCCGAGGGCGAAATTTCCCTGCTGGTGATCCACAACATCAGCCTGCCGCCGGCGCAGTTCGCCACCGGCAAGGTGCAGGAGTTTTTCCAAAATCGCCTGGATGTCACGGAACACCCGTACTTTGAGGGGATTGCCGATCTGCGGGTGTCTGCGCATTTTCTGATTGAGCGTGACGGCACCGTCACTCAGTTTGTCTCTTGCCTGGAGCGCGCCTGGCACGCCGGTGTTTCGATTTTCGAGGGACGGGAAACCTGTAACGATTTTTCCGTGGGCATCGAGTTGGAAGGCACGGATGATCTGCCGTTCACCGATGCTCAATATGACGCATTGACGGTGTTGACCCGGCAGCTGCAAAACACCTTTCCGGCCATCACCGCACAGCGCATCTGCGGGCACAGCGACATCGCGCCCGGGCGCAAGACCGATCCGGGCCCTGCGTTCGACTGGGCACGCTATCGCACGGCCCTGCTACGAGAGGAAGGACAATGAGTTTTCTGGTGTTGCTGTTGGCGGTGTGGATCGAGAAATTCTCGGCCCTGCGCCACCAGATTCAACGTGATGGCGGTTGGGTGCGCGAGTTGCACAAGCTTGAATCCAGCCCGCGTCTGACGAAGCGTCCGTGGCTGGTTCTGGTCGTGATGGTGTTGTTGCCGGTGGCGTTGCTGGGCTTGCTGTTGGTGGTCCTGGATCCGGTCGCCTACGGTTTGTTGGCGTTGCCGGTGCACCTGCTGGTGGTGATTTACAGCCTGGGACGCGGCGACCTGCTGGGCGGTCTCGGGCCTTTTCGCGATGCCTGGCGTCGCGAAGACCTGCAAGCTGCGGCCCATGTCGCCAAGCGTGACCTCGACATCTGCGCCGACAGTGGCGAGCAACTGCTGGAACGGGTCGAAGCTCATCTGTTGTGGGAGGCTTACCAGAGCTTTTTTGCGGTGATTTTCTGGTATTTCCTGTTGGGACCGGTCGCGGCGCTGGCCTATCGACTGCTGGCCCTGGCCGAAGAACACGGGCAAAACCCGACTGTGGTCGAGCGCGCAGGACAATTGCGCCATGCCTTCGACTGGCTGCCGGTACGTCTGCTGGCGGCCAGTTTTGCCTTGGTGGGTAACTTTGTCGCGGTCAGCCGGGTGATGTTGCACGAATTGTTGAACTGGAACATCAGCGCCGCTCAACTGATCGAGAAGGCCGGACTTGTGGCCGGTGAAATTCCGGCTCCGGTGGTCGGGCCTGAAGGCATCAACAACCTTGACCGGATCTGGGAGTTGCTGCTGCGGGCGGCAGTGCTCTGGTATGCGGGTTTTGCGTTGTGGACCGTGATGCCCTGATCCGGGATTAAAAATCAAAAGATCGCAGCCTGCGGCAGCTCCTACATGGATCGCGTACTACCGATAATCGGATGCACGCACCCCTGTAGGAGCTGCCGGAGGCTGCGATCTTTTTGCCATTAACCTTAAGTTACAAAACTTCCCGCCGATTTAAGTTATACAGAGACAGCGCCCAATAGTGGCTATCTGCTGTCGGTCTGCGCCTGCCAATAAAAATAAGAAATCCAAGGGAGACTTCCAGTGAAGAGCTTGCTCTATCCCGCCGTCGCACTGATGAATCGCCTGAGCTTCGGCATGAAGTTCAGCCTGATCAGCGTACTGTTTCTGGTGCCGATGCTGGTGACCAACTTCTACCTGGTGCGTGATTCCTATCGCGAATTCCAGGGCACCCGGGTTGAACTCCAGAGCCTGGATCTGTTGGGCAGCAGCCTGACGTTGCGGCGCGATCTGGAGACCCTGAACAACCTGGTGCAGATCAACGTCTCCCTCGGTCAATCCGGCAAGGCCGGGAATGTCGAGTCACAGATCAATACTTTGGGGCAAAGTGTGCTGAGCCGTATGCAAGGGTTGACGGCGATGAGCACGGACCCGGAACAGATTGCGGTCTTCGATGCCAAGCGCGATGAAATGATCGCCGCCTTCAAGGCTCAGCAAGCCGAAAGCTCGCTGCAAAGCAAAAGCGGCATGATCGGCAAGTTGCTCGGCAGCGCGCAGGTGTTCAGCCAGATCATTGCCAGTCAGGCCGGCCTCAGTCGTGATACGCAAAGCGACATGCGCCAACTGAGCGAACTCATCACCAATGTCACCCCGCCGGTCACTCAGCTGCTGGGCGAAGGCCGGGCGATGGGCTCTTTTTCGCTGGGGCAGGGCTTTATCAATTCCTCATCGAGCACGCGTTTCGATGAATTGTTGGCACAGATCGAAAAGCTGCAGGGCGAATACGGGGTGAAACTGCAGGATGCGCTGGGCTCCAGCTCTGCCGCACGGGAAACGCTTGCCGCCAAGGCTGATAGCAGTCGGGCGTCGCTGAAGAAAGCCAGTGAATTGTTCGAAGAACAAGTGGTGATGGCCGACACCCTCGATAGACCATGGCAGGGCTTTTACGATCAGGTCACGGGCCTGATGGACCAGACCTACCAACTCAACGAAGCCACCCTGAAATTTCTCGGCACCCAGTTGCAGCAGCGTCTGGAGCAGAACCGCACGCACATGGTCTTGCAGGCCGTGGCGCTGTCGGTGGTTTTTGTGTTGATTTTTTATCTCTACGGCGGCTTCTACGCCTCGACCCGCACCACCCTCAAACGTCTTGGCGGGGTGATGGACAAAGTGGCGGCTGGCGACATGACCGTTACCTTCAGCGCCAATAGCCGCGATGAGTTGGGCGAGTTGGGCGAGGTGTTCAACGGCACGGTGAAAAAAATCCATGACCTGATCGAGCGGGTGGGGCAGACCGTCAGCGAGGTCGAGCGTCAGGCCGGGCAAGTGGAACATGTCTCGGCGCAAAGCAATCAGGCAGTGGCCGGGCAGCGCACGCAGATCGAGCAGGTCGCGACGGCGATGAACCAGATGTCCGCCACTTCACTGGAGGTCGCACGCAGTGCCGCTGCGGCGGTCAGCAGCGCCCACAGTGTCAACGACGAGACCGTCAGCGGTCGGGGACTGGTGCAGTCCCAGCAGGGCAGCATCGCGGCATTGGCCAACGAGATTGATCAATCGGTGCTGGTCATCAATCAACTGGCCAGCGACAGCCAGTCCATCAGCCGCGTGCTGGAAGTGATCAAGAGCATTGCCGAACAGACCAATCTGTTGGCGCTCAACGCTGCAATCGAAGCGGCCCGCGCCGGTGAACAGGGGCGTGGTTTCGCGGTGGTGGCGGACGAGGTCCGGACCCTGGCCAAGCGCACTCAGCAATCAACCGAAGAAATCGAGCAGATGATCGCCAAGCTCCACGGCGGTGTTGGCGCAGCGGTGAAGGCGATGGGCGTCAGCCACGAAATGGCGAATGGCACCGTGGGGCAGTCGGAAAAAGTCCAACTGGCACTGGAAAACATCCTTGGCGCCGTGGGCATGATCGTCGATCAGAACCAACAGATCGCCGCCGCCGTGGAGCAGCAAACTGCCGTGGCACACGACATCGATCAGAACATCGTCGAGATCAACCGCGCCGGCGAGCGCACCGCCGAAGGTGCGCACCAGACCGAGGACGCCAGCCGTGCGTTGTCGGCTCAGGTGGTGGAGTTGAAGCAGTTGATCAGCGCGTTCCGGGTCTAACGAACACTGTGCCCCCTGTGGGAGCGAGCCTGCTCGCGATGACGGATTAACAGTCGAGAATTATGTCGACTGACACTCCGCTATCGCGAGCAGGCTCGCTCCCACAATTGTTTTGGTTTGTCTGTTACCAGTTGAACAGCTCACAGGCATTGGCGGTGCTGGCGGCGGCCAGTTGCTCGGGGCTGATCGCCATGATGGCGGCCAGTGCCTCGCAGATCGCCGGCAAGTGCGCGGGGCTGTTGCGTTGACCGGGGAACATGGCGGGCGCCATGTCCGGTGAGTCGGTTTCCAGCACCACTGAATCCAGCGGCAGCTCGGCGAGGACGCGGTGCATACGCAGCGCTTGTGGCCAGGTCGCGGCGCCGCCGAGGCCGAGTTTGAACCCGAGCTTGATGTACTCGCGGGCTTCTTCCTTGCTGCCAGCGAAGGCGTGGATGATGCCGGCTCGTTTCAATTTGAAGCGTTTGAGCGTGGCAATCACCGCCGCATGGCTGCGCCGCACATGGATCAACGCCGGTAAATTGAAGTCCGCCGCCAGTTGCAGTTGTGCGTCGAACAACGCTTGCTGGCGATCGCGGTCCAGTGTTTCGATGAAGTAATCCAGGCCGATCTCGCCCACCGCGCACAACTGTCGGTGACCGGCCAAACGGCTTAGCCAATCAGCGAGTTCGGTTAAATCTTCCGGACGATGATCGTCCAGATACACCGGATGCAAACCGAAGGCCGCATGCAGGTCGGAATCGCTTTGCACCAGCTCCCAGACTCGCTGCCAATTGCCCTGATAAACCCCCAGCACCACCATTCGCCGCACCCCGAGGCCCCGGCTTTCGGCCATCAGCGCCTGACGATCCGCGTCGAAGTCGGGAAAGTCCAGGTGCGTGTGGGTGTCGATCAGGTCCATGGCTCAGTCCTGACGAATACGTTGTTTGAACGTCCGTGCGATGGCCTGCACGCCGGGTTGATAATCGGACTGCTCGATGGCAGCCAGCGCCAGGGCCAGGGCTTTGTCGGCAATCAGCTGATGTTGCTGCGCCATGGCGTTGACCGGCAGCGGCAGGAAGTCGAGTAACTGGGTGTCGCCGAAGGTGCCGAGTCGCAGCGGTCGGGATTTCAGCGGGAAGTCGTGCAAGGCATCGAACACGCCCTGTAGCAGTACGTAGGACGTGGTCACCAGCGCATCCGGCAAATGCCCCAGGCGCTGTAGCATTTCTTCCATCAACTGCTTGCCGCACTCGCGGCTGAACGATTCGCCGTGCTCGATCAGCACTTCGCCGTTGAATACGGTCAGCGCCTCTTTGAACCCGGCGGCCCGTTCCTGGCTGATGCTCAACTCGGGGCGGGCGCCGATCAGGGCGATCTGCTTGGGCAACGGCTCGAGCAGGCTGCGTGTCAGTTGCAGGCTGGCTTCGCGATCGTCGCTGATGACCGAGCAGAAATGCTCGGGCGCCATGACCCGGTCGATGGCGATGATCGGAATGCCCTTGGCCTGCAATTGGAGATAGCTGTCGTCGCCGGGCGGCAGGCAACTGGCGACAATCAGCGCATCACAGCGCCGGGCGCGGAACAGTTGCAGCAATTGCCGTTCGCTTTCCGGTGCATCGTCGGAGCTGGCGATCAGCAACTGATAGCCGCGAGCGCGCGCACCTTGTTCCAGCAGTTTGGCGATTCGCGCGTAACTGGGGTTTTCCAGGTCCGGCAGAATGAACCCCAGCGTGCGGGTGTGCCGACTGCGCAGCCCGGCCGCCTGCGGGTTAGGCGTAAAGCCATGAAGATCGACCACCGCGCGCACGCGCTCGACGGTGGCGCTGCTGATGCGTTGCTGTTCGGCCTTGCCATTGATGACGTAGCTGGCGGTGGTAACGGACACACCGGCCAACTGGGCTATATCACTGAGTTTCAACCCGCAATTCCTTGTTTTCTCGAGCTTGCCTCGACATTTTCGCCAATCCTACCCGATTCGGGCAGTCGACCATGGTCACAACGCATCCGACAAGTTGGACTTCAAGGATGGGACATTATCGAGTAACGTGCCAATCGATCTAGATTAAACGTTTCAGCAAGCGTATTTTCTACGTTAAAGGTGCCTTTGGCCGGTTCTGCCGCGAAACCGACAAAGACTGTGACAATACAAGCGCCTAAGCTGAAATCATTCAAAACAATACCTGGTGCCAACCGGTGCCAAAAAGGAGAAAGCATGCTCGAGCTCACCATAGAGCAGATATCCATGGCCCAGTCGGCTGTGGATAAGTCCGCAGCGTTGCAATTACTCGCCGGGCATCTGGTCGCCGACGGTCTGGTGGCCGACGGTTACCTCGCCGGGTTGCAGGCGCGCGAAGCCCAGGGCTCGACCTTTCTCGGCCAAGGTATTGCCATCCCCCACGGTACACCGGAAACCCGCGATCAGGTGTTTTCCACCGGCGTACGGCTGATGCAATTCCCCGACGGCGTTGATTGGGGCGACGGCCAGATCGTCTACCTGGCGATCGGCATTGCTGCCAAATCCGATGAACACTTGCGCCTGCTGCAACTGCTGACCCGTGCCCTCGGCGAGACCGATCTGGGCCAGGCCTTGCGCCGCGCCAGTACCGCTGATGCCTTGCTGAAACTGCTGCAAGGCGCGCCGCAAGAACTGGCGCTGGATGCGCAGATGATTGGTTTGGGCGTTGCCGCTGAAGATTTCGAAGAACTGGTTTGGCGTGGTGCACGTTTGTTGCGCCAGGCCGATTGTGTCAGCAACGGTTTCTCCGCCGTGTTGCAGCAAGTCGAAGCGTTGCCGCTGGGCGATGGCCTGTGGTGGCTGCACAGCGAACAAACCGTCAAGCGTCCCGGCCTGGCCTTCGTCACGCCGGACAAACCGCTGCGCTATCTCGGCCAGCCGCTGAGCGGGTTGTTCTGTTTGGCCAGCCTCGGTGAGGCCCATCAAGCATTGCTCGAACGCCTGTGCGCGTTGCTGATTGAAGGGCGCGGCCATGAATTGGGTCGCGCCACCAGTTGCCGCGCGGTGCTTGAAGTGCTCGGCGGTGAGTTGCCGGCGGACTGGCCGAGCGCGCGGATTGCCTTGGCTAACGCCCACGGTTTGCATGCGCGCCCGGCGAAAATCCTCGCGCAATTGGCAAAAAGTTTTGAAGGCGAAATACGCATCCGCATCGTCGACGGCCAGGACAGCGCCGTGTCGGTGAAGAGCTTGAGCAAACTGCTCAGCCTCGGCGCCCGTCGCGGTCAAGTACTGGAAATCATCGCCGAGCCGAGCATCGCCGCTGATGCATTGCCTGCGTTATTGGCCGCCATCGAGGAAGGCCTCGGTGAAGAAGTCGAGCCGTTGCCTGCGGTGAGCCAACAACGCGAAGAGATTGTCGAGGTCGCCGCGGTGCTGCTCGCGCCGGCATCAGGCAGCCTGGTTCAGGCCATCGCCGCCGCACCGGGGATCGCCATTGGCCCGGCGCATATTCAAGTGCTGCAAACCATCGATTACCCGCTGCGTGGTGAGTCGGCCGCCATCGAGCGCGAGCGTCTCAAGCAAGCGCTGGCGGATGTGCGGCGTGACATTGGCGGTTTGATCGAACGCAGCAAGGCCAAGGCCATTCGCGAGATTTTCGTCACCCACCAGGAAATGCTCGACGACCCGGAATTGACCGATGAAGTCGACACCCGCCTCAAGCAAGGCGAGAGCGCGGAAGCGGCGTGGATGTCGGTGATTGAAGCCGCAGCGCGGCAACAGGAATCGTTGCAAGACGCCTTGCTCGCCGAGCGCGCCGCTGACTTGCGCGACATTGGCCGTCGGGTGCTGGCGCAACTCAGCGGTGTCGAAACCCCGAGTGAGCCGGAGCAGCCGTACATTCTGGTGATGGACGAAGTCGGTCCGTCCGACGTGGCACGTCTCGATCCGGCGCGTGTCGCCGGCATTCTCACCGCCCGTGGCGGCGCCACCGCGCACAGCGCCATCGTCGCCCGCGCGCTGGGTATTCCAGCGCTGGTCGGCGCTGGTCCGGCGGTGTTGCTGTTGGCGCCGGGTACGCCGCTGTTGATCGATGGTCAGCGTGGGCGTTTGCATGTGGACGCCGACGCGGCGACCTTGCAGCGTGCCACGCAAGAGCGCGACACCCGCGAACAACGCCTGAAGGCGGCGGCAGAACAACGTCATCAACCGGCGCTGACCACTGACGGTCATGCCGTCGAAGTGTTCGCCAACATCGGTGAAAGCGCCGGTGTGACCGCTGCGGTGGAGCAGGGCGCCGAAGGCATCGGCCTGCTGCGCACTGAACTGATTTTCATGGCCCATCCGCAAGCGCCTGACGAGGCGACCCAGGAAGTCGAATACCGCCGTGTCCTCGATGGCCTCGCCGGGCGGCCGTTGGTGGTGCGTACCCTTGATGTTGGCGGCGACAAACCGCTGCCGTATTGGCCGATCGCCAAGGAAGAAAACCCGTTCCTCGGTGTGCGAGGCATTCGCCTGACCTTGCAGCGGCCGCAGATCATGGAAGCGCAGATTCGCGCCTTGCTGCGCGCCGCCGACAACCGTCCGCTGCGGATCATGTTCCCGATGGTCGGCAGCGTCGATGAGTGGCGTCAGGCGCGGGACATGACCGAACGCCTGCGTCTGGAAATCCCGGTCGCGGACCTGCAACTGGGGATTATGATCGAAGTGCCGTCGGCCGCTTTGCTGGCGCCGGTCCTGGCCAAAGAGGTCGACTTCTTCAGCGTCGGCACCAACGACCTGACCCAATACACCCTGGCCATCGACCGTGGTCATCCGACCCTGTCGGCCCAGGCCGACGGTTTGCATCCGGCGGTGCTGCAACTGATCGACATCACCGTGCGCGCCGCCCATGCCCATGGCAAGTGGGTCGGCGTGTGCGGTGAGTTGGCGGCCGATCCGCTGGCGGTGCCAGTGCTGGTCGGGCTGGGTGTGGATGAGCTGAGTGTCGGTGGGCGCAGCATCGCCGAGGTCAAGGCGCGGATTCGCGAACTCAGCCTGGCTCAGGCTCAAACCCTTGCCCAACAGGCACTGGCCGTGGGCAGCGCCAATGAAGTGCGCGCATTAGTGGAGGCCCTGTAATGGCCAAGATCTTAACCCTGACCCTCAACCCGGCACTGGACCTCACCGTGCAGTTGCCGCGCCTCGAGCCCGGTCAGGTCAACCGCAGCGACGTGATGCACACCCACGCCGCCGGCAAAGGCGTGAACGTGGCGCAGGTGCTGGCGGACCTTGGGCATCAACTGACCGTCAGCGGTTTCCTCGGTGAAGACAATCCGCAAGCGTTCGAAACGCTGTTCGCCAAACGCGGCTTTGTCGATGCGTTCATCCGCGTGCCCGGCGAAACGCGTAGCAACATCAAACTCGCTGAAAGCGATGGGCGTATCACCGACCTCAACGGTCCGGGGCCGCTGGTCAGTGCGGCGGCGCAGCAGGCCTTGCTTGATCGTCTCGATCAGATTGCGCCGGGACATGACGCCGTCGTTGTCGCTGGCAGCCTGCCGCAAGGCATCAGCCCGCAGTGGTTGCAGGCGTTGATCCTGCGCTTGAAAAAGCTCGGTTTGAAAGTGGCCCTGGACACCAGCGGCGATGCGCTACGGGCCGCGCTCAAGGCCGGCCCGTGGCTGATCAAACCCAACACCGAAGAGCTGGCGGAAGTGCTCGATTGCGAAGTGGTTTCCGTTAACGCACAAGCCGAAGCGGCGAGCCGTTTACACGTGCAAGGGATCGAGCACGTGGTGATTTCCCACGGGGCCGATGGCGTGAACTGGTTCAGCGTCGGCTCGGCGCTGCATGCCACGCCGCCCAGGGTCAGTGTCGCCAGTACGGTGGGCGCGGGCGACTCGTTGCTGGCGGGCATGCTCCACGGTTTGCTCAGCGCCGATACGCCTGAACAAACTTTGCGCACCGCCACGGCAATTGCCGCGATGGCGGTCACCCAGATCGGTTTCGGCATTGGCGATGCGGCGCACCTGGCGCAGCTCGAACAGGGTGTGCGCGTGCGTCCCCTGACAGAACAATAAGAGGGTTGGTCATGAAGTTAGCCATTGTTACTGCCTGCCCGAATGGCATGGTCACCAGTGTGCTGTGCGCCCGTTTGCTCGACGCAGCGGCCCAGCGTCAGGGCTGGAGCACCGGTGTCGAAATCACCGATGCGGCGCATCCCGAGCAGCAATTGTCGGCGGCCACGATCGACGCGGCGGAGTGGGTGTTGCTGGTGACCAGCGCACCGGTGGATATGTCGCGATTCGTTGGCAAGCGTGTATTCCAGAGCACTCCGGCGCAGGCCCTGCAGGACGTCGAAGCGGTGCTGCGCCGTGGGGCGCAAGAGGCTCAGGTGTATGTCGCGCCTGAAGCCGTTGCCGAACCGATCACCGTCGCCCAAAACGCCCCGCGTCTGGTGGCGATCACCGCATGCCCGACCGGTGTCGCCCATACCTTCATGGCCGCCGAAGCCTTGCAGCAAGCGGCCAAGCGTTTGGGTTACGACCTGCAAGTGGAAACCCAGGGCTCGGTCGGTGCGCGCAATCCGCTGAGCGAGCAAGCGATTGCCGAGGCTGAGGTGGTGCTGCTGGCCTGCGATATCGAAGTCGCCACCGAGCGTTTTGCCGGCAAGAAAATTTACCGTTGCGGCACCGGCATTGCCCTCAAACAATCTGAAGCAACACTGAAAAAAGCGCTGGCCGAAGGCACCCAGGAAACTGCGTCCACGGGCGCAAAAGGTCCGGCCAAAAAAGAAAAAACCGGCGTCTACAAACACCTGCTGACCGGCGTGTCTTTCATGTTGCCGATGGTGGTGGCTGGCGGCCTGATGATCGCGCTGTCGTTCGTGTTCGGCATCACCGCGTTCAAGGAAGAGGGGACGCTGGCGGCGGCGCTGATGCAGATCGGCGGCGAGACCGCGTTCAAGCTGATGGTGCCGTTGCTGGCAGGGTACATCGCCTACTCCATCGCCGACCGTCCGGGCCTCGCACCGGGGATGATCGGCGGTCTGTTGGCGAGCACGTTGGGCGCCGGTTTTATCGGCGGGATCATCGCCGGTTTCATTGCCGGTTACGCGGCGCAGGCGATCAATCGATATGCGCGTTTGCCGCAGAGTCTTGAAGCGCTGAAACCGATCCTGATCATCCCGTTGCTGGCCAGTCTGTTCACCGGCCTGGTGATGATCTACGTGGTCGGCAAACCGGTGGCGGGCATGCTTGCCGGGCTCACGCATTTCCTCGACAGCATGGGCACCACCAACGCGATTCTGCTCGGCGTGCTGCTGGGCGGGATGATGTGCGTCGACCTCGGCGGGCCGATCAATAAGGCGGCGTATGCGTTCTCGGTCGGGCTGCTGGCGTCGCAGAGTTATGCGCCGATGGCCGCGACCATGGCGGCCGGCATGGTGCCGCCGATTGGCCTCGGCATCGCCACGTTCATCGCCCGGCGCAAGTTCGCCCAGACTGAGCGCGAGGCCGGTAAAGCGGCGCTGGTGTTGGGCTTGTGCTTTATCTCGGAAGGGGCGATTCCGTTTGCTGCGAAAGACCCGCTGCGGGTGATCCCGGCGAGCATCGCCGGCGGAGCGCTGACCGGTGCGTTGTCGATGTATTTCGGCTGCAAGCTGATGGCGCCCCACGGTGGCTTGTTCGTGTTGGCGATCCCGAATGCGATCAACCATGCGTTGCTGTATTTGCTGGCGATTGTCGCCGGGAGTTTGTTGACGGCGGTGGTGTATGCGCTGGTGAAGCGGCCTGAGACAGTTGAGTTGGCGGTAGAGCCCGTGAGCGCGTAATCCCTTGTAGGAGCCGGCTTGCTGGCGATGGCGATTTCGTGACCGCTATCGCCAGCAAGCCGGCTCCTACAAGGCCGATGTCACCTTCAGGTCATGTTTTCCATTTTCAGGGAGAACACCATGAGCGAATTCGACCTCGGCCGCCGTCGTGTCTTGCAAGCGGTGGGCGCCGGGTTGTTGTTGCCGGGGCTGGCGCCGGTGGTGATTGCGTCGATCAAGGATCGTCCGCAACTCACCGATGGCGTGCAGTCCGGCGACGTGCTGGGCGATCGGGCGATCATCTGGAGCCGCAGCGATCGCCCGGCGCGCATGGTGGTGGAGTGGGACACCCGCAGTCTGTTTCCCTACCCCCGACGCTTCGTTTCGGCCCTGGCCGATGCCCGCTCCGATTTCACCGCCCGGGTCGAGCTCAGCGGGCTGCCCGCCGATCAGGCGATTTTCTATCGCGTACAGTTCGAAGATGCCCAAAGCGGCGTCACCAGCGAGCCGTGGTTCGGCCATCTGCGCAGCGTGCCGCAGACGAGGCGCGACATCCGTTTCGTCTGGAGCGGTGACACTGCCGGCCAGGGCTTCGGCATCAATCCGGACATCGGCGGCATGCGCATCTATGACGCGATGCGTTTGCGGCTGCCCGACTTCTTTATCCACTGCGGCGACAGCATCTACGCCGACGGTCCCATACCGGCGCAACTCACCACAGAAAGCGGTCGCGTGTGGCGCAACATCACCAGCGAAGCCAAGAGCAAAGTCGCCGAAACCCTCGACGATTACCGGGGCAATTACCGCTACAACCTGATGGACGAAAACGTCCGCCGCTTCAACGCCGAAGTGCCGCAGGTCTGGCTATGGGATGACCACGAAGTGGTGAATAACTGGTCGCCGGGCACGTCTCTGGATGCGCGCTACACCGACAAAGATATCCACAGCCTGGTGCGGCGCGGACGTCAGGCCTGGCTTGAATATGCGCCGATGCGTTGGCAGAGCGCCGAAGCTGGTCAGCGGATTTATCGTCAACTCAGTTATGGGCCATTGCTCGATGTGTTCGTGCTCGACATGCGCAGTTATCGCGGGGCCAACGACGACAACTTGGGTGCCGCCAAACCCTTCCTGGGTCGTGAACAACTGGATTGGTTGAAGGCTTCGTTGAAAGGCTCGAATGCCCAATGGAAAGTCATCGTCGCTGACATGCCGATCGGCCTTGGTGCACCGGATGGTCAGGTCAGCCCCGGCTTGATGCGCTGGGAATCGGTGGCCAATGGCGACCCGGGACCGGCGCAGGGGCGTGAGCTGGAAATCGCCGAGTTGTTGGGTTTTCTGCGGGCGCATCAGGTGCGCAATTTCCTCTGGCTGACGGCGGATGTGCATTATTGCGCGGCGCATCATTACCACCCGGACCGCGCCGCGTTTCAGGACTTTGAACCGTTCTGGGAGTTCGTCGCGGGGCCGCTGAATGCCGGGAGTTTCGGCCCGGACAAACTGGATAAAACCTTTGGCCCTGAAGTGGTGTTCGAGAAAGCACCACCCGTGCAGAACATGTCGCCGTTTGCCGGGTTTCAGTTTTTTGGCGAGGTGAACATCGATGGCCAGACAGGGGAGTTGAGCGTGGTGTTGCGAGATCTGGATGGGGTGGCGGTGTTCGAGCAAAATTTGCAGCCAGCCTGACCACACATCCCCTGTAGGAGCTGCCGAAGGCTGCGATCTTTTGATTTTGATTTTTGAAAGATCAAGATCAAAAGATCGCAGCCTGCGGCAGCTCCTACAGAGGCGGGGTGGGTCAGTAGACGTCGCGGCGGTAGCGGCCCTGTTCGATCAGGCGCTGGACTTCGGCGGCGCCCAGTACGTCGTTGAGCACTTGATCCACGCCTGCGGCCATCCCCTGAAGGCTGCCGCAGATGTAAATCACCGCGCCGTCCGCCAGCCATTTTTTCAGCTCATCGGCCGATTCGCGCAGGCGATCCTGGACGTAGATCTTCTCGGCCTGATCCCGCGAGAACGCCAGGTCCAGACGTTCCAGGTCACCCGAAATCAACCACTCTTCCAGCTCATCTCGACACAGGTAGTCATGCTCGCGATTACGTTCGCCGAACAACAGCCATTGACGCTGTTGGCCATCGGCAATCCGCGCCTTGAGCAAACTGCGCAGCCCGGCCAGACCGGTACCGTTGCCCAGCAGGATCATCGGCACCGGCTCGGTCGGCAGGTGGAAACCGCTGTTGCGCCGTACGCGCAGGCTGATGGTGCCGCCCACTGGCGCGTGTTCGGTCAGCCAGCCGGAACCGATCCCGAGGCTGCCATCGGGGTGCAGTTCCTGGCGCACGATCAGTTCCAGGACACCGTCGGCGGCAATCGAGGCAATCGAGTATTCACGCGTGGCCAACGGCACCAGCGCCTCCGCCAGCGCCTGGGCATGCAGGCCGACCAGGTGCGCGCGGTTCTCCGGCAATTGGCGGCTGGCGAGGGCTTGTTCCAGCGGTTGCGACAGGCCATCGAATTCAATCGTCGCCCGGCCATCAATCCCCAGGCCATCGAGGAAATGTTCGATGGCCCATGGGCAATTGCGTGGCAACACTTCCACCAGGTCGCCGGCCAGCCAACTGCTGGTGGTCGGCGCCTTGAGGCTCAGCAAGTACACCGGCGAACCGCTGCTGTCCGGGTTGAGTAGCTCTCGATGTGCCAGGATCCAGTTGTCGTAGCTTGGTGCTTGCCAGGTGTCCGCCGGCATCTGCCCGGTCAACTGGCCGAGTTGTTGCTGCCAGTGACGCAAGGCGTAAGGGTCACCGCTGTCGACTTCCACCGGGGCGAACAAGGTCTTGCCGCCGTGCTCGCCGAGCCAGGTGTGCAAGCGCCGGGCGAAACCGCAGAAGTGTTGATACTGCCGATCACCGAGGCCGAGTACGGCGTAGTTCAGGCTTTCCAGGCTCAGCGCGCGACCCAATACCTTGCGTTCAAAACCACGGGCGCTGTCCGGTGCTTCACCGTCGCCGAAAGTGCTGACTACGAATAGCGCGTTGTTCGAATCACGCAGGTCCTGCTCGCTGACCGTCGCCAGTGCCTGCACTTTCACCGGCAGGCCGGCCGCCTGCAACTGACCGGCGGTTTGCCACGCCAGTTGTTCGGCAAAGCCGCTCTGGCTGGCGAAACCGATCAGCCACGCCGGGGCGTCGCTGCCCGCTTGGGCGAGGCCTTGGCGGGCGTCCTTGATCTGGCGTTTTTTGCGCCGACGATCAAGATAAAGCAACCAGCCAGTGATGAAAAACAGCGGCATGGTCAGGGCGCTGATGGTCAGGACAATCCGCCCGACGATGCCGAAGTAGCTGCCGACGTGCAGCGCATAGATGCTGGTCAACAACTGCGCCTTGAAGCTCTTGTCGCTGTAGCGATCGTGACGCTTGATCGCGCCGGTGGCGGGATCGAGGGTGAGCTGGTTCAGCGCGCGGTCGTGGGGCGAATCTTTGAGCAGGTAGAAAACGGTCGCCGGTTGTCCGGCCACCGCAGGCATGCGGGTGTTGTAGAAACTCAGGTCGGGACCGGCGGCGCTGTAGATGCTGCTCCACATCGCCGAGTAATCGACGGTCGGTGCCGGACCACTTGGCGCAGGGCCTCGACCGCCGCGAACGCGCTCGTTCTGCGGCGAATCGGAGAGCAATCGGGTCAGGCCTTTGTTGTACCACTCGTAGGACCAGGACAGCCCGGTCAGTGCCGCCAGGAGGTAGAACACCAGGCACCAGGTGCCGGCGACCGAGTGCAGATCCCAATTGAAGCTGCGACCTTTTTTCTTCCAGTCGAGGGTCAGCCAGGCACGCCAGCTTTTCCACTGGCGCGGCCAGCGCAGGTACAGGCCCGACAGGCAGAAAAACACCAGGATCAGCGTGCACGCACCGGTGATTTGTCGACCGGTATCGCCCATGGCGAGGAAGCGGTGCAGTTGCAGCATAAAGCCGAAGAAGCCCTGGCCGGTGGCGTCGCCCATGAGTTCAGCGGTGTACGGGTCGAAGAAACGCATCTGCCCGCGCCGCTCGCCCGGTGGCGGGGTGAAGAACACTTTGGCGGCAATGTCGCTGTCGATGCCGACCGAGAGCATCGCCACTTTTTTGCCCGTGGCCGCTTCGATTTTCTCCACCAGTTCGGCAGGCGGCAAAACACCGGCGACCTGTTTCTCGACCTGCAACACCGAAGGGTTCAGGGCGTACAGGATCTCATCCTGAAACGATACCGTCGCCCCGGTGATGCCCATCAGGGCCAGGACCAGTCCGGCGCTGATGCCAAAAAACCAGTGCAACTGGAACAGGGTTTTCTTCAACACGTCGCTCGCCTTGTTCGTTCAAAAGTGGTCATCACGGCGCGCATTATGCCGTGGGTTGTCGAGAAACATTCTGTTTACACACAAAAGCCCCATTCACCTGGATGAACGGGGCCTACCTCTGTAGGAGCTGCCGCAGGCTGCGATCTTTTGATCTTTTAAAAGCAAGATCAAAAGATCGCAGCCTGCGGCAGCTCCTACAGGTTTGTGTTCACGCTTGTGTCATCAGAAGTGGAAGTTGGTGCTCAGCAAGGCAGTACGGCCCGCCGCCTGGTTGGCGAAGTGAGTCGAGAAGGCTTTGTCGTAGTAGGTTTCGTCGGTCAGGTTCTGTACGTTTAGTTGCAGGTCGACGTTTTTGGTCAGCTTGTAGGCGGCCATCGCATCGTAACGAACGTAGGAATCAACCATGGTGGTGTTGGCCGCGCTACCGAACACGTCGTCGACATAGAACGCGCCACCGCCGATGGTCAGCTTCGGCGTGACCTGGTAAGTCGTCCACAGGCTGGCGCTGTTTTTCGGTGTGTTCGGCAGTTCGTTGCCATCGTTGGCTTTGTTGGCCGGCAGGTCGCCGCCATCCACTTGCTCGCTGTCCATGTAGGCGTAACCGGCGAATACCTGCCATTTGTCGGTGAGCTTGCCGGTGGCCGACAGTTCGAAACCTTGCACGCGGGTTTTGCCGACGTTTTCGTAGGTGGTGGTGTTGGTTTGCACACGAGCGTTGTCTTTCTCGGTGCGGAAGATGTCTGCCGTCAGCGACAGGCGATCGTTCAGCAGATCCCACTTGGTGCCGATTTCGTAGTTCTTGGTGGTTTCCGGCTCCATGTCGCTGCTCAGCAGGTTGCCGCTGCGATCAGGGGTGCCGCCCAGCGGGTTGCCATCCTGGCCTTCGCCGAGGGTAGCGCCCGGTGGCGTTGCCGAGGTTGCGTAGGACGCATAGATGCTGCCGTTTTCCGCCGGCTTGTAGACCACACCGAACTGACCGGTCACGAACTCGCTGACATCATCGCCCTTGGCGGTGGTGGTGCCGGCTGCGTTGTAGGTTTTGTAGTCGGTGTCGAAATGGTCGTAGCGCAGGCCCATGTTCACCAGCCACTGCTCGGACAGCGTCAGGGTGTCGAACACGTAGAGCGCGTAGGTTTTGCCCGTGGTGTCGGTGCCGGCATAGTTGCGCGAGATGGCACCGTTCCATGGATCGCTCGGGGTCGGGTTGGACAACGAGGTGCAGTTGTAGCCGCTTGGCGCGCCGATCATCGCCGGGGTGCAGTTGGTGCTCGAAGCCGGCACCGTCGTCAGTGGAGTGGTGTCGGAGTTGACGGTGTACGAGGATTTCTGGCTTTCCTCACGGCTCAACTCGATACCGGTGGCGAAGCTGTTCTTGAAGCCGGCGATGTACACGTCACCAAACAGGTCGGTCTGGTTGGTGGTGGTCTCGGTGTTGCTGACACGGCTGTTGGGCCGGCGCCAGACGCTGCCATTGTTGACGTTGCCCTTGCTGTCGTCCGGCTGGGTCAGGATGTAGTCCTGCATGCTGTTGCCATGACGCAGGGTGTTCTTGATGGTCAGCGCGTCGCTCAGGTCGTGCTCGATGGCGATGGTCGCGGTATCGGTGCGGCCCTTGCGGAAATCGCGGCCATCGAGACCGTAGAAGTTGCTGCTGTCGCCGCCGTCGTCTGGTTTGTCCGGGTTGGACTTGGTACGGGCAGCGGAGCCAGCGGTCGGTATCGAATACGGAATGCCCGAGTCCGGCGTGTCGTTACTTTCCAGATGGTAGTAGTCGAGGTTGACGCGGGTATCTGTGCCCAGGCCGAAGGCCAGCGATGGCGCAATGCCCCAGCGATCGTAATCGACGCTGTCACGCCCGGCGACGTTGCTCTCGTGGCTCATCAGGTTCAGACGGCCAGCGGCGGTGTCAGTGAACTGATAGTTGCCATCCAGGGTGTAACGCTGGGTCTGATCGGAGCCCCAGGTAAAGCCGCCGTCGAACGAATTGCCCAGGTGCGCTTTTTTGCTCACCAGGTTGATGCTGCCGCCAGCTGCGCCGCGGCCGCCGATGGCCGAGTTCGGGCCCTTGCTGACTTCGATCGATTCAACGGCGAAGATTTCGCGGCTTTGCGAACCGGTATCGCGCACGCCGTCGAGGTAGGTGTCGCCCTGGGCATCGAAGCCGCGAATGAATGGACGGTCGCCCTGCGGGTTACCGCCTTCACCGGCACCGAAGGTGATGCCGGGAACAGTACGCAGCGCGTCCTGCATGTTCATCGCGCCAGTGTCTTTGAGCACTTGCTGCGGGATAACGGTGACGGAGCGTGGTGTGTCGACCAGCGGTGCGGTGTACTTGGGAGAGGACGCTTTTTCGACGTTGTACGAGGTTTCGTCCTGAGCTTCGCCGGTGATGGCAGTGGCACCGAGGGAGATGGTGTTGCTCGGTGCTTTTTCGTCGGTCTTTTCAGCCGCGAAAACCATGTGGCCCGCGGAGCCGGCAGTGATCGCCACGCCAATTGCAGAAGCGAGCAAACGCGGTGAACTGACAGGTAATTGTGCTTGTTGGCGTGACATTTTAATTCCCCTCCCCAAGGATTTGAGGCCGCGGAATATAGGGTAAACACGTATTCGTATCAATTGCGAAACATTACTATTCGCACTGAATTTACAATCTTTACAATTTAACCTTACGGTTTTTGCTGTTTCGTTCGTCCCGTGGGTTTTACACAGTCAATAAGAATCAATACCATTGGCACCCCTTTGCTCCCAGGTGTCTCTGCCATGCTGCTGCACATCCCCGGCTTGTTCGATAAAGAAGAAGTGCAGCGCATTCGCGAGGCTCTGGAGCAGGCCGATTGGGCCGATGGCAAGATCACCGCCGGTTATCAGTCGGCCAAGGCCAAGCACAATCTGCAATTGCCCGAAGGTCATCCGCTGGCCAAGGAGATTGGCGCGGCCATGCTGGAACGGTTGTGGAAAAATCCGCAGTTCATGTCAGCGGCCTTACCTCACAAAGTCTTTCCACCGCTGCTGAACTGTTACACGGCCGGCGGCAGTTTCGACTTCCACATCGACAACGCCGTGCGTCAGCCCAAGGGCAGCATGGAGCGGGTGCGCACCGATCTGTCGGCCACCTTGTTTTTCAGTGAGCCGGAGGATTACGACGGCGGTGAGCTGGAAATCCAGGACACCTACGGCACCCAGCGCGTGAAGCTGCCGGCCGGTGACATGGTTCTTTACCCCGGCACCAGTTTGCACAAGGTCAACGCGGTCACTCGCGGGACGCGCTACGCCTCGTTTTTCTGGACCCAAAGCCTGGTGCGCGAAGACAGTCAGCGCGCCTTGCTGTTCGAGATGGACGGCGCGATCCGGCAACTGACGCAGGATGTGCCGGATCACCCTTCGCTGATCCGCCTGACGGGCACCTATCACAATCTGTTGCGCCGCTGGGTCGAGGTATGAGTTTTCATTTGCGTCGCGAGGAAGTCCTTGACGGCGATGCGCTCAAATCCATGCTCGAAGAAAGCCCGGCCCGTGCTGCCCAGGCCATTTTGATGGCCGCGCGCGAAGACGTTCTCGATGCGCAGGCGCTACTCGGGCAGATTCTGCTGGACGGGCAGGGCATCGCTCAGGATCAGCCGCTGGCGGTGCGCTGGTTCGACATCGCGGCGCGGCGCGGGCATTTGATGGCGCGCAACATGCTCGGGCGTTGCCATGAGCATGGGTGGGGATGCGAGGCTGATGCTGCGCTGGCCGCTCGGCATTATCAGGTTGCAGCCGAGGCTGGGCTGGATTGGGCGATGTACAACTACGCCAACCTGTTGGCGACCGGGCGCGGAGTGGTTGAGGATCAGCTCAAGGCATTGAGTTTTTATCAACAGGCCGCCGACATGGGCCATGCGAAATCGATGAACCTGCTGGGGCGATATCTGGAAGAAGGGCGCGTTTGCCCGGCAGATCCGGCAGCCGCCCGTGACTGGTATCGGCGTTCCGCCGAGGGTGGGGACTTTCGTGGGCAGTTCAGTTTTGCGGCGGTGTTGGCTGATGAAGGCAATGTCGATGGCGCGTTGGACTGGCTGCGCAAGGCGTTGGTCGCCGGAAATCTTAATTTCCTGCGGGTGGCGAGCGAGGCGCTAAAGAGCGCCACCGACCCACGCATTCAAATGCTGGCGAACGATTACCGCCGCCGCTGCACCGAACTCACGTCGACCCTGTAGCGGCCGCAGGCTGCGATCTTTTAAAAGCAAGATCAAAAGATCGCAGCCTGCGGCAGCGCCTACAGGGGGATGGTGTACAGGCATTCGAACTTCTGTAGGAGCCGGCTTGCTGGCGATCCAGGCGCTCCGGTCAACCAGTTACACCGCGTGACCGTTGATCGCCAGCAAGCCGGCTCCTACAGGATTGTAATCAGCCACAAAAAAGCCCATGACTCGTCATGGGCTTTTTACTTGCAGCTTGTGGCTGCTCTTACACGTAGAACGACTTCAGCGGCGGGAAGCCATTGAACTCAACCGCGCTGTAGCTGGTGGTGTACGCACCGGTCGACAGCCAGTACAGGCGATCACCGATGGCCAGGTTCAGTGGCAGGCCGTACTTGTAGTTTTCGTACATGATGTCGGCGCTGTCGCAGGTTGGGCCGGCGATGACCACTTCTTCCATCTCGCCTTTCTTTTCGGTCCAGATCGGGAACTTGATGGCTTCGTCCATGGTTTCGATCAGGCCGGAGAACTTGCCCACATCCGTGTACACCCAACGCTCAACGGCGGTACGGGATTTACGCGCGACCAGCACCACTTCACTGACCAGGATGCCGGCGTTGGCGATCAACGAACGGCCTGGCTCCAGGATGATTTCCGGCAAGTCGTCACCGAAGTCTTCCTTGAGGAAACGGATGATTTCTTCAGCGTAGGTTTCCAGGCTGTTGGTACGGGTGATGTAGTTGGCCGGGAAGCCACCGCCCATGTTGATCAGTTTCAGCTCGATGCCGTCTTCTTCTTTCAGACGCTCGAAAATCACTTTGACCTTGGCGATCGCCGCGTCCCAGACGCTGATGTCGCGCTGCTGCGAACCCACGTGGAACGAGATGCCGTACGGCACCAGGCCCAGGTCGCGAGCGAGGATCAGCAGGTCCATGGCCATGTCGGTCTGGCAGCCGAATTTGCGCGACAACGGCCAGTCAGCGGTGGTCGAGCCTTCGGTCAGGATGCGTACGTAGACTTTCGCGCCCGGCGCAGCCTTGGCGATGTTGCGCAGGTCGGCTTCGGAGTCGGTGGCATACAGGCGCACGCCCTTCTCGTAAAAGTAGCGGATGTCCTTGGATTTCTTGATGGTGTTGCCGTAGCTGATCCGGTCGGCGCTGACGCCGCGGCCCAGCACTTTGTCCAGCTCGTAGATCGAGGCGATGTCGAAGCTCGAGCCTTTCTCTTTGAGCAGGTCGATAATTTCCACGGCCGGGTTGGCCTTGACCGCGTAGTAGACCTTGGCGAATTCGAAACCGGCGCGCAGGTCGTCATAGGCCTGGCTGATCATCGCGGTGTCGATCACCACGAACGGGGTTTCTTGCTTGTCGGCGAACGCCTTCATTTTCTGGAAGGTTTCACGCGCGAAATAGTCTTCGACCTGGATCGACATACCTGGGAGCTCCTACTGGCAAACGTTAATAATCAATGGGTGCAAATGAACGTCCTCCGTATCCCCACTTTGGTTCGCCTACTTCCCAAGGCATGTCGCCGAAAGCAAAAAGGCCATGGGAAGTGCAGCTTTCCCTTGGCCTTGCTGTCTCGTCGTCAGTACTTGAGCCGGATGGATCGTTTCCAGCATGGACGTTCGGCGCGAACTTTAGGGCGTGAGGGGCTTGAGATCAACAAAAAATGTCGCGTTTTTGCACGCTTCCGTCGTGCGGTCCCTGACAGCTACTGATGTAACCGACCTGTGTGACGGTGTGATGTTCCCCGGATGGAGAGTTTCAGAGGGATTTGTGTTGCCTTTGTGGCGAGGGAGCTTGCTCCCGCTGGGCCGCGTAGCGGCCCCAAATTTGCGGCTGCTGCGCAACCGAGCGGGAGCAAGCTCCCTCGCCACAGGGGCAGGTCAGGCGACGGCAATCTCGGCAGGCGAAACGATACTGGTCTTGCCGCCTCGGGACTTGCCCGAACTCAGATACTCGGCAATCGACTCCTGCGTCACCTCACCCAAAAACACCCGCTCCGCATCCATCACCGGCAACCACGAGCGATTGAACTCGTACATCCGCGACAACAGGATGCGCAAATGCTCGTCATACGCCGCCGTGGCGTTGAACTCACGCAGGTACTGGCCGCAAGTGCCGGTCTGACGGTGCAGATCGCGACGTCGCACATAACCCTGCGCCTTGTTATCAGCGTCGGTGACCACTACATAACGACGGTCATGCTCATCCATCAATTCCAAAGCATCGGCTACCGGGGTTTCCGGACTGACGGACGGCGCGTTGTCCGCTGCGTCTTCGGCCTTCACCAGCAACAGGCGTTTCAACGTGCTGTCCTGGCCGACGAAGTTACTGACAAAGTCGTCCGCCGGATGCGCGAGCAAGGTGTCTGGATGGTCGATCTGCAGCAGTTTGCCGGCACGGAAGATAGCGATCTTGTCGCCGAGCTTGATCGCTTCGTCGATGTCGTGGCTGACCATGATCACGGTCTTGTTCAATGCGCGCTGCATCTCGAAGAACTCGTTCTGGATCATCTCGCGGTTGATCGGGTCGACCGCGCCGAACGGTTCGTCCATCAACAGCAGCGGTGCATCCGCTGCCAGCGCCCGAATCACGCCGATCCGTTGCTGCTGGCCACCGGACAATTCCCGCGGATAACGATGCAGATATTGCTTGGGCTCAAGCTTGATCATGCTCATCAACTCGCGGGCGCGGTCGTGGCATTTCTGTTTGTCCCAGCCCAGCAGGCGCGGGACCACGGTGATGTTTTCCTCGATGGTCATGTTCGGGAACAGGCCGATCTGCTGGATCACATAACCGATGTTGCGCCGCAGGGTCACTTCGTCGAGGCCGGTGGTGTCTTCGCCGTTGATCAGGATCTTGCCCGAGGTCGGCTTGATCAGGCGGTTGATCATTTTCAGCGTGGTGCTTTTGCCGCAACCCGATGGCCCGAGGAACACGCAGATTTCGCCTTCATTGACGGTCAGGCTCACCGAGTCCACGGCTTTCACATCTTTGCCGTTGCTTTGGAAGGTCTTGCTGAGGTTTTGAAGTTCGATCATTTGAGCAGTCCTTTTGGAGTCAGCGAACGTTGCAGCCATTGCAGAAGCAGGTCAGCGAAGATGGCCAGAAGACTGACCAGCACGGCGCCGACGATCAGCATCGACATGTCGCTGCGGCTGATGGAAGCGAGGATGAGCACGCCCAGACCACCGGCGCCGATGGTCGCGGCGATGGTCATGACGCCGATGTTCATCACCACGGCGGTGCGCACACCGGCGAGGATCACCGGCACGGCGATGGGCAGTTCGACCATGCGCAGGCGCTGGCCGAAGGTCATGCCGATGCCGCGTGCGGCTTCGCGTATGCCCGGTTCGACGCCGGTCAACGCGAGGTAGGTGTTACGCATGATCGGCAGCAGCGAGTAGAGGAACACAGCGGTGATCGCCGGCATGGGGCCAAGGCCCTGACCGAACTTGGAATAGAACGGCAGCAGCAGGCCGAACAGCGCAATCGATGGCACGGTCAGCAGCACCGTGGCGCTGGCCTGCAAGGGGCCGGCGAGGGTCGGAAAGCGCGTCATCAGGATGCCCAGCGGCACGCCGACCACAATCGCCAGCGTCACCGCGATGCCGACCAGGGTGATGTGCTGCCAAGTCAGGTGCATCACCTGCTGCCAGTCGAGGTGGGAAAAGGCGTTGAGAAATTCCATGACTTTTCCTCCTTACTTGATTGGATGCTGGCGCAGGAAATCTGCGGCAACGGATGAAGGGCTTTCATGGTCGACATCGACCCGCGCGTTGAGCTGGCGCATGGTCTCGTCGTCGAACAGTTCGGCCAGGGGCTTGAGCTGTTCCGCCAATTGCGGGTGTGCATCGAGGTAGGCCTGACGCACCACGGGAGCGGCGGTGTAGTCCGGGAAGTAGTGCTTGTCGTCTTCCAGCAGCTTGAGCTTGAAGGCGTTGAGGCGACCGTCAGTGGTGTAGACCAGACCGGCAAACACCTGACCATTGCGCAACGCGGTGTAGACCAGCCCGGCGTCCATCTGACGGATGTTTTTTCGGGTCAGGTTCATGTCGTAGAGCTTGACCATGCCGTCGAGACCGTCGGAGCGGTTGGCGAACTCGGTGTCCAAGGCCACCAGGTTGTTGGTCTTGGCCTCGTCCCGCAGCACTCTGTTCAGATCGCTGATGTTGTTGATCTGCGGGTATTGGTCAGCGACGTTTTTCGGCAGGGCGAGGGCGTAGGTGTTGCTGAATTTCGACGGGGTGAGCCAGACCAGTCCTTTCTTCGCGTCGAGTTCTTTCACCCGGGCGTAGGACTGTTCGCTGTCGAGTTTTTCCGTCACATGGTTGTAGGCCACCAGCGATACGCCGGTGTATTCCCAGAGCATGTCCAGTTGACCGCTTTCGTGAGCGCTACGGGCCAGATTGCTGCCGAGACCGCCGGTCACTTGGGCGTCGTAGCCCTTGGCACGCAGGTATTGCGAGGTGATTTCCGCCAGCAGGGTTTGTTCGGTGAACACCCGGGCGCCGATGCGGATTACCGGTTTTTCGGCGGCTTGGGCAAATCCTGCAAACAACAGGACGCAGCCCAGTAAAAAGCTTGATGTCTTCATGAGTATTCCTTTGCCGAGGCTTAAGACGGGCGCAAGCCGCGTTCGAGCCAGAGGCGGCTGGCGATCGTCACCAGGCCGTCCAGCAACAAGGCCAGCAGCGCCGTGCAGGCCGCGCCGAGCAATAGTTGCGGCTGATTGTTCAAGGCGATGCCGGGGAAAATCAGGCTGCCGAGGCTGTTGGCACCGATCAGAAACGCCAGCGGCGCCGTGCCGACGTTGATCGCCAGTGCCACGCGCACGCCACCGATGATGATCGGCACGGCGTTGGGCAATTCGACTTTCCACAGCACCTGGCGCGGGGTCATGCCGATGCCGACGGCGGCTTCCTTGAGCGAGCCCTGGACGTTTTTCAGGCCTTCATAGGTGTTGCGCACAATGGGCAACAGAGAGGCGAGGAACAGGGCGAAAATCGCCGGGCCGCTGCCGATCCCGAGAATGCCCAGGGCGATGGCCAGCACGGCCAGCGGTGGAATGGTGTTGCCGATGTTGAAGATTTGCATGAAGCGTTCAGCACGGTCGACCCGGGTCGGACGGCTGAGGAAGATGCCGGCGGGAATGCCCACGACAAGGGCGGCCAGCATGGAAGCGAGGACGAGAATCAGATGAGCTTGCAGGTAAAACAACAAATCGTCGCGGTAGTGTTCGATCGTGTTGATGCCAATCCAGTGGATCAGCAGGGCCAGGAGGGCGATTACCAGCGCGCCTCCCATCAGCCCTTTGCCATAGCGAATAGCCACAGGCGGACTCCTTTTTTCTTTGTCGGCGAACGCAGTCCCGTGTGGCAGTGCCATACATGGCTGCCGGGTTCGAAACGTTCGCGAGAAGCAGCTCTTCATGCTGATGAAACCGCATGAGATCGAGCCATAAGCGCAGCCTCGTCAGGCTAACTTGCTGATTTTTCAGCCCCTGACGAGTGGTCGTAGCAGGGGAGTGGACGCCTCCACCTTTTAAAAGGTTCCATAATTAGCAGCCTTTGGCCACCCTTGATTACCAATCGCGTCCCCGTAGGAGCCGGCTTGCGGGCGATAGCATCCCCGCGGTCTGCCAGATACACCGAGGTGATGCCATCGCCAGCAAGCCGGCTCCTACGAAGGGGTCTGTTGGTCGCCGCGGTGGTCCGGGGCGGTCGCTTTGCGCTATACTCGCCGCCCTTTTTTGAATCACCTGCCAGGCGATTTCCCATGACCAAACAGGCCGCCGAAGTCGCGAAACGCCGCACTTTCGCCATTATTTCCCACCCCGATGCCGGTAAGACCACCATCACCGAGAAGCTCTTGCTGATGGGCAAGGCGATTGCGGTAGCCGGCACGGTGAAATCTCGTAAATCCGACCGCCATGCCACCTCCGACTGGATGGAAATGGAAAAACAACGTGGTATTTCCATTACCACGTCGGTCATGCAGTTCCCGTATCGCGAGCACATGATCAACCTGCTTGACACCCCGGGCCACGAAGACTTCTCCGAAGATACCTACCGCACCCTGACGGCGGTGGACTCGGCCTTGATGGTCCTCGACGGCGGTAAGGGTGTAGAGCCACGGACCATCGCCCTGATGGACGTCTGCCGTCTGCGCGACACGCCGATCGTCAGCTTCATCAACAAACTCGACCGTGACATCCGCGACCCGATCGAACTGCTCGACGAAATTGAAGCGGTCCTGAAGATCAAGGCCGCGCCGATCACCTGGCCGATCGGTTGCTACCGCGATTTCAAAGGCGTGTATCACCTCGCCGACGACTACATCATCGTCTACACCGCCGGTCACGGCCACGAGCGCACCGAAACCAAGATCATCGAGAAGCTGGACTCCGATGAAGCGCGCGCGCACTTGGGTGACGAGTACGAGCGTTTCATCGAACAGCTGGAACTGGTGCAGGGCGCCTGCCACGAGTTCAACCAGCAGGAATTCCTCGACGGTCAACTGACCCCGGTGTTCTTCGGTACCGCACTGGGCAACTTCGGTGTCGATCACGTACTCGACGCCGTTGTCGACTGGGCGCCGCGCCCGCTGGCCCGAGTGGCTAACGAGCGCACCGTGGAGCCGGTGGAAGAGAAGTTCTCGGGCTTCATCTTCAAGATCCAGGCGAACATGGACCCGAAACACCGCGACCGCATCGCCTTCATGCGTATCTGCTCCGGCAAGTACGAAAAAGGCATGAAGATGCGCCACGTGCGCACCGGCAAGGACGTGCGGATCGGCGACGCGCTGACGTTCTTCTCCTCCGAGCGTGAGCAACTGGAAGAAGCCTTCGCCGGCGACATCATCGGCCTGCACAACCACGGCACCATCCAGATCGGCGACACCTTCAGCGAAGGCGAAGTCCTGGGCTTCACCGGCATCCCGCACTTCGCCCCGGAACTGTTCCGTCGCGTGCGCCTGCGTGATCCGCTGAAATCCAAGCAACTGCGTCAGGGCCTGCAGCAACTCGCCGAAGAAGGCGCGACCCAGGTGTTCTTCCCGGAACGCAGCAACGACATCATCCTCGGCGCCGTTGGTGTGCTGCAGTTCGATGTGGTCGCGAGCCGCCTCAAAGAGGAATACAAGGTCGAGTGCTCCTACGAGCCGATCACCGTCTATTCCGCGCGCTGGATCGAGTGCGACGACAAGAAGAAACTCGAGGAATTCTCCAACAAGGCGGTGGAAAACCTGGCACTGGACGGCGGCGGTCACCTGACCTACCTCGCGCCTACGCGGGTTAACCTGGCACTGATGGAAGAGCGCTGGCCGGATGTGAAATTCCGTGCGACGCGTGAGCATCACTAAGGTTTGATGTTCGGCTAAGCAAAAAAGGCGAAGCTTTCGGGCTTCGCCTTTTTTGTTGGAAGATCAAAAGATCGCAGCCTTCGGCAGCTCCTACAGGGATTACAGGGATCGGTGTGGGGGCGGCCGAAGGCTGCGATCTTTTGATCTTTTCGGCATAACGCTTATTCAAAACCAGTCTCTACATCCATGGCATTTCCCTCCCATCATTAGCGTCCTATCTGGAGAACCCCGCTGATCGGAACTAGATTTCATTCAGCGCCAGACAGGCACTCTTCGAAAGGATGGATTCGGCCATGAACAGATTGTTACGCGTTTTACTGATGATGAAGGTGTTGGTGATGTTGACGCTCGGCAGCTCGGCGGTCTGGGCTGAGTGTGAGCAACATGAGACTCAGGCTTCGAGCGGGCAGTCGGGGCAGGGTGATCTGATGATTGCCAGGTCCGAATCGGAACCGGGCGACAAGGGGCAGGGCGGGGCTGAGGGTGACGACGACTCGACCACCGATGATCCGGATTCCGACGAAGGCGATAGCCAGACGTAAATCACAGGCAAAGGAAAACCCCTTTTACGCCGACTGATAATCAGTCGAAGTAGAAGGGGCTGGTTCACTCAACCCTTGTGGGAGCAGGCTTGCCCGCGATAGCTGCGTAACATTCAAAATTGAAGTTGGCTGTTACATCGTCATCGCGGGCAAGCCCGCTCCCACAGTGTTTTGTGGACGCTTTTAACCGAGGAACTGCTCGGCGTAGTGGCAAGCCACCTGGCGGCTGTCGAGCAGGCGCAGGGCCGGCTCTTCAGTGCTGCAACGCTCGGTGGCGTACGGGCAGCGCTTGTGGAACGCGCAGCCGGACGGTGGGTTCAGCGGGTTGGGCAGTTCGCCGACGATCTTGATTTTCGGTTTGTCCGGGTCCGGGTGGATGGTCGGAGTCGCCGACAATAGCGCCTGGGTATACGGGTGCAGAGGGCGAGTGTAGATGTCCTCTTTCGGGCCCATTTCCACCGGACGACCGAGGTACATCACCATCACGTGGTCAGCCACGTGACGCACCACCGCCAGGTTGTGCGAGATGAACACGTAGGCGGTGTTGAACTCTTGCTGCAGGTCCATGAACAGGTTCAACACCTGCGCCTGGATCGACACGTCCAGCGCCGAGGTCGGTTCGTCCGCCACCAGCACTTTCGGTTGCAGCATCATGGCGCGGGCGAGGGCGATCCGTTGGCGCTGACCGCCGGAGAACATGTGCGGATAACGCTGGTAGTGCTCAGGACGCAAGCCCACCTGCTTCATCATCGCCTGGACTTTCTCGCGGCGTTCCGAGGCGGACAGGTTGGTGTTGATCAGCAGCGGTTCGGCCAGCTGATCACCGACTTTCTGCCGTGGGTTCAACGAAGCGTACGGGCTCTGGAACACCATCTGCACGTCTTTGCGCAGTTGCTTGCGCTGGGCCTTGTCGGCACCGGCGACTTCCTGGCCGGCGATTTTCAAGGAGCCCGAGGATGGCTCTTCGATCAGCGTCAGGGCGCGGGCCAGGGTGGATTTGCCGCAACCGGATTCGCCTACAACCGCGAGGGTCTTGCCGGCTTCCAGCTCGAACGACACGCCGTTGAGGGCGCGCACGGTGGCGTGACCCTTGAACAGGCCACGGGACACTTCGTAGTGACGGGTCAGGTCGCGGGCGGTAAGAACGACGGCCATTACGCCACCTCCTGGTTCAGCGGGTAGAAGCAGCGGGCGAGGCTGTTGCTTTTCGGGTCAAGGGCTGGGCGCTGCGTGCGGCAGTTTTCCTGCACGTACGGGCAGCGCGGCGACAGCAGGCAACCCTGCGGCCGGTCGTAGCGGCCCGGCACGATGCCCGGCAGGGTCGACAGGCGTGAGGCGCCGAGGCTGTGTTCCGGAATCGCCTTGAGCAGCGCTTCGCTGTACGGGTGCGCGGGGATGTCGAACAGTTGCGGAACCTGACCGACTTCGACGGCTTGGCCGGCATACATCACGCACACGCGCTGGGCAGTTTCGGCCACGACCGCGAGGTCGTGGGTGATCAGCACCAGGCCCATGTTCTGCTCTTTCTGCAACGCCAGCAGCAGGTCCATGATCTGTGCCTGAATCGTCACGTCCAGCGCTGTGGTCGGTTCGTCGGCGATCAGCAGTTTCGGCTCGCCGGCAATCGCCATGGCGATCGCGACGCGCTGACTCATACCACCAGACAGTTGATGCGGGTAGGCGTCCATGCGACTGGACGCGCCCGGGATCTCAACTTTTTCCAGCAGTTCGATGGCACGCTTGCGCGCAGCTTTGCCGGACATTTTCAGGTGCAGGCGCAGCACTTCTTCGATCTGGAAACCGACGGTGTAGCTCGGGTTGAGCGCGGTCATCGGGTCCTGGAAGACCATCGACAGGTCTTTGCCGACGATTTGCCGACGCTGACGGTTGCTGAGCTTGAGCATGTCCTTGCCGTCGAAGCTGAGCGAGTCGGCGGTGACGATGCCGGGATGCTCGATCAGGCCCATCAGCGCCATCATGGTCACGGATTTACCCGAACCCGACTCGCCAACGATGGCCAGCACTTCGCCTTTGTCGACTTTCAGGTCGAGGCCGTCGACCACAGGCGTAGCGTTTTTGTCGCCGAAGCGAACGTTGAGATTCTTGATTTCTAACAGTGACATTGGAATCTCCTCAGGCGGCGTTCTTGAGTTTCGGGTCCAGCGCATCGCGCAGGCCGTCACCCATCAAGTTGATTGCCAGCACGCTGAGCAAAATGGTCAAACCAGGCAGGCTGACTACCCACCAGGCGCGTTCGATGTAGTCGCGGGCCGAGGCCAGCATGGTGCCCCACTCAGGGGTTGGCGGTTGTACGCCAAGGCCGAGGAAGCCCAGTGCGGCGGCATCGAGAATCGCCGAGGAGAAGCTCAAGGTTGCCTGAACGATCAGTGGAGCCATGCAGTTAGGCAACACGGTCACGAACATCAGACGCGGCAGGCCGGCACCGGCCAGGCGCGCGGCGGTCACGTAGTCGCGGTTCAGCTCGCCCATCACCGCGGCGCGGGTCAGACGAACGTAGGACGGCAGGGACACCACGGCGATCGCGATCACGGTGTTGATCAGGCCAGGGCCGAGGATGGCGACGATCGCCACGGCCAGCAGCAGGGATGGCAGGGCCAGCATGATGTCCATCAGACGCATGATGGTCGGGCCGAGCACGCGCGGGAAGAACCCGGCGAACAGACCCAGCAGGATCCCCGGGATCAGCGACATCACCACCGACGACAAGCCGATCAGCAACGACAGGCGCGACCCCTGGATCAGGCGCGACAGCAAGTCACGACCCAGTTCATCGGTACCGAGCAGGAATTGTATCTGCCCACCTTCCAGCCAGGCTGGCGGGGTCAGCAGGAAATCACGGTATTGCTCGCTCGGGTCATGGGGTGCGACCCACGGGGCGAAGATGGCGCAGAAAATCACCAGCAGCATGAACAACAGGCCGGCAACGGCGCCCTTGTTCTTGGAGAACGCTTGCCAGAATTCTTTGTATGGCGACGGGTACAGCAGGCTTTGATCCACGGCGGACGCGGCGGTGGCTACTGAGGATGTTGGAGTGCTCATGGGTAATGACCTCAGCGCTGATGACGGATGCGTGGGTTGGCAAAGCCGTAGAGGATGTCCACTACGAAGTTGACCAGAATCACCAGGCAGGCGATTAACAGGATGCCGTTTTGCACAACCGGGTAGTCCCGGGCGCCAATGGCTTCGATCAGCCATTTGCCGATGCCCGGCCACGAGAAGATGGTTTCGGTCAGGACCGCACCGGCCAGCAGGGTGCCGACTTGCAGACCGACTACGGTCAGGACCGGAATCAGCGCGTTACGCAGACCATGCACGAACACCACGCGCGACGGCGAAAGGCCTTTGGCGCGGGCGGTACGGATATAGTCCTCACGCAGCACTTCGAGCATCGACGAACGGGTCATCCGCGCGATCACCGCCAGCGGGATGGTGCCGAGTACGATGGCCGGCAGGATCAAGTGATGCAGGGCATCGACGAACGCTCCGACATCATCGGCCAGCAGCGTATCGATCAGCATGAAACCGGTGCGTGGCTCGATGTCATAGAGCAGGTCGATCCGCCCGGATACCGGGGTCCAGCCCAGGGATACCGAGAAGAACATGATCAGAATCAGGCCCCACCAGAAGATCGGCATCGAGTACCCCGCGAGGGAGATGCCCATCACCCCGTGGTCGAACAGGGATCCTCGCTTGAGTGCCGCGATCACCCCGGCCAGAAGGCCCAGGATGCCGGCGAACAACAGCGCGGCCATGGACAGTTCCAGGGTCGCGGGGAAGAGGGAGGTGAACTCGCTCCAGACGCTTTCACGGGTACGCAGGGATTCCCCGAGATCGCCGTGGGCCAGTTTGCCGATGTAATCCAGGTACTGGGCATACAGGGGTTTGTTCAGACCTAGGCGTTCCATTGCCTGAGCGTGCATTTCAGGGTCAACCCTGCGTTCTCCCATCATGACTTCCACGGGGTCGCCTGGGATCATGCGAATCAACGCGAAAGTCAGCAAGGTGATGCCGAAGAACGTAGGGATCAGTAACCCCAGTCGGCGGGCAATAAAACTAAACATCGTGTGTTGTACCTCATCAGCCGGTTAGGCGTGCCCGGCATGCCTGGGTTCAGGAATGCCGGGAGTTTTCTTATTACTTCACCTGGGTGGTGGCGAAGTTATTAGTGGTGAGGGGGCTAATGTGATAGCCCTCTACGTTGTTGCGCATTGCAGTGAACATTCTAGTGTGTGCCATGCTGATCCACGGCTGGTCCTGATTAAAAATAACCTGAGCCTGCTCATAGAGCGCTGCACGTTCAGCCGGATCGGTCTTCTCGCGGGCCTGGTCGATCAGCGTCTGGAACTTGGCATTGCACCAGCGCGCGTAGTTTTCGCCGTTCTTCGCCGCTTCGCAACTGAGCATAGGCGTCAGGAAGTTATCCGGATCGCCGTTATCGCCCGCCCATCCGGCGGAAACCATATCGTGCTCGCCGTTTTTAGCGCGTTTGAGCATTTCGCCCCATTCCATCACGCGGATGTCGATCTTGATGCCGACCTTGGCCAGGTCAGCCTGCATCATCTGCGCGCCGAGCATCGGGTTCGGGTTGGTCGGCCCGCCACCGTTGCGGGTGAACAGGGTGAAAGTGGTGCCTTCCGGTACGCCGGCTTCCTTGAGCAGGGCACGCGCCTTGTCCAGATCGCGAGTCGGATTCTTCAGGCTGTGGTTGTAGCCGAGCAGGGTGTCAGGATACGGGTTGACCGCCGCTGTGGCGTTGCCTTTGCCAAACAGCGCGTTGACGTAGGCTTCCTTGTCGAAGGCGATGTCGATGGCTTTGCGCACCCGCACATCACTCATGTACTTGTGTGTGGTGTTCATGGCGACGTACGAAACGGTCATCGCGTTCAGTTCATCGACCTTCAGGTTCGGGTCTTTCTTGATGCTCGGGATGTCATCCGGTTTCGGATACAGCGCGATCTGGCACTCGTTGGCCTTGAGCTTTTGCAGGCGCACATTGTTGTCGGTGCCGATGGCCAGGATCAGCGCCTCGGCCGGTGGCTTGCCACGGAAGTAGTCCGGGTTGGCCTTGAAGCGAACCTGAGCGTCCTTGTTGTAGCGCTGGAAGACGAACGGACCGGTGCCGACCGGTTTGTTGTTCAGGTCGGCAGCTTTGTTTGCCTTGAGCAACTTATCGGCGTACTCGGCGGAGTAGATCGACGAGAAGGCCATGGCGATGTCGGCCAGGAACGGCGCCTCGCGACGGGTCAGGGTGAACTTGACCGTGTTGTCGTCGACTTTCTCGACGCTTTTCAGCAGTTCCTTGAAGCCCATGCTTTCAAAGTACGGGAAGCCCACGCTCGACAGTTTGTGCCATGGGTGGTTCGGGTCCAGCTGGCGCTGGAAGCTCCAGACCACGTCGTCGGCATTCATGTCGCGCGTCGGTTTGAAGTATTCGGTGGTGTGAAACTTGACGCCTTTGCGCAAGTGGAACGTGTAGGTCAGGCCGTCCTCGCTGATGTCCCAGGAGTCGGCCAGGGCCGGAATCACATCAGTGGTGCCGGGCTTGAAGTCCGCCAGTCGATTGAAGATGGTTTCAGCCACGGCATCGGCGGTGACTGCAGTCGTGTACTGGACCATGTCGAAGCCTTCCGGGCTGGCTTCGGTACAGACCACCAGCGGTTTGGCCGATACGCCCACCGCGACACTCAGCAACGCGGCCGCGATGGCCGCACGTAGGGGAAGCATTTTCATCAAGAACCCTCTGCAATCGGTTAGCAGGACAAAGCCTGACGGCCGATTCATCGCTGAATCAGCCGTTCGGCCGGTGTTTTACAGAATGTTGAACGGGATAGTGGTCACGAGACGGAACTCGTTGATGCTGCCATCAGACTGGTTTTCACTGGCGCGGTGGGCAGTGTAGGTACCACGGATTGTGGTGGCCTTGAGCGGGCCGCTTTGAACAGCGTAAGTCGCACCGATACCGTATTCGTAATGGTGTTCGCCATCCTGTTCCTGGACGCCGTCGTAGCCTTTGCCCACCACACCTTTGTTGCCGGTGTAGTGCGTGCCGTCGATGCCCCAGCCGCGCGCCTGGTAGATGTTGAACTTCAGGCCCGGCACGCCGTATTCGGCCATGTTCAGACCATAGGCCACCTGGAAGGATTTCTCGTTCGGGCCGTTGAAGTCCGACAGCAGGGAGTTGGCCAGGTAGATGCCGTTGGTTTCGTGCAGGTAGTCGAAGTACTCGTTACCGTTCACTTCCTGGTACGAGAAGGTCAGGCTGTGCGCCTGGTGAGTCAGGCCGAACGACAGGGAGTAGGTGTCGTTGTCGATGTCGCCGATCAGCGCCTTACCTTCTTCCTGGGTTTTGTAGTAGTTCAGGCCGGTGGTCAGGCTCAGGACCTGGCTGTCACCCAGCACGTGAGTGGCGCCGAAATAGTACTGGTTCCAGATGTCTTCGGCCTGGGTTGCCCAGAGGCTGGTGGTCAGGCTGGAGAATGGGGTGTAGGTGATGCCGCCAGTGTAGATGTGGTCGGACTCTTCCCGGCCGTTGGCGTATTCGGTGCGGAATTTCTGCTGGCTTTGTTCCATACGCGGGGACACGCGGTCGAAGGTCGCGAGGTCGAAAGTCAGGTTTTCCAGTTCGGCGACGTTCAGGCTCACACCCTGGAAGCTAGAAGGCAGGGCGCGGTTGCCGATCGTATCGACTTGCGGGCTGCTGTAGCTCTGGCGGCCGGCAGTCAGGGTGCTGTTGGAGTAACGCGCCTTGACATTGGCCAGGCCCAGTTTGCTCCATTGGCCGACGGCGTCACCGCCTTTTTCGGTCAGGGTACGGTTGTTACCCGAGAACGGACCGGTCTTCGGTGCGCCACCGTTGCCGGCGGCCAGGTTCTCGCGATCCCGCTCCAGCGCGATGGCGTTGTACGCCGCGACTTCAGTGCTGAAACCTACCGCACCTTCGGTGAAGCCCGAGTTGTATTTGAGGATGGTGCCCTGCACCCAGTTGATACGGCGATCGGTTTCCGGCAACGCGCCATCTTTGCTGTAGCGGAATTTGCCCCCACGCTTGAGCTGTTCGTTGGCGTACCAGTTACGGGTCGTGCCGCTGATGGACTGGCCTTCGACAAAACCGGTGGCTTCGCTCTGGGCGCTTTTTTCTTTCACAGTAACCGGGGTGAACGCCTGGCTCTGGGTCTCCGCGTAAGCCGTGGCGGTTACGCTGCTGATGGCCAAGGCCAATAATGCGGTGCTGCTCAGTTTCATGGGTGAAGCTCCTTACTTTCTTTTTTTTATACCGGTCTTTTTTGGGTGATCCGGCTATTGGTTTGGAACTCTTGCACGCATCGCAAACGTTTGCTGTGCGCCGATTGGGCGAATTACGGCAATACGCTTGCGTGAGGGCGCAATGCGCCCCCAGCGTTCTAGCTACACGGTTTTATTTTTCGATGCTGACACCCGAGAACACGTTGCGACCGAAAGGGCTGACTTTGAACCCTTCGATTTTCGCGCTTAACGGCTGGTTGACCGTCGAGTGGGCGACTGGCGTGATCGGCACTTGCTGCTTGAGCAATTGCTGCGCCTGTTTGTAAAGCACGGTGCGCTGCTCGCGGTCGGTCACGACCTTGGCCTGCTTGATCAGCTTGTCGTAAGCCGGATCACACCACATGGAATAGTTGTTGCCGCCAATGGCGTCGCAGCTGTACAGCGTGCCGAGCCAGTTGTCCGGGTCACCATTGTCACCGGTCCAGCCAATCAGGCTGATGTCGTGCTCGCCATTCTTGGTGCGCTTGATGTACTCGCCCCATTCGTAGCTGACGATCTTGACCTTGAGGCCGATCTTCGCCCAGTCAGCCTGGAGCATCTCGGCCATCAACCTGGCGTTGGGGTTGTACGGACGCTGCACGGGCATGGCCCAGAGGGTGATTTCGGTGCCTTCCTTGACGCCGGCAGCCTTGAGCAATTCCTTGGCTTTTTCCGGGTTGTAGGCGGCGTCTTTGATGGTCTCGTTGTAGGACCACTGGGTCGGTGGCATGGCGTTGACCGCCAGTTGCCCTGCGCCCTGGTAGACGGCGTTGAGAATGCCTTGCTTGTTCACCGCCATGTCCAGCGCCTGACGCACTTCGAGCTGGTCGAACGGTTTGTGGCGCACGTTGTAGGCGATGTAGCCGAGGTTGAAGCCAGGCTTCTCGATCAGCTTCAGTGCCGGGTCATTTTTCAGCGCGGTGACGTCGGCAGGGCGCGGGTGCAGGGTGATCTGGCACTCGTTGGCCTTGAGCTTCTGCACACGGACCGATGCGTCGGTGTTGATGGCGAAGATCAGGTTGTCGAGCTTGACCCGCTCAGGGGCCCAGTACTGCTTGTTGCCGGTGTAACGGATGTTCGAGTCTTTCTGGTAGCTCTTGAACACGAACGGCCCGGTGCCGATCGGCTTCTGGTTGATGTCGCTCGGCTTGCCTTCGGCCAGCAGCTTGTCGGCGTACTCGGCGGAGAGGATCGCGGCGAAGCTCATGGCGAGGTTCTGGATGAACGCGGCGTCCACACTGTTGAGCGTGAACTCCACGGTCAGCGGCCCGGTCTTCTCGACCTTGGCGATGTTCTTGTTCAGGCTCATTCCGTTGAAATACGGGAATTCGGTCGGGTAGGCCTTACGGAAAGGTTGTTGCGGATCGAGCATGCGGTTGAACGTGAACAGCACGTCATCGGCATTGAAATCGCGTGTCGGTGTGAAGTATTTGGTCGTGTGAAATTTCACCCCGGGACGCAGGTGAAAGGTGTACTTGAGGCCGTCCTCGGAAATATCCCAGCTCGTGGCCAGGCCCGGTACGACATTGGTCGCGCCTTTTTCAAACTCTGCCAGGCGGTTGTACAACGGTTCGGCGGCGTCGTTGTCGGTCGCGGTCGTGTACTGCGCGGTATCGAAACCAGCGGGGCTGCCTTCGGAGCAGAACACCAGGCTGTTATTGGCGGCCTGGCTCATGGAAGTGGCGGCCAACAGGCCGGTACCCAGCAATGCGGATAAAACCAAGGTATGGCGCATGACGCTCTCTCTTGTTCAGTGTTTTGGCAATGAGCCCTCGGCCGTCCGGGGACGTGGAGGTCTCACTCGTTACCAGCCATGACGTTCAGCAAAAAACGATGACCCACGCATGAGCTGGTCGGATCTCGACGGTATGGAACCGTGAGTCCGGCAGTAAATGCGTAGAGTCCGAAAGACTCGTGGGAAAAGTCGACGCGTCCTAAACCTCTGCTGTATTACGCAGCGGGTTTGGATGTAGGCAAATTCCTGCTTTCTCGATAGATAAAGCAATGGCGACGTCAAAGACGTCGCCATTGCAATACCTTACTTGCTGACGCTGACGCCGTAGAAGGAGTTCAAGCCAAACGGGCTGATCTTGAAGTCCTGCACATTAGCGCGCATGGGTTGGAACACCGTCGAGTGAGCGATAGGTGTCATTGGCACCGCGTCTTTGAGGACGTGTTGCGCTTGTTTGTACAGCTCGGTGCGCTTGCCTTGGTCCGAAGTACGCTTGGCTTGTTTGACGATGTCGTCAAACTTCTTGTCGCACCACTTGGAGAAGTTGTTGCCTTCCAGCGAGTCGCAACCGAACAGCACGTTCAGCCAGTTGTCCGGATCACCATTGTCACCGCTCCAGCCAATCAGCATCGCCTGGTTCTCGCCACCTTTGGAGCGCTTGATGTACTCGCCCCACTCGTAGCTCTGGATCTTGACCTTGAGGCCGACCTTCGCCCAGTCGGACTGCAGCATTTCTGCCATCAGCTTGGCGTTCGGGTTGTATGGACGCTGTACCGGCATCGCCCACAGAACGATCTCGGTGCCTTCTTTAACGCCCGCTTCCTTGAGCAGCTCTTTGGCTTTCTCAGGGTTGTACGGCGCATCTTTGATGGTGGTGTCGTAGGACCATTGGGTCGGCGGCATGGCGTTGACGGCCAGTTGGCCAGCGCCCTGATACACGGAGTCGATGATCTGCTGCTTGTTGACCGCCATGTCCAGTGCCTGACGCACTTTCAGCTGGGCCAACGGGTTTGGCTCGTTGCTGCCCTTGACCTTGTCCATCACGTTGTAGGCGATGTAGCCCAGGTTGAAACCGGCCTGGTCAGGCAGCTTCAGGGTTTTGTCTTCGCGCAGCGCTTTCAGGTCGGCCGGACGTGGGAACAGAGTGACCTGGCACTCGTTCTTCTTCAGCTTCTGGATGCGAACCGACGGGTCGGTGGTGATGGCGAAGATCAGGTTGTCGATCTTGACGTCATCCGGCTTCCAGTAGTCCTTGTTCCCGGTGTAGCGGATGTTGGAGTCTTTCTGGTAGCTCTTGAACACGAACGGACCAGTGCCGACCGGCTTCTGGTTGATGTCGGCGGCCTTGCCTTCCTTGAGCAGCTGGGCAGCGTACTCGGCGGACTGGATCGAGGCGAAGCTCATGGCCATGTTCTGGATGAACGCGGCATCGACGTCTTTGAGGGTGAACTTGACGGTGTTGTCGTCGACTTTATCGATCTTGGTGATGTTGGTATCCATCCCCATGTCGGTGAAGTACGGGAATTCGGTCGGGTACGCTTTGCGGAACGGGTCATCCTTGTTAATCATGCGATTAAAGGTGAACAACACGTCGTCGGCGTTAAAGGTACGCGTCGGCTTGAAGTACGGGGTGGTGTGGAACTTGACGCCTTCACGCAGGTGGAAGGTGTAAGTCAGGCCGTCATCGGAGACGTCCCAGCTGGTTGCCAGGCCAGGAATAACGGCAGTGCCGCCGCGCTCGAACTGCGTCAGGCGGTTGAACATGGTTTCTGCAGAGGCGTCGAAGTCGGTTCCGGTGGTGTATTGACCTGGATCGAAACCGGCCGGGCTCCCTTCGGAGCAGAACACCAGGTTAGTCGCAGCTTGGGCGAACGGTGCGCTAGCTAGCAAGCTGGCACCTAATAAAAACGGAATGACCGCTTGTTTAAGCATGGTGGCCTCATGATTTGTTGTCATTTTTTGATTTTGAGGACGACCTCGTGAGTCGTGCCTGCGGATACTTATGCAGGGGCTATACCCAAAGCAAGATCCAGAGTGACTACAAGCCTTAAACGGTGGCACGAACGTACCTTAATGTCGCATATGTATAAAATTTGACGCAGTTGACCGTTTGCGCGGCATTTTTGCAGTGCAACTGGCGCACTTTTATGGTGCGCGAAAGCCTCGGGACGCCCGTGGGTGGGGCGAGGTGTTACCTATTTATACCCCGTCCTTAAGGGGTGGGTAGGGGTTAATCGGAGTGGTTCTCGTTGCACTGGTAATGGTCGAGTTATACCAAGTGCAACTTAACCTTCAAAACAGAACACCGACCTTGTAGGAGCTGCCGGAGGCTGAGATCTTTTCGGTGACCACCAGAAGGTCTGGAGAGCATAGATCAAGATCAAAAGATCGTCCGAACGCGGCCCGAGCCTTCGGCAGCTCCTACAGGGTGATGAAAAAAAACGGCGATCATTTGGGTGATCGCCGTTTTTTGTTCAGAGGTTATCGGTTCAAGGCATAAGCACTTCAATCGAACCGTCAGCCGTCATGCTGACCTGGCTGGTGCCCGCTTCCACTTCCGGCGTCACCGGAGCGGCGTCCATGCTGGCGGCTTTCATCATCATCGGCCCGCGCATGTACGGTTGTGGATAACCGTTGCTGTTGAGGTTCAGGTTGACGATTTTGTAGCCCTTGCCGCCGAGTGCATCGGTGGCCAGTTGCGCGCGGGCCTTGAAAGCGGTCACGGCATCCTTGAGCAGGGCGTCTTCACTGGCCTTGCGGGTTGGTGTAGCGATGGCGAAGTCCATGCCGCCCATCTTCAGGTCGGTGAGCAGCTCGCCGGTCAGTTTCGACAGGGCGGCGAAGTCTGAGCTTTCGAGACGCAGTTCGGCGCGTTCACGCCAGCCGGTGATCTTCTGACCCTTGGTGTCGTAGATCGGGTAGCTGTTGCGGCTGCCCTGGCGCAAGGTGATGTCCTTGACCTGCTTGGCCTGGGCCAGCGCCTTGTTCATGGTGGTGCTGACGTCGGCGGCGAGTTTGGCCGGGTCGGCGTTTTGTTCTTCGGTGTAGAGGGTCACGATCATCAGGTCGCGGGCCACTTCCTGACTGACTTCGGCGCGCAGGGAAATCTGGTTGTAATGAAGTTCGTCGGCAGCCAGGGCCGGGAGGCTGGCGATCGCGCCAACACTCAGGGCGAGGAGGGCGGCGCTGCGGCGGAATGTGTGCATGAAAGCTCCTAGGGTGATGCGCAGGGATATGTTCCGGGCCTGCGTGAAACCATCAGACTCTAGCGCCTATGATCCGGTTCGCACAGTTACAACTTCTATACAGATGTATGAGAAACCTGTGGCGAGGGAGCTTGCTCCCGCTCGGCTGCGTAGCAGTCGTAGAATCGGTATTCGCCATTTCCCAGTGAATGGTTGGGGCCTGCTTCGCAGTCCAGCGGGAGCAAGCTCCCTCGCCACAAAAGCGTTCCCTTACAACATCGAGCCTGGCTGTGGCCGTTTGCCGCACTTTCGCCTGCCAGGCCCCGCGCTTGGTTATACTCCCTGCGATCCGCCTGGAGCGCTCATCAGGAGAGCTCATGCTCGCCCCCGTTCAAATCACTTCCGCCACGCGCCAGAATCTCTGGCGGCTGACTTTCATCCGCACGTTGGTGCTGGCTGCCCAGGCCGGTTCCGTGGGCCTGGCCTACTGGCTCGAGTTGCTGCCGCTGCCCTGGTTTCAACTGGCCGCGACCCTCGCTTGCTCGATGCTGCTGTGCGCGTTCACGGCGATTCGCCTGCGCACTTCGTGGCCGGTGACCGAGCTCGAATACGCCGTGCAACTGGCCTGCGACCTGTTTATCCACAGTGCCCTGCTGTATTTCTCCGGCGGTTCGACCAACCCGTTCGTCTCTTATTACCTGGTGCCGCTGACCATCGCTGCCGTGACTTTGCCATGGCGCTATTCGGTGATTCTGTCGGGTATCGCGCTGACGATGTACACGCTATTGCTGGCGCGTTTCTATCCGCTGCAAACCTTCCCGATCGCCCGGGAAAACCTGCAGGTGTACGGGATGTGGTTGAGCTTCGCCCTGGCGGCGGCAGTCATCACCTTCTTCGCCGCGCGCATGGCCGAAGAGTTGCGCCGGCAGGAAGAATTGCGCGCCATCCGCCGCGAAGAAGGCCTGCGCGATCAGCAATTGCTGGCCGTGGCCACGCAAGCCGCCGGTGCCGCCCATGAACTGGGTACGCCGTTGGCGACCATGAGCGTGCTGCTCAAGGAAATGCGCCAGGACCATCACGACCCGATGTTGCAGGACGACCTGAGCGTGCTGCAGGATCAGGTCAAGCTGTGCAAGGAGACCTTGCAGCAACTGGTGCGCGCCGCCGAGGCCAATCGCCGTTTGGCCGTGGAAATGCAGGACGTCACCGACTGGCTCGACGAGGCGCTGAACCGCTGGCACCTGATGCGCCCGGAAGCCAGTTATCGCTTCCAGCGTCTTGGCCAAGGCACCGTGCCACGCATGGCACCGCCGCCGGACCTGACCCAGGCGCTGCTTAATTTGCTCAACAACGCGGCAGATGCATGCCCCGAAGGTCTGCAAGTGACACTGGACTGGGATGATGAAAACCTCACCATCAGCATTCGCGACCACGGCGCCGGCGTGCCGCTGGCCATCGCCGAGCAGATCGGCAAACCATTTTTTACCACCAAGGGCAAAGGTTTCGGCCTGGGCCTGTTTTTGAGCAAGGCCAGCGTGACACGCGCCGGCGGCTCAGTGAAACTCTACAGTCATGAGGAAGGTGGCACGCTCACCGAGCTGCGCCTGCCCCGTGTCGCCCGAGGAGACCAACATGAGTGACGAAATCCAAGTCGAAGGCGAAGAGCTGCCGCATTTGCTGCTGGTCGATGACGACGCAACGTTTACCCGCGTCATGGCTCGCGCCATGGCCCGCCGTGGTTTTCGCGTCAGCACCGCCGGCTCCGCCGAAGAGGGCCTGGAACTAGCCAAGGCCGATCTGCCGGATTACGCCGCCCTGGACCTGAAAATGGACGGCGATTCGGGCCTGGTGCTGCTGCCCAAGTTGCTGGAAATGGACCCGGAAATGCGCGTAGTCATCCTCACCGGTTATTCGAGCATTGCCACCGCCGTCGAGGCGATCAAGCGTGGCGCCTGCAACTACCTGTGCAAACCGGCCGACGCCGACGACGTGCTGGCTGCATTGCTTTCCGAGCATGCCGACCTCGACAGCCTGGTACCGGAAAACCCGATGTCCGTGGACCGCTTGCAGTGGGAACACATCCAGCGCGTGTTGACCGAACACGAAGGCAACATCTCCGCCACTGCCCGTGCCCTGGGCATGCACCGCCGCACGCTGCAGCGCAAACTGCAGAAGCGTCCCGTCCGTCGCTGAACCTGCGCTGAACGAATGCGGGCCGCTCCTCGCGACAAACCGAACCGATCATCTATGATCGGTTCGTGCATGTTTTTTTCTTTATCGAGCCTTATCCATGAATCAGAACGCTGAGTATTCCGCGGTCAACGATACTGTGCGCGGGCAGTTTTTTAGCAAAGTGTGGGCGATGATCACGCCTTACTGGCGCAGTGAAGAGAAGGTCAAGGCCTGGACGTTGCTGATCGCCGTAATTGCGCTGTCGCTGATCAGCGTGGGGATCTCGGTGTGGTTCAACACCTGGTACAAGGATTTCTACAACGCGTTGCAACAAAAGGACGAGGAGGCGTTCTGGCGGCTGATCCTGTATTTCTGCGGCATTGCCGCGGTGGCGATTGTCGGTGCGGTGTACCGTCTGTACCTGACGCAGATGCTGACGATTCGCTGGCGGGCGTGGCTCACTGAAAAGCATTTCAACCGTTGGCTCGGCAACAAGAATTACTACCAGCTGGAGCAGGGTGGTTACACCGATAACCCGGACCAGCGGATTTCCGAAGACCTCAACAGCTTCACCTCTGACACCTTGAGTCTGGGCATTGGCCTGCTGCGCAATATCGTCAGCCTGGTGTCGTTCTCGATCATCCTCTGGGGTGTGTCGGGCAGCATCGAAGTGTTCGGTGTGACCATTCCTGGCTACATGTTCTGGTGCGTGCTGGTTTATGCAGTGGTGGGGAGCTGGCTGACGCATTTGATCGGTCGTCGCTTGATTGGCCTGAACAACCGGCAACAACGCTTCGAAGCCGACTTGCGTTTCTCCATGGTGCGGATTCGTGAGAATGCCGAAAGCATCGCGTTGTACAACGGCGAACCGAACGAAAACCGTCGTTTGAGCAGCCGCTTCGGCATGGTCTGGCACAACTTCTGGGACATCATGAAGGTGTCCAAGCGTCTGACGTTCTTCACCTCCGGGTATGAACAAGCCGCCGTTATCTTCCCGTTCATGGTGGCCGCGCCGCGTTACCTCGCCGGCAAGATCGAACTCGGTGAGCTGATGCAAATCAGCTCGGCGTTCGGCAATGTCCAGGACAGTTTCAGCTGGTTCATTACCGCGTACCAGAGCCTCGCCTCATGGCGCGCCACCTGCGATCGTCTGCTCAGTTTCCGTCAGGCCATGACTGACATCGAACAACGGCCGCCGGCCATTGATGTGCAAAACACCGGTTCAGTGTTGAAGGTGCACGACCTTGGCCTGGACCTGGCTGACGGCCGTCACCTGTTGACCAACGCCGACATGACCGTGGAGGAGGGCGAGCGCGTGATGCTCAGCGGCCGCTCCGGCAGCGGCAAGTCGACCCTGCTGCGGGCGATGGGGCATTTGTGGCCGGCGGGTCACGGCAGTATTCGCCTGCCAGCGGCGCGTTACCTGTTCTTGCCGCAGAAACCGTATCTGCCGATTGGCACATTGCGTGAGGCGCTGAGTTATCCACAGCCTGGCGAAACCTATCCGCAAGAGCGCTACGCCCAAGTGCTGGAAACCTGCCGTTTGCCGCATCTGGTGGCGCGTCTGGATGAAGCCAATCACTGGCAGCGCATGCTGTCGCCGGGCGAGCAGCAACGCCTGGCCTTCGCCCGCGCGCTGCTTTATGCGCCGCAATGGCTGTACATGGACGAAGCGACTTCAGCGATGGACGAGGAGGATGAAGCGTCGCTGTATCAGGCGCTGATTGATGAGTTGCCGGGGTTGAGCATTGTCAGCGTCGGGCATCGCAGCAGCTTGAAACGATTCCACCCACGGCACATTCGTATAGAGAATGGCCACCTGGTGGATCAAACCGTGCCCGCATAAACACCCTGCCCCTTTAGGAGCTGGCTTGCCAGCGATGAACGATAGCGCAGTTCCATACACAAACCGCGTTATGGCCATCGCTGGCAAGCCAGCTCCTACAGGGCGGTGGTGATCGTACAACCGCGTTGAGCTATGATGCGGTTTCAGCCGAATTTTTCGAGACAGATGTTCACCATGGAAAACCCGAACGACGTACCACGCCTCCCTCGCAAGCGCCGCAGTCTCGCGCAGGAACTGGTGACGGTGCTGTCCGAGCAGATCCGCGACGGCCACCTCAAGCGGGGCGACAAGTTGCCCACCGAGTCGGCGATCATGGATGCCCATGGCGTCAGCCGCACGGTCGTGCGCGAGGCGATTTCCCGTTTGCAGGCGGCCGGGCAGGTGGAAACCCGCCACGGCATAGGCACCTTCGTCCTCGATACCCCGAGCCCGAGCGGTTTTCGCATCGACCCGGCGACCGTGGTCACGCTGCGTGACGTGCTGGCGATTCTGGAGTTGCGCATCAGCCTCGAAGTGGAATCCGCCGGCCTGGCCGCACAACGTCGCAGCCCTGAGCAGTTGGCGCTGATGCGCGCGGCACTGGATGCACTGAACGAAAGTGTTTCCCACGCCAGCGATGCGGTGGCCTCGGACTTCCAGTTCCACTTGCAGATCGCCCTGGCGACCGGCAACCGCTACTTCACCGACATCATGACGCACCTGGGCACCAGCATCATTCCGCGCACCCGCCTCAACTCCGCGCGGCTGGCCCATGACGATCAACAGCACTATATGAGTCGCCTGAGCCGCGAGCACGAAGAGATCTTCGACGCGATCGCCCGCCAGGACTCCGACGCCGCGCGCGCGGCCATGCGCTTGCACCTGACCAACAGCCGTGAGCGGTTGCGTCATGCGCATGAAGAGGCTGAGGCGCAGCGGGTATAGGGACGTTCAGGATCTTCCACCGTTCGGTCAAGTAATCGGCATGCTCTTTGGTGTAGTCACCCTACACATAGAATTTTTGTTCGGGTGACTTCCCAGGAGGACCCCGACAGCTGTTCAAATTCGACCCAATCGCCGATCTGCAGATGGAGGCCGAAGCCCATCGCGGTGATTGGGGTGTGAGCTACGGTTCGATGCGCAACGTCAGCGGCACACTGGTTTGTGGCTCGTTCTCGCCGCCGATCTCGTAAAACAGCGTGACTGGCTTGTTCACGTATCTCTCCAGCTCTTCTCTCGCGACGTAAACTCTCAGGTTTGGCGTTCTTTCGACGTCGTCAGTTTCTTCGCTGTATTGTCCGGTAGGGGTCTTGTTACCCCGCCATTCCTGGTCGCCTTTGCCCAAGTTCAAGATTGCCAATGCTTCGTTTAATGGTGAGGAATAGGCGGAATCAGGAATGCCTACTTCCAGATCTCCTTTGAGCTTTGACAACGCCACGACAATCTCCTGATCGGCGTTTGGGGTTGGGAATTGTGTAAGCGTTGGGGCTGCAAGCGCCATGATGTGGCTCCTTTGAATGTCGAGCCTGGCGTAATGGGGTGCAGCTCAACCCAAGCTCACAGTCAGAGAGTTATCCCCTTCAGATGCGCCATCCGAAACTGATAGAAATTACAGTTTCGACGAATGGTTTCGCTGCTTTTTTAAATCCTAAGACGACGTACCACTCGGATTCGCATCAACTGAAGCTCCATCATTTTTCCAGCCTCCAGTAAATGCCTTGAAGCAGGGCGTTCACGAGTATTTGTCGAACAATTTTCACCCTCAGCGATGAAATGCAGTTGACGGTTATTTTTTAAGTTGTACGATGACCTACAACTTCGGCGAAGGCTGAACGGTTTTCTCACACATAAACGTTGCTACCCAGGGTGTTCGAATAATGAATCCACAAGAACTGAAGTCCATCCTCTCTTCCGGCCTGCTGTCTTTCCCGGTCACCGATTTCAATGCCCAGGGCGATTTCAACCGCGCTGGTTACATCAAGCGTCTCGAATGGCTGGCCCCATACGGCGCCTCGGCTCTGTTCGCCGCAGGCGGCACCGGTGAGTTCTTCTCTCTGGCGGCCAGCGAATATTCGGAAATCATCAAGACTGCCGTCGACACCTGCGCCACCAGCGTGCCAATCCTCGCCGGCGTGGGCGGTTCGACCCGTCAAGCCATCGAATACGCTCAGGAAGCTGAGCGTCTGGGTGCCAAAGGCCTGTTGCTGCTGCCGCACTACCTGACCGAAGCCAGCCAGGACGGCGTTGCCGCCCACGTTGAAGCCGTGTGCAAATCGGTCAACATCGGCGTAGTGGTTTACAACCGTAACGTCTGCCGCCTGACCGCGCCGCTGCTGGAGCGTCTGGCCGAGCGTTGCCCGAACCTGATCGGCTACAAGGATGGCCTGGGCGATATCGAGTTGATGGTGTCGATCCGTCGCCGCCTCGGTGATCGCTTCAGCTACCTGGGCGGTTTGCCGACCGCTGAAGTCTATGCCGCGGCCTACAAGGCGCTGGGCGTGCCGGTCTACTCCTCGGCAGTGTTCAACTTCATCCCGAAAACCGCGATGGACTTCTACCACGCGATCGCTCGTGAAGATCACGCCACCGTTGGCAAGATCATCGACGACTTCTTCCTGCCGTACCTGGACATCCGTAACCGCAAGGCTGGCTACGCGGTGAGCATCGTCAAGGCCGGGGCAAAAATTGCCGGCTACGACGCAGGTCCTGTGCGTGCACCGCTGACCGACCTGACCGGCGAAGAGTACGAAATGCTCGCCGCGTTGATCGACAAGCAGGGTGCGCAGTAACACATCCGATTAAGTAAGGCCGCTGAGCGATCAGCGGCCTTTTGCGTGAGGAGATCTTAAAGTGGCAGATGCAAAGCGTTTCGATAACTACATCAATGGCGAATGGGTTGCCGGTGGCGATTACTCGGCCAACATCAACCCGTCCGAACTGACCGACACCATCGGCGATTACGCCAAGGCTGACCTGGCTCAGGTCAACGCCGCCATCGACGCCGCCCGTGCCGCGTTCCCGGCATGGTCCACTTCCGGCATTCAGGCGCGTCACGATTCCCTGGATAAAGTCGGCAGCGAAATTCTCGCCCGTCGCGAAGAGCTCGGCACCCTGCTGGCCCGGGAAGAGGGCAAGACCCTGCCCGAGGCCATTGGCGAAGTGACCCGCGCCGGCAACATCTTCAAGTTCTTCGCCGGCGAATGCCTGCGCCTGTCCGGCGACTATCTGCCGTCGGTGCGTCCGGGCGTCAACGTTGAAGTCACCCGCGAAGCTCTGGGCGTGGTCGGTCTGATCACCCCGTGGAACTTCCCGATTGCCATCCCGTCGTGGAAAATCGCCCCGGCCCTGGCCTACGGCAACTGCGTCGTGCTGAAACCTGCTGACCTGGTACCGGGTTGCGCCTGGGCCCTGGCCGAAATCATCTCCCGCGCGGGCTTCCCGGCCGGTGTGTTCAACCTGGTGATGGGCAGTGGTCGCGTGGTTGGCGATGCACTGGTCCATAGCCCGAAAGTCGACGGCATCAGCTTCACCGGTTCCGTGGGTGTTGGTCGTCAGATCGCTGTCAGCTGCGTGTCGCGTCAGGCCAAAGTTCAGCTGGAAATGGGCGGCAAGAACCCGCAGATCATTCTCGACGACGCCGACCTCAAGCAAGCGGTCGAGCTGTCGGTACAGAGCGCGTTCTACTCCACCGGCCAGCGTTGCACCGCCTCGAGCCGCTTCATCGTCACCGCCGGGATTCACGACAAATTTGTCGAAGCCATGGCCGAGCGCATGAAATCGATCAAGGTCGGCCACGCGTTGAAATCCGGCACTGACATCGGTCCGGTGGTCTCGCAAGCGCAGCTTGAACAAGACATGAAGTACATCGATATCGGCCAGTCCGAAGGTGCACGTCTGGTCAGCGGCGGCGGTCTGGTGACTTGCGATACCGAAGGCTACTTCCTCGCGCCAACGCTGTTTGCCGACAGCGAAGCGTCGATGCGCATCAGCCGCGAAGAGATCTTCGGCCCGGTGGCCAACATCGTTCGCGTCGCCGATTACGAAGCTGCGCTGGCCATGGCCAACGACACCGAGTTCGGTCTGTCGGCGGGCATCGCCACCACTTCGTTGAAGTACGCGAACCACTTCAAGCGCCACTCCCAGGCCGGGATGGTGATGGTCAACCTGCCGACCGCTGGTGTCGATTACCACGTTCCGTTCGGTGGCCGTAAAGGTTCATCCTATGGCTCACGTGAGCAAGGTCGCTATGCGCAAGAGTTCTACACGGTCGTGAAAACCTCCTACATCGGCTCCTGATCCACCCGGCACCACCTCGGTGGCGCCGGATACCGTGTAGGAGCTGCCGCAGGCTGCGATCTTTTGATCTTGTTTTTTAAGGTCAAGATCAAAAGATCGCAGCCTGCGGCAGCTCCTACAGGGAAAAACAGATTCACCCGCGCATAAAAATAATTTGTGGGAGTACATCTACATGCAATCGACTCAGAAGCCGACTCACGTCCGCTATTTGATCCTGCTCATGCTTTTCCTGGTGACCACGATCAACTACGCCGACCGGGCGACCATCGCTATCGCCGGTTCCAGCCTGCAAAAAGACCTCGGCATCGACGCCGTTACCCTCGGCTACATCTTCTCCGCATTCGGTTGGGCCTACGTGGCCGGGCAAATTCCCGGTGGCTGGTTGCTGGACCGTTTCGGCTCGAAAAAAATCTACGCTCTGAGCATCTTCACCTGGTCGCTGTTCACCGTGCTGCAGGGTTATGTCGGCGAGTTCGGCATGTCCACCGCAGTGGTCGCGCTCTTCATGCTGCGCTTCCTGGTGGGCCTGGCCGAAGCGCCATCCTTCCCCGGCAACGCGCGCATTGTCGCGGCCTGGTTCCCGACGGCTGAACGTGGCACCGCTTCGGCGATCTTCAACTCGGCGCAATACTTTGCCACCGTGTTGTTCGCACCGCTGATGGGCTGGATCGTCTACAGCTTCGGCTGGCAGCACGTGTTCATCGTCATGGGCGTGATCGGCATTATCTTCTCCGGCATCTGGCTGAAGGTGATCTACAGCCCGCGCCAACACCCGATGATCAATGACGCCGAGTTCAAGCACATCGCCGATAACGGCGGCATGGTCGACATGGACCAGGACAAAGGCAAAGGCAAAAAGGGCGACGGTCCGAAGTGGGATTACATTCGCCAACTGCTGACCAACCGCATGATGCTCGGCGTGTATCTGGGCCAATACTGTATCAACGGCATCACCTACTTCTTCCTGACCTGGTTCCCGGTGTACCTGGTTCAAGAGCGCGGCATGACCATCCTCAAGGCCGGTTTCATTGCCTCGTTGCCAGCTATCTGCGGCTTTATCGGCGGCGTCCTCGGCGGAGTGATTTCCGATTACCTGCTGCGCAAAGGCCATTCCCTGACCTTCGCCCGCAAGGCACCGATCATTGCCGGCCTGCTGGTGTCCAGCAGCATCGTGGCCTGCAACTATGTCGATGTTGAGTGGATGGTCGTTGGCTTCATGGCTTTGGCTTTCTTCGGCAAAGGCGTAGGCGCACTGGGTTGGGCCGTTGTGTCCGACACTTCGCCGAAACAGATTGCCGGTCTCAGCGGTGGCCTGTTCAACACCTTCGGTAACATCGCTTCGATCACCACTCCAATCGTGATCGGCTACATCATCAGCTCCACCGGTTCGTTCAAATGGGCGTTGGTATTCGTCGGTTGCAACGCACTGGTCGCGGTGTTCAGCTATCTGGTCATCGTAGGTCCGATCAAGCGTGTGGTGCTCAAAGAGCCACCGGTCAGCGGTCCTGAAACTCACAACAAATTGTCTCAAGCGCATTCCTGAGGAGCGGCGTCATGCAGTTGATTGAACATTCCGACTCGCCGCGCTACATCCGCCTGCACGAGCGGGACAACGTGGTGATCGTGGTCAACGATCAGGGCGTACCGGCCGGCACCGCATTTGCGGACGGCCTGGTCACCGTGGACTTCGTGCCACAGAGCCACAAGGTCACCCTGGAAGACATTCCCGAGGGTGGCCAGGTGATTCGTTACGGTCAGACCATTGGCTACGCCTTGCAGCCGATTCCACGCGGCAGTTGGGTCAAGGAAGATCAACTGCGCATGCCGACCGCGCCACCGCTGGACAGCCTGCCGCTGTCCACCGAAGTGCCGGCCGCGCAGGCACCGCTGGAAGGCTTCACCTTCGAGGGTTATCGCAACGCCGACGGCACCGTCGGCACGCGCAACATCCTTGGCATCACCACCACCGTGCAATGCGTGACTGGTGTGCTGGATCACGCGGTCAAGCGCATCAAGGATGAGTTGTTGCCCAAGTACCCGCACGTCGATGACGTGGTGGCGCTGACCCACAGCTACGGCTGTGGCGTGGCGATCACCGCCACCGACGCCTACATCCCGATTCGCACCGTGCGCAACCTGGCGCGCAACCCGAACCTGGGCGGCGAGGCGTTGGTGATCAGCCTGGGTTGCGAGAAATTGCAGGCCGGGCAAGTGATGCACGAGAACGACAGCTCGGTGGATTTGAGCGAGCCGTGGTTGTATCGGCTGCAGGATTCCAGCCACGGTTTTACCGAGATGATCGAGCAGATCATGGAGCTGGCGGAAACCCGTTTGAAGAAGCTCGATCAACGCCGTCGGGAAACCGTGCCGGCGTCCGAGCTGATCCTCGGCATGCAGTGCGGTGGCAGTGATGCGTTTTCCGGGATCACCGCCAACCCGGCCTTGGGCTATGCCTCGGATTTGTTGTTGCGCGCCGGTGCGACGGTGATGTTCTCCGAAGTTACCGAAGTGCGCGACGCGATCTACCTGCTGACCTCCCGCGCGCAGACCAAGGAAGTCGCCCAGGAACTGGTGCGGGAGATGGACTGGTACGACCGTTATCTGGCCAAGGGTGAAGCGGATCGCAGCGCCAACACCACGCCGGGCAACAAAAAGGGTGGGTTGTCGAACATTGTCGAGAAGTCCTTGGGCTCGATCGTCAAGTCCGGCAGCAGCGCCATCACTGGCGTGCTCGGCCCTGGCGAGCGGGTCAAGGACAAAGGCCTGATCTTCTGCGCGACCCCGGCCAGCGACTTTGTCTGCGGGACGTTGCAACTGGCGGCGGGGATGAACCTGCATGTATTCACCACCGGTCGTGGCACGCCTTACGGTTTGGCCATGGCGCCGGTGGTAAAGGTGTCGACCCGAACCGAGCTGGCGCAGCGCTGGCCCGACCTGATCGACATCGATGCCGGACACATCGCCACCGGACGCGCGTCCATCGAGGACCTCGGCTGGGAGTTGTTCCACTACTACCTGGACGTGGCCAGCGGCAAGAAACAGACGTGGGCCGAAAAGCACAAGCTGCATAACGACATCACCTTGTTCAACCCGGCGCCGATTACTTAAGACTGTGGCGAGGGAGCTTGCTCCCGCTGGACTGCGCAGCAGTCCCCTGCTTTGAAATGAGGAGGGGGCCGCTTCGCGACCCAGCGGGAGCAAGCTCCCTCGCCACAGGTTACTCATCGCCTGCCAGCGAAGACTTTCTCCCAGACGCCAACGTCGTCAGTGGCTTATCATTAGCCCCCTAACGACGCCCACCTCAAGGTCCTCTCCGGCATGCTGGCAATTTTCCTCGAAACCCTGAACATCACCGCCCCGGTGTTCGCCATGCTGTTTCTTGGGGTGCTGCTCAAACGCATCGACTGGATCAACGACAATTTCATCCACACCGCATCGTCCCTGGTGTTCAACGTCACCATGCCGGCGTTGCTGTTTCTGGGCATCCTGCATGCTGACCTGCACGCCGCGCTGCAACCGGCGCTGCTGATCTACTTCTCCCTCGCGACCCTGGTGTGCTTTGCCATCGCCTGGGGCTGGGCGATTTTCAAGTGCCCGCGGGAAGACCGAGGGATCTACACCCAAGGCGCATTTCGCGGTAACAACGGCGTGATCGGCCTGGCGCTGGCCGCGAGCATGTACGGCGACTACGGGATTTCCCTCGGGGCGATTCTCGCGGCGCTGGTGATCCTGTTCTACAACACGCTCTCGACCATCGTCCTGGCGGTCTACAGCCCGGTGATCAAGTCCGACCCGTGGAGCATTTGCAAAAGCGTGATGATCAACCCGCTGATCATCAGCGTGTTTGCGGCGGCGCCCTTTGCGTACTTCAAAATCAGCTTGCCGGGATGGCTGGAGACGTCTGGCCAATATCTGGCGCAAACCACTTTGCCATTGGCGTTGATCTGCATCGGCGGCACGTTGTCGCTGGCGGCGATGCGCAAAAGCGGCTCGATGGCGCTCAGTTCAAGCCTGGTGAAAATGCTCGGCCTGCCGATTCTGGCGACACTCGGCGCGTGGCTTTGGGGCTTTCGTGGGGCGGAGTTGGGGATTCTGTTTCTGTACTTCGGCAGCCCGACAGCGGCGGCCAGTTTTGTCATGGCCCGGGCGGCGGATGGCAATCATGAACTGGCGGCGGCGATTATCGTCATCACCACGTTGATGGCGGCGGTGACCACCAATATCGGGATCTTTTTGTTGCAGTGGGGTGGGTGGATCTAATTCTTGAATCTGCGGTGTTGTAGTGGGCCTCACCGCGGGCAAGCCCGCTCCCACAGGTTTCTCAGTTGTTGATGACATTTCCTTCGCAACGAAAAACCTTGTGGGAGATTCTATGTTGCAGGGGAACCCTGCAGCCTTAAATTCGGCTGGTATTCGCTCTGGTTTTTCATGAGAGCGAATGCCACCCGGCACAGCTTGCGCGCGAGGATGACCAGGGCTTGGGTTTTTGCCAGGCCTCTGGCCAGATAGGACTCATAAAAAGGTTTCCAGATTGGAGATCGACAAGCCGCCATTGCCGCGTTGT
>NZ_JAGYGD010000019.1:0-137692 GCF_019947275.1 Pseudomonas sp. GL-RE-29
TCCCATCCCGAACTCAGCAGTGAAACGATGCATCGCCGATGGTAGTGTGGGGTTTCCCCATGTGAGAGTAGGTCATCGTCAAGATTAAATTCCGAAACCCCAATTGCGAAAGCAGTTGGGGTTTTGTTTTGTCCGCAGGAAAACATTGCCTTTCCTTGCACAAATTGCACAGTTATTTTTGACTCAGGCCACTAGAATAAGCCCTACTTTTTTGGAGTCAGAGTCCTTATGCCAGATCCGGTTGACGCCTCCAGGCTGTCAGAATTACCGCTGGACGATTTGGTGGCATGTCATGAGTGCGACTTGCTGATGCGCAAGCCCGAGCTCGCCCATGGCGAAAAAGCCCTGTGTCCGCGCTGCGGTTACGAGCTCTACGCCCATCGACACAATGTCGTGCAGCGCAGCCTTGCCTTGGTTATCGCTGCATTGTTGTTGTACGTTCCTGCGAACTTTTTACCGATCATGCAGCTCAATCTACTCGGGCAATCTTCGCAAGACACCGTCTGGAGCGGCGTTGTGGGCCTGTTCAATACAGGCATGCAGAGCGTTTCGGTGATTGTGTTCCTGTGCAGCATGGGGATCCCGTTACTCAAACTGCTTTGCCAACTGGCTGTCTTGCTGAGTATTCGTCTTGATATCGGGCGCAGTTACGGTTTGCTGCTCTACCGCATTTATCACCATCTAAGAGATTGGGGAATGCTCGAGGTTTACCTCATGGGCGTGCTGGTAGCGATCGTCAAGCTGGCAGATATGGCAGCCATGACCATAGGTTTCGGGCTGGCATGTTTCATCGGTTTGTTATTGGTCCAGGTCTGGTTGGAGGTCGTGATGTCGCCTCACCAGATCTGGCAGGCTCTATCAGGAGAGGATGCCCATGCGGGCGATTGATGCAGGCATTCTGGTTTGTGCGGAGTGCCATGAATTGAACAAGCAGGAAGCTGATACCGATGAACAGGTCTGCACTCGATGCGGTGCCTTGGTTCATGCCCGGCGCCCGAACAGTCTGGTGCGCACCTGGGCATTGCTGATCACTGCCGCCATTCTTTATATACCAGCCAATGTGCTGCCGATCATGACCGTGAGCTCCCTGGGCAAGGGGGACCCCAGCACCATCATGTCGGGTGTCATCCAACTGGTTCAGCACGGCATGATTCCAATTGCCGCCGTGGTCTTTATCGCCAGTATTCTTGTGCCCACATTCAAACTCGTGGGCATCGCACTGCTGTTGTATTCCGTGCAGCGACGCCAGCCACTTTCGGCTCGGCAGCGCATATGGATGTATCGTTTTATCGAGTTCATTGGCCGCTGGTCGATGCTCGATATTTTTGTGATCGCCATCCTGGTGGCACTCGTGAATTTTGGACGGCTCGCCAGTATCGAAGCTGATCTTGGCGCCATCGCCTTTGCCAGCGTGGTGATTCTGACAATGCTTGCCGCAGTAACTTTCGATCCCCGACTGATTTGGGATAACACGGAGTCGGACGACGACCATGACTGATTTGCCTACAGCGAAAACCCGACCGGCCTCGAACTGGTCTGCCATTTGGGTGTTACCCCTGATTGCCTTGATCATCGGCGGCTGGCTCGGCTGGCGTGCCTATAACGAGACGGGCATCGAAGTTCAGGTCCGTTTCGAAAGTGGCGAAGGTATTCAAGCCAACAAGACCGAAGTTGTTTACAAAGGCATGCCGGTCGGCAAGGTGAAGGCGCTCAAGCTCGATGATGAAGGCACTTCCAAAGGTGTGATTGCCACTGTCGAGATGAACAAGGACGTTGAGCAATACCTGCGCACCAGTACGCGCTTCTGGCTGGTCAAACCGAGCGTGACGCTGGCTGGTATCACTGGGCTGGAGACGCTGGTTTCGGGTAACTACGTTGCGATCAGCCCGGGCGAAGGCGAGCCCACCCGCAAGTTCAAGGCGCTGGCCGAAGAACCACCGCTGTCCGATGCCCAGCCTGGACTGCACCTGACGATCAAGGCCGATCGCCTAGGCTCGCTCAATCGTGGTAGCCCGGTGTTCTACAAGCAAATCAAGGTCGGTCAGATCAAAAGCTACGTGCTCTCCGAAGACCAAAGCACCGTCGAACTTAAAGTATTCATCGAGCCGACCTACGCCAAACTGGTGCGCAAACACACGCGTTTCTGGAACGCCAGCGGCATCAGCATCGACGCCAACCTGTCGGGCGTGAAAGTGCGCAGCGAGTCCCTGGCCAGCATCGTTGCCGGCGGTATTGCGTTCGCTACGCCGGAGAACCGCAAGGACAGCCCGCCGACAGATCCGAGCCTGCCTTTCCGTCTCTATGAAGACTTCGATGCGGCTGCGGCCGGGATCAAGGTCAAGGTCAAGCTCAGTGACTTCGAAGGCCTGCAAGCCGGTCGCACACCGGTCATGTACAAGGGCATTCAGGTCGGCACGCTCAAGGCGCTCAAGATTGATGCCGACCTGACTGCCGCCAGTGCTGAATTGACGCTAGACCCTTTGGCCGAGGATTACCTGGTCGACGGCACTCAATTCTGGGTGGTGAAACCCTCTATTTCCCTCGCGGGGATCACCGGACTTGAAGCGTTGGTAAAGGGTAACTACATCGCCGTCCGCCCTGGGGATAAAGGTGCTGCGCCGCAACGTGAGTTCGTCGCTCGGCCCAAGGCGCCGCCGCTGGACTTGCGCTCGCCGGGTCTGCATCTGGTGTTGTTCACCGACAATCTCGGCTCGCTAGAGGTCGGCAGTCCGATTCTCTACAAACAGGTCAAGGTGGGCTCGGTTCAGAGCTATCAATTTTCACGCAAGCGAAACCAATTGGTGATCGGTGTCCACATCGAGAAGGAATATGAAAATCTGGTCAACGGTTCGACGCGGTTCTGGAACGCCAGCGGTATCACGCTGACGGGTGGGCTGACCGGTGGAATTCAAGTTAAAAGCGAATCGCTGCAAAGCCTGATGGCCGGCGGCATTGCCTTTGAAACACCAGTAGCCAAGGCGCCGTTGCAGAAGCGCATTCCACGTTTCCGCCTGTTCGCCAGCCATGAAGACGCCACGCAAAAAGGCGAGGTGATCACGATCAAGGTCGACCGCGCCGATGGTTTGCGCGCCGGTACGCCGATTCGTTTCAAGGGTCTGGATGTCGGCAAGATTGAGGGCGTCGACCTCAGTGGTGATTTGCAATCAGTGTTGTTGACGGCGCGCGTCACCGAAGTGCCTGAGCGTATTGCGCGGGTTGGCAGTGAGTTTTGGGTGGTCAAGCCTGAACTGGGTCTGATCAAGACCTCCAATCTGGAAACCCTGGTGACCGGGCAATACATCGAAGTGCAGCCCGCAGCGAAGAACCTGGGGCCGCAGAAAAACTTCGTGGCCTTGGCCAATCCACCAGAGTCGGCCAAACAAGAAGCCGGGCTGAGCCTGGTATTGAGCGCTGCTCGCCGTGGGTCTCTTAAACCGGGTGTGCCGGTGACCTATCGTGAAATCACCGTGGGCAAGGTGACGGGATATGAACTGGGCCAGACCGCGGACCGGGTGCTGATTCACATCCTGATCGAGCCGAAGTACGCGCCATTGGTGCGCAGTGGCACGCGTTTCTGGAACACCAGTGGTTTTGACTTTGATGTCGGCCTGTTCAGAGGAGCGACGGTGCGGACCGAATCGCTGGAAACCATGATTCAGGGTGGCGTTGCGTTTGCCACGCCGGACGGTGAGCGTATGGGCACTGTGGCGCGACCGGCGCAGACGTTCCCGCTGTTCGACAAGTTTGAAGAGGAATGGCTGACTTGGGCGCCGAAAATTTCACTCGGTAAGTAGTTTTCTGGCGTCTGTGATGGCGCCTTCGCGGGCAAGCCCGCTCCCACAGGAAGTTGCGGTGTACACAGAATCTGTGACCAACCGGTAACCCTGTGGGAGCGGGCTTGCCCGCGAAGAGGCCCAGAAGTTCACAGCAAAGCTAAATGACACACCTATGAAAAAGGCCGCGATCCATTGGATCGCGGCCTTTTTATTGCCTTCGCTTCAAGCGTCAGACCGCATCCAGCTCCGGCTCGTCTGCTTGTTCGATGACCGTTGCCTTCACCTGATCGTGACGACGGATGTACTTCCAGTCCGCCTCGTCGATGTAGATGCCGGCCGGGCCGCTGCCGCCTTCCAGGTCGATGGCGACACTGGCGCAGACTTGCGGCTTCACACTTGCGAGGATCGGCACGAAGCCCAGTTGCAGGCTGGTTTCCAGCAAGGCAGCCTGGTTCTTCTCGTCGATGTCCGCGGCCTCGTCGAGGTAGTACGGCAAGCGCACGCGCCCGGCCAGGTCGCGGTCCATCAAGTGCAGCAACAAGTACATGTTGGTCAGTGCCTTGATGGTCATGGTGGTGCCGTTGGAGGCGGCGCCGTCGATGTCGGTATGGATCACCGGTTGACCGTTGACCTTGGTGATCTCGAATGCCAGTTCAAACAAGTCCTTGAGACCGAGTTGGTTGTGGTTGGCAGCCACCAGCCGAGCCAGGTATTCCTTGGCTTCCTCGTTCTTGTTGTCCTGTTCCGCACTCTGGCTGAGGTCGAACACCGACAGGGTTTCGCCTTCTTCGTACTGACCGGCGCTGTGGATGATCTGATCGATATGCTTGAGCGCTTCCTTGTTCGGCGCGAGCACGATACGGAAGCTTTGCAGGTTGGAAACCTGACGCTTGTTGATCTCGCGGTTGAACAGGGCCAACTGGTGTTCGAGGCTGTCGTAGTCGCTGCGGATGTTGCGCAGGGTCCGGGCGATGTCGGTCACGGCGGCACGACGAGCCTTGCCCAGGGTCAGCGCTTCGTCGGTGCGGTGTGCGTAAGCGTTGATCAGCAGTGACAGGCGACGCTCCATGTCGTCTTCGCTGTCGAACTTGGCCACGCCTTTGAGGCGGACTTGTGCGTACAGCGCTTCGATCTGGCCGTCGGCGCGCAGCAGCCCTTGCCAGCTGTCCTGATAGTCGTTGAGCAGCGGCAACAGGTTGTCCATGGAATCGTCGATCGGGTCCATGAACGGCGTGCCGAATGGCAGGTCTGCCGGCAACAACTGGCGACGGCGCAGGGCGTCGTCGAGGGTGCGTTGCTTGGCTTCCATGTCGCCGATCTGGCGGCCGACCAGTTGCAGCTTGGCCGACAGCTGCTGGACGCGTTCGGTAAAGGCGTCGCTGGAACGCTTCAATTCGTCCTGCGCGGCTTCCATCTGCGCCAGCTGTTCCAGCTTGTCGCCTTCCTCGGCGCTCAGGGTTTGTGCGCGACGGAAATCCTCCAGGGCTTTCTGCGCATCCAGCACTTGCTGGTACAGCGCTTCGGTCTGGGTCTTGCTCGCGGCGCGGTCGGCGGCCACGGCTTGCTGGGTTTTCAGTTGCTTGAGTTCTTTTTCCAGGCGCTCTTTCTGGTCGCGCAACGCGGCGCGGTCAGCCAGTGCTTGCAGAGCCGGTGGCTCGATGTGCGAGATGTCGATGGACAGCCCTGGCACTTCGAAACGCTCGCCCTTGAAGCCGTCGAGGATTAGCTCCACGGATTTCACCCAATCGCCGTTCTCGTCCAGGGTGATGCCGTGCTCGCCCAGCGGCAGGCTAAACAGTGCGCTGTTGAACAGGCGCATCAATCGCTCGACGTCCTGTTGCGAGAACTCCTCGCGCAGGCGGGCATAGCTGTTGTTATCGGCGTGATCGAGTTGCTGCTTGACCGACTTCAGGCGTTTTTCCAGATCGCGCAGGCGTTCTTCCAGGTCTTCGGCGCTGAACTGACGGGACTGTGCCAGCGCACCGGCCAGTTCATCGTGAGCGTCCTTGGCCGCGAGCAATTGTTGCTCCAGCACCTTGACGTCATCGACCAGGGCGAAGCGATGCTTGAGCACCGACAACTCGCCGAGCCAGCGCTGGATGCCGGAGATTTCCCGCTCCAGGCGCATCAGTTCCTGAGTGCCGCCGCGTTGATCGTTTTGCAGGGCGTCCTGCTCGTTGCGGTAGTGCTCGGCCTGAATGGTCAGCTCTTCCTTGCGCGCACTGGCGTAATCCGACCAGGTACCGAGCAGCGAGTCGAGCAATGGCGAGATCCGGTGCAGTTTGCCGCGCAGGATGTCGCGTTGTTTCACCCCGTTGGCCAAGGCTTCGACCAATGGACCGGCGGCGACGAGGGAGTTGTAGTCCTGCTCCATGCGTCGTACATCGCGGAAGGCTTCTTCACACGCGGCGATGTAATCGACACTGCCGGATCGCAGGCTGTGTTCGAACGCATCGAGGAACAGTTGCTTGAGCTTGGCCGCGGTGATTTCGCGCATGTGCAGCAGGTTGATGAACAGCGCGCGGAAAGTCTTCAGGCTCTGTTCACTGGTGGAACGCAGCGGAATCAGCGTCAGGTCCAGCGGAATGGACGTATGGCCACCGACCAGCAGACGACGCAGTTCATCAGGCTTGAGTTCGTAGGCTTTCAGGCCTTCGCGCTCAAGGTTGGTGAACAGCTCTTTCTGACGCAGGCAGGTGTCGTTTTTCTGGTAGTGAGCCAGGTCCAGTTTGCCGGCATAGGCAAAGAACTGGTGACCAAAACCACCGCCCGGGCCGCGCCCGACCACACCGATCACGTGCGGGCCGTGGGGCAGCGAGACTTCGACCAGAATGTAGCTGGTGTCTGAGGCGAAATAGAAACGACGGGATTGTTCCAGGCTGTACTTGCCGAAACTCATGTCCGACATGCGCGCCAGGATCGGGAACTGCAAGGCGTTGATCGAAGCGGACTTGCCGAGGTTGTTCGCGCCGTAGACCGACAGCGGCTCTTCCAGCGGGAACAAACCGAGGCTGTAGCCGGCGGTGTTCAAAAGGGCAAAGCGGCGGATGCCGTAGCGTTCCTTGCTCATGCGTCGAGCTCCTGTTCTTCGGCGATGGCGCGGGCCAAGGCGTCTTCTTCGCTTTCGCCTTCGAACTCACTGAGGTCCAGCGGATCGTCGGTCTGCAGCAGTTTTTCGTCGCTGTCTTCGTCGATCAGCACCGGCACCGGCAATGGCAGGACGCTGTGCAGGCTGGCGGCCAGATCACGGTCTTGCTGCACCGACAGGCACACATCAAGGAAGCGGTGCATCGGCGGCAGGAAACGGTAGACGCCGTTTTCCTCGCTGGCGAAACCGAGCTGGGTCATGCGGCGCATGATCTTTTCTTCGAGCTCGTCCTGGGTCTGTACTTCGGCCTGGATGAACAGGTCGCGGTACTTCTCCAGCAGCGATGGCAATTCATCGCGACCGAGGCTGCCGCCGTCGAGCACGGCGATCGGGTCGCGGCCCTGATCGGCCAGGTGCTCGACCAGGATAAAGGTGAACAGCGCCAGACGCTGGGCAGTCTTGTTCACCGCCGCAGCAGCGAGGTCCGGTACGAAATAGTAGAAACCACGGGTGTCGCAGACCAGTTCAAAGCCCAGGGCCTTGAACAGCGTGCGGTACTGGTCCTGGAAGTTAGACAACTGCGCGTACAACTCCGGATCGCGGCGGCTGACGTGGTAACCCTTGAACAGCTCGCGAAAGATCGGTGCCAGATGGGACAGTTCGGATAGATCAAGATGCATTTGGGGTGCTCGCAGAATTCTCGGTGGCGTCATCACCGGCCGAGAGCAGGGCGAAGGAGCGCAGGCTGACCTGATGCTCGTGTGTGTAGTAGTCGCGACGTTCCAGGCGCTCGCGCGTGAAGCGTTTTTCCCGGGACAGGCGCGAGAACCAGTACAGCAATTCGTCGGTGGCGCCGTCCGGTTCCTGCTCCAGCAGCCAGGTCATCAGGTCCGGCATCGGCAGGGCGTCTTCGCAGCGCTCGAGCATCTCGCGAACCGTGCGAGGTGCGCGCGGGGCATCGCCGCCCTTGGTCTTGTGCGCCTTGGGGAATCGTGCCGGTTTCGGCTCGAAACGGGCGAGGGCGTAAACGTAGGCTTCAACCTGACTGGCGCTGCCGAGGAAGGTGCTTTGCGGGCGGGTGAACATCGGCATCGCCGCTTGCGGCACGGCGTCGATGCCCTTGCGCCGGATCATCGACAAGGCCAGCGCTGCGCCACGGGTCACGGCGTTGTGGCGGCGCGCTTCTTCACGCAGCGGCAGCAGCAGTTCGCGGGCGTGACGCAGGGTCAGCTGGGCGCTGGTCTGCATTTCGAGAATGCGCGCGTGGGTGCGCAGCAGCATGTCGTCGTCGACCAGGTGGCCGAGGCGTTGCTGTTCGCTGAGCATCTTCAGCAACACGGTTTCGACTTTGCGCACGCCTTGTTCGAAGGCGCCGTCGGCGTTGACCAGATCGATCATCGGTTCGACGTATTCGTCCCAGGTCGCCAACACTTCAGCGTAACGCTGACGCAACGGGATCTGTCGGTCGCTGGTCTTGGCGCGTTCGGCCACGGCCACCAGCGCCTGTTCGTCGTTGTCGAGCTTCTTCAATACGTCGCGAACGCGCATGTCGAGCAGGCGCAATTGACGAGCCAAATCGTTGCCGTCGCGGATGTCGAAGGCATCCTGGATGTAGCCGGCCAGTCGCTCGAGGTGGCGCAGATAGGCTTCGATTTCCAGGCACAGGCCCAGTCGGTGTTCACGGCGCAGGTAGGCGAGGAAGTCGTGGATCTGCGCGTTGAGCTCGAAACGGTTCGGGCTTTTGGCCACGGGAACCAGAATATCGAGGCGAATCCACACATCCAGCAGGCTGGTGATGTCCTGCGGCGTACTGTCGAGTTGCTGGGCGGCCAACTGTGAACGCAATTCGTTGAGGCTCAATGTGCCTTGGTCGAAGTGCTCGCACAGTGGCTCCAGAAGTGCCCAGTGTTCAGCGAGGGCGCGCAAGACGCGCTTGGGTTCGATCATCGGAATGGCCGGCTGGTTGGCGATTAAAAGCCGCGATTGTACTGCATCAGGGGCGATGCGATTCACTCTCGGGACGGAGTGTCGCTTTTCTTATCGATCAACAGCAGGCGATCTTGAGCGAAGGGCGGTAGAATCACCGCACTTTAGTTATCCACAAGTGGCCGACCTTTGCTTATCGAGTCCCGTCGCCGCGCCTATTTGACCGCCATGCAGGTGGTCAACTGGCTGCCGCGCACCGAATTGCCCTTTGCTGCGCCGTCGCGGCCCGAGTTGCTGGAGCCGCTCGAGCCGTTGATCGTTGCGCCGGTAGCGCCTGCACCTGAGGCGCAAGCGCCTGTAGAACCGGTGATCAAACCGGCCGAGCGGGTTAAAATCGAGGTGCCGCGGCCATCAATGGCGAGCACGCGCACCGGGGCCAAACCGGTGGAAGAGGTCGAAGAGGCACCGGCCGTCTCCAAGGTCGCGCCAGTTCCGCCACCGCGTTTTGCCCTGCAACTGTTGCGCGCCGGGCGATGCTTGCTGCTGGTGGAGTTACCCACAGGCGAAGCGTTCCAGACCCGCGACCCCGCGTACTTGCTTCTCAAAGACATGCTGCGCGCCGCCGGTCTGCCGGACAGCCCGCAGATCGTCGGCGAGCCGGTGCGCTGGCCGCTGCTGGTGCGGGGCACCATGGATCAAGGTCCGGAAGCGGCGCGCGACTTCGTGCAAGGTTTTCTCTCGGCCAGGCTGGAAGACGCACCGTGCGTCTGCTTGTGGCTGATCGGCCTGCCGGCGGTGCGTTTTGCCGGTGAGGCGGACGCCGAATCCTTCAACCGTGAACTCCAGGTCGAAGGCCTGGGCTCGGTCTGGGCCTTGCCGGGCCTGGAATTATTAATGGAAGAGCCACAGCGTAAGGCTGATGTCTGGCAAGCCATGCGTCGGCTGATGGCGCGCTGGAAAGAATCGAATGAGTGACGCTGTATCGTTCCGCCCGATGACCGAGGCGGACCTGGAAGCTGTACTGAAAATCGAATACGCCGCCTACAGCCACCCGTGGACCCGCGGGATTTTTCTCGACGGCCTGGGCAAGTATCAGATCTGGCTGATGTTCGAAGGGCACCAGCAGGTCGGTCATGGTGTAGTGCAGATCATTCTGGATGAGGCGCATCTGCTGAACATCACCGTTAAACCGGAGAATCAGGGCCGTGGCCTGGGTTTGAAGCTGCTGGAGCATTTGATGTCGATCGCCTACAAGGCTGAGGCGCGGGAGTGTTTTCTGGAAGTGCGCGACAGTAATACTCCGGCGTTCAAGTTGTACGAGCGGTACGGTTTCAACGAGATTGGCCGGCGTCGGGATTACTACCCGGCGGTGGGTGGGCGCGAAGATGCGGTGGTCATGGCCTGCACATTGGTGGATTAAGCAGCGTGTCATTTCCCTGTAGGAGCTGCCGAAGGCTGCGATCTTTTGATTTTGTTTTTTAAGGGCAAGATCAAAAGATCGCAGCCTTCGGCAGCTCCTACATGGGCAACTCTCAGCGCTTGCGGTCCAGCGGATCTTGCTGCGCCATCTCCGCTTCATCCAGCCCGTTACCACCGCCAATGTCATCTTCATCGACAACGCTCAAGTCCCAATCGGCCTGATCACCTTTGCCGGCTTCATGGGCATCACGGGCGCCATCTTCGCGAATCAGGGTTTCCGGGCTCAGGTCATCGTCGGTGGGTTCATGGTCGGTAGTTGAGGCGCCAGTCATCCCGGCTTCACGCACGCGCTGCCGCGGCATCAGTTGTTCGCGTTCATTCTCAGGCAGTTCGTCGCCGATCTTGGCGCTGGGTTCTTCCTCGTCGAAATCCAGCTCATGCATCGAGCCCATGCGGTCTTCGTTGTCATCGATGGGCTCCGGTTGCACCGCATCGTAAGGACGTCGTGAATCAGTCATGGCATTTCCTCATACTGTGGGCCTTACTAGGGTGGACCCACTGGGCATCAGAGAATTCCACTGGCATGGAGCGGCGAGTGAACGCATCAGACGGGTATCTGCATTAAGCGCGTGACCTCGACGGACGGTCGACTGTCAAAGCAGCGCATCATTACCGAGGCTTCATTGCATGAACGAATTACAAGATCTGATTGATAACAACGAGCGCTGGGCTGACGCGATCACCAAAGAAGATCCTGACTTCTTCGCCAAACTGGCTCGTCAGCAGACGCCAGAGTACCTGTGGATCGGCTGTTCCGACGCTCGTGTACCGGCGAACGAGATTGTTGGCATGTTGCCCGGCGACCTGTTCGTACACCGCAACGTGGCTAACGTGGTGCTGCACACCGACCTTAACTGCCTGTCGGTGATTCAGTACGCGGTGGACGTGCTCAAGGTCAAACACATCCTCGTCACCGGCCACTATGGTTGCGGCGGCGTGCGCGCCTCGATGCAGGATCGCCAGTTCGGCCTGATCGACGGTTGGCTGCGTTCGATTCGTGATCTGTACTACGAGAAACGCGAAGAGATCGCCAAACTGGCCACCGAAGAGGAACAGGTGGACCGCCTCTGCGAATTGAACGTGATTCAGCAAGTGGCCAACGTCGCCCATACCAGCATTGTGCAAAACGCCTGGCATCGTGGGCAGAGCCTGTCGATCCACGGTTGCATCTACGGCATCAAGGACGGTCGCTGGAAAAGCCTGAACACCACCATCAGCGGTTTCGAGCAATTGCCGCCGCAGTACCGCCTGCGTCCGGTCGAGAAGTTGTAAGCCTTCTCATTCAGAGGCTTTGCCGACGCCAGTGTTGCAACAACATCTGGCCGTCGGCGCCTTCCGTCAGCTGACGGCGATTTACAGCCATGGAGCGGGAAGCGTAGTCGCTGGCGCGGGTGCCTTGAGTTGTTTGAGCTGGGCCTGGATCGTTGCTGATGCGCATTTACCTGCGGCTTGTCCAGGTGTCAGGTTGCGGACCGAGGTGTAGAACAGCGCACAGGTTTTGTCTTTCTGGGCTACTTGCCAGGTTTGCGTGCAACTTCTCAGCTCGATGTCAGCATTGCTGTCAGTTTCGCGGCCCATTGCGGCTTGCCAGCACGCGGCACTCAGGTCCTGTGCCATCACTTTCAGCCCTGCAGCATCAGCCTTGGCCTTGGCTTCGGTGCTCGTGCCAGTGTAATTGGCAGGGTCGGCGGCGTACCAAATGTAGCTCGGGTGGTTGGCACCCAACACGGGCACTTTCAGTCCGTCGCTCGGGCTGATACTCACCAATCCCAATACGTTCACCGTCGGCCCGTACTGCTGCTTGATCCAGTCACGCACCGGTGTACCGAAGGCGACCATCGGCAATGTGTCGCCGTTGGCCTTTTGGCTGATGCTCTTGACCATGCTGGTCTGGTAGTCGGTGAAGTAGCCATAGACAGACAGTAGATCCTTGCCGGCGTTGGCGGGTGCGGCAATCGGAGCGATATCGATGATGGTCTGGTAATTCGGCGTCTGCTCGGTGGGTACGCCATTGACTGTCAGCAACGAAGCCCAGCGATCGGTCGTGGCAGACTTCAGGTAATCCTGGGCCTGGGTCAATGAATTATCGGGTGGGAAGTGCAGCAGCTCTACGCTTCTGCGGTTTTCCAGTGGCATGCCCAGGGGCAGGAAAAAATGCCAGCTATAGGCCCACTTGCCGTCGGCATTCAGTTTGCTGGCACCGTTGTAGGCCAGATCACCGGCCTCGAGCAGCGCTTCCAGCGGTTTCTCATAGCCATTGGGCACGCCGCTGAGTACGGCGAAGAGCTGATTGTTATCGGTTTTGACCATAACCTTCGCTGCGCCATAACCATCGCGCTGCAGGCTTTGGGTCAGGTAATGCTCCACGGTCTGCTCCAGCGTCCAGTTGCGAAAGCAGATCACGCTGCAGTTGTTGGGATAAGCAAACAGGCGGGTGACGCGTTCGGTGTTGCCCAGCTTCACGTAGATATCGGCGTGGGCGGCGGCACTCAGGGTGAGGGCCGCGAGGGTGAGTCCTGCGAGTTTCAGCATGCTCAGATCCTTTTCAGCGTGGGGCCTTGGACAGGGGAGGCCGTACATGGTGTGTAACAACCGTAGTCTGAGTATTGCAGTGTTTGCCACTCCCGAGCACTGCTAGACTGGCCAATATAGCTTTCATCAAAGGTGAACCATGAAGCCCTCTGCCGCGCTTGATTTGCAACGAGCAGCCGTTCGAGAGGTTGTAAGCCGTTTTCGGACATCCAACCCTCGAGTTTTCGGTTCGGTATTACTTGGGACGGATCATGAAGGGAGTGATCTTGACCTGCTGGTCGATGCCCTGCCTGGAGCGACGCTGTTCGATCTTGGCGGGCTGCAGGTCGAGCTTGAGGAATTGTTGGGCGTAGGGGTTGATCTGCTGACGCCCGGAGACCTTCCATTGAAGTTTCGTCAACAAGTACTCGAACAGGCACGGCCCGTATGAATGATCACCGGCTCGACGATTACCTTGAGCATATGCGCCAGGCTGCTGGCGATGCGCTGGTCTTTGTCGAAGGGCTGAGTAAAGAAGATTTCCTTGATGACAAGCGGACGCAGCAAGCGGTCATCATGAGCCTCATCATTATTGGTGAGGCAGCGACCAAACTCATGGATCGCTACGCAGAGTTCACCACTTCAAATCCCCAAGTGCCATGGCGCAGCATGCGAGGTATGCGCAACCGCATTGCCCATGGCTATTTCGATATTAACCTTGAGGTGGTGTGGGAGACGGTTCAAGCGGCATTGCCTGAACTGCTGAAAGTGCTGCCCACCGATCAATCCTGATTGCACCCGCCTTGCGGCAGGTGCATTCATTTTAGTGTTACGGCATCACCGGCGGTATATACGCCAGCGTCGTCCCCAGCGCCCACAGCAAGAACAGCACAATCGGCGTGTGCACCAGCAATTGCACGAACGAGAATCCGATCAAGTCCCGCGCCTTCAATCCCAGCACGCCCAGTAGCGGCAGCATGTAGAACGGGTTGATCAGGTTCGGCAGGGCTTCCGCGGCGTTGTAGATTTGCACGGCCCAGCCCAAGTGGTAATTCAGGTCATTGGCCACTTGCATCACGTACGGCGCTTCGATGATCCACTTGCCTCCGCCGGACGGGATGAAGAAACCGAGGATCGCCGAGTACACGCCCATCAGCAGCGCATAGGTGTCGTGGGACGCGATGCTGACGAAAAACGTCGAGATGTGATGGGCCAGGGTTTGCGCATCGGCGCCCTTGACCGTGGTCATCAACGCGGCGATCGAGCCGTACAGCGGGAACTGGATCAATACGCCGGTGGTGGTCGGCACCGCGCGGGCCACGGCGTCGAGGAAGCTGCGCGGACGCCAGTGCAGGAGGGCGCCGAGCATGATGAACAGGAAGTTGTAGGTGTTAAGCCCGGAAATCGCGCTGATCGCCGGTTTGGTCGAGAACTCATGGAACAGCCATCCGGCGGCCAGCAGCACCAGCAAAATGGTCAGCAGCGGGCTGTGTTCCAGCCATTCGCCGGGACGGGTGCGTGGCTGCAAGGGCGGCAGGTTGAAGGCTGGGTCAACGCCACAGGCTTTGGCGTCACGTGCCGAATTCGGGCCGGGGGCGGTGGCGTAGGCAATGATGATCGAGATCACGACCAGCGCCAGCAGCATCACGCCGGACTGCCAGAGAAAGATTGTCTGGGTGAAAGGAATCACCCCGGTGATCGACAGAATCGACGGTGGCAGGCTGGCCGGGTTGGCCTGCAACTGGGCCGCCGACGAGGACAAGCCCAAGGCCCACACCGCGCCGAGACCCAGATACGCGGCGGCACCGGCGGCGCGATAGTCCATCTTCAAATCGGTGCGGCGGGCGAGGGCGCGCACCAGCAAACCGCCGAATACCAGCGACAAACCCCAGTTCAGCAGCGACGCGACCATGGAAATCAGCGCCACCCAGGCCACAGCGGAGCGGCCGTTCTTCGGCAGCTTGGCCAAGCGGTCAATCAGCTTCACCGCTGGCGGCGAGCTGGCGACTACGTAACCACCGATCACCACGAAAGCCATCTGCATGGTGAACGGAATCAGGCTCCAGAAACCATCACCAAACGCCATCGCGGCATCGGTGGGTTTGGCGCCCATGGCCATGGTGGCCAAAGCGACAATAATCACGGCCAGCGCGGCAAACACCCAGGAGTCGGGGAACCAGCGTTCGGCAAAACTTGAGCAGCGCAGGGCAAAGCGGGCGGAGCGGCTATCTTCGATATCAGCGGCCACGGGAGTACCTCGGATTTTTATGTTTATTGTGGTCTTCGGGGCGTTGGCGGCCCGTCTGGACAGGCGCTTACAGTAAATCAAGAAGAGGTTTTTTGCGGGCCTGTTTTGCGGCTATGGGACTTTGGTCTAACGGGTTGTCCGCCGGCGCGTTTGCGTAGACCATGGGCGCCTTGGTTTTTGCCTGTGCCAGAGTTCTTTTCATGACTGCCAACACTGATTCGCGCCCGACGCCGTTCAACCGCTCGGACTACAAGACCCTCGGGCTAGCGGCCCTCGGCGGGGCGCTGGAAATCTACGACTTCATCATTTTCGTATTTTTTGCCCTGACCTTGAGCCAGCTGTTCTTCCCGCCGGAAATGCCCGAGTGGCTGCGATTACTGCAAAGCTTTGGCATCTTCGTCACTGGGTATCTGGCGCGACCGCTGGGCGGGATCCTGATGGCGCATTTCGCCGACCGGTTGGGTCGCAAGAAAGTTTTCAGCCTGAGCATCCTGATGATGGCGCTGCCGTGCCTGCTGATCGGGATCATGCCGACCTACGCGCAAATCGGCTATTTCGCACCGCTGCTGCTGTTGCTCCTGCGCGTGCTTCAAGGGGCGGCGGTAGGCGGTGAAGTGCCGAGCGCCTGGGTTTTCGTTGCCGAGCATGCGCCGGCCGGCCATCGCGGTTATGCCCTGGGTTTCTTGCAGGCGGGCCTGACCTTTGGTTATTTGCTCGGTGCCTTGACGGCAACGTTCCTGGCGCAAGCATTCACTCCGGCGGAAATCCTCGATTACGCCTGGCGTTACCCGTTCCTGCTGGGTGGCGTGTTCGGTGTGATCGGCGTCTGGTTGCGCCGCTGGCTCAGCGAAACCCCGGTGTTCATGGCCATGCAGGCCCGGCGCGATGCCGCCGTCGAGTTGCCGCTGCGCACGGTCTTGCGTGAACATCGCCTGGCCATATTGCCAGCGATGATTCTGACCTGTGTGCTGACATCGGCGGTGGTGGTGTTCGTGGTCATCACTCCGACCATGATGCAGAAAACCTTCGGCATGACCGCCAGCCACACCTTCGGGCTGAGCGCGCTGGGCATCGTTTTCCTGAACATTGGCTGCGTGCTCGCCGGGTTGCTGGTCGACCGTATCGGAGCCTGGCGCACGGTGATGCTGTACAGCCTGCTGCTGCCGCTGGGCATCGGCGTGCTCTACACCTGCCTGATCAACGGCGGCGACTGGATTGGGCTGGCCTACGCGGTTGCCGGCCTCTGTTGCGGGGTGGTGGGCGCAGTGCCGTCGGTGATGGTCAGCCTGTTCCCGGCACGGATTCGTGTCTCGGGTATTTCGTTCACCTACAACATTGCCTACGCCGCGTGGGCGAGTATCACACCGCTGCTGTTGATTGGTCTGATGCCCTGGAGCCCATGGATCTGCGTGATTTTCGCTGCGGTGATGGGCGCGGTGGGTGTGAGCAGCGCAGCGTACTTCGGTGCCCGGATGCCGAGAATCGACGGCTGTTCGGCCGCATGCACCGCAAAAGCATGAGGAATACGCGTTCCCCCCTGTAGGAGCTGCCGCAGGCTGCGATCTTTTGACGTTGATTTATAAAAGCAAGATCAAAAGATCGCAGCCTGCGGCAGCTCCTACAGGTGTTGCGTGCCGAAAGTATTTTTGTAGGACAAAGCTGAATCACTCTTCAGAAAAAATCCGCAAGGCCGATGGTTAGGCTGCATATCGCTTTCTCTCCCTGTCCATCGGTGCGTCCCATGTTCAATAAACGCTTGAAGCAGGAGCTGTCGGCTCTTCGCGAAGAACTCTCCAGCCTTCTGCAAGTGAAGGAAAGCCTGGAAAGCGAGATGCTCGTGCTGACCCTCGATAAAGATGGGCAGGTGCAATCGGCCAACCAGAACTTCCTTGGCGAGATGCTCTACAAGAGCAGTGACCTGATTGGCCGACACATCGACGATATCGTTCCGGAGCATGTGAAATCCGACGAATTCCAGCGGCGCTTCAGTAACGCGCTGACCCGTGGTGAGCACTTTGCTGGCGCTGTTCGTCTGCTGCGCGGCAATGGCCAGGAGGCGTGGTTGCGTTCAATCGTGCAACCGGTGCGGTGCGCAAACGGCCGGATCAAGCATTTCTCGATTTTCTCCAGTGACCTGACCCGCACCATCGAGGCCTCCCGCGAGCATGAAAATCTCATCGGTGCGCTGGTACGTTCGACGGCGGTGATCGAATTCGACCTCAATGGCAACGTGCTGACCGCCAACGAGCGCTTCCTCAGTGGCATGGGTTACAGCCTGGCGCAGATCAAAGGCAAACATCACCGTACCTTTTGCCTGCCGGAAGAGCAGAACAGTGCTGAGTACCAGAACTTCTGGCGTCGCCTGAACTCGGGAGAATACGTGGCTGGACGTTTCAAACGCATCGACAGCCATGGTCGTACGGTGTGGTTGGAGGCGTCCTACAATCCGGTGACCGATGCCAACGACAATCTCTACAAAGTGGTGAAGTTCGCCACGGTGATTACCGATCAGGTCAATCAGGAGCAAGCCGTCGCTGAAGCGGCCAACATTGCCTACAGCACCTCTCAGCAAACCGACCAGAGCGCCCAGCGCGGCAACGCCGTGGTGACGCAGGCGGTGGACGTGATGCGTGACCTGGCCAAACACATGCAAACCGCCGGCGACGGTATCGAAGCGCTCAATGAGCAGTCGCTGGTGATCGGCACCATCGTCAAGACCATCAGCGGCATTGCTGAACAAACCAACCTGCTGGCGCTCAACGCGGCCATCGAAGCGGCTCGCGCCGGTGAGCAGGGGCGGGGTTTTGCCGTGGTGGCGGACGAAGTCCGGCAACTGGCTTCGCGCACCAGCCAGGCCACCGATGAAATTGTCCTCGTTGTACGTCAGAACCAGGACATGGCCCGCAACGCCGTGGCCCTGATGACTGACGGCAAGCTCCAGGCAGAGCAGGGCCTGGCGTTGGCGGCGGAAGCCGGCACCGTAATCGTCGAGATCCAGGACGGCGCGCAGAAAGTGGTGAATGCGGTGGGGCAGTTTGCCAATCAGTTAGCGACTTGATGTCCTGACCGTCAAAAGATCGTAGCCTTCCGCAGCTCCTACAGGGGTCTACATTCCTTTGTAGGAGCTGCCGCAGGCTGCGATCTTTTCAGATCTGGATATCGCTACAATCGGCTCTTTTCCCCAAGGAGCAGACTTCCATGAGCGCCTCCCATCGCCGTCCGGTCCCTTTGCCCAAGGCTTATCGTCTGCTCAATCACGGGCCGACCGTGTTGGTCAGCGCGGCCCATGACGGCCAGCGCAATATCATGGCCGCCGCCTGGGCCATGCCACTGGATTTCGAACCGCCAAAAATCGCCGTCGTACTCGACAAGTCCACCTGGACTCGACAGTTGCTCGAAGCCTCAGGCACCTTCGTGCTGAACGTTCCTTGCGCGGCCCAGGCCGATATCGTGCAAACCGTGGGCTCGACGTCAGGCCTGGAACTGAACCGTGCCCAAGGGCTGGATAAATTCCAGATCTACGGCTTGCCGACCTTCGGTGCCGAGTTGATCGAAGCACCGATGCTCGACGGCTGTGTCGCCTGGCTGGAGTGCCGACTATTGCCAGAGCCTGATAACCATCAGCAATACGACCTGTTCCTGGCCGAAGTGATTGCCGCGCAAGCGGACGAGCGCGTGTTCAGTGACGGGCGCTGGCATTTCGAAGGACAGGACCCGTTGCGCACTTTGCACCATGTCGCGGGCGGGCACTTTTTGACCATCGGTGAGCCGGTGGACGGCAAGACGTTGCAGCCTTAAGGTAGCGCTTGCCGATGCCCCGCATTTTCTTCAGCCAAGAAGGCGCCTGAACCATGGAAACAGGATTTCTGAGCTACGCCGCACCGCTGTTGTCGCTGGCATTGTTGTGGACGGTCGCGGTGGTGACGCCCGGGCCGAATTTTTTCAATATCGCGCAATTGGCCGCCAGTCACTCCAAGCGTCACGGCGTTGTGGCCGCACTCGGTGTGGCGACGGGCACCGTGCTTTGGGGGCTGGCGGGTGGCCTGGGCATCAAGTCGTTGTTCAGCGCCGCACCGACGCTTTATCTGAGTTTCAAGATTGCCGGCGGCGGCTACTTGATTTACCTGGGCTTGAAGCAGTTCAGACGCACGCCAGCGACGGTGATGAACGAGGGGGGTGCGATTGATGGTGCCCGGCGCACCTTGCTGTCGGTGTATGGCCAGGGTTTCCTGGGCAACATGACCAACCCCAAATCCGCATTGTTCGTCGCGACAATCTTTGCCACCGCCATGCCGGCGACTGTGCCTCCCATGTTGCTGGCGCTGGCAGTGCTGACCATGGCGACGTTGTCTTTCAGCTGGTATTGCAGCGTCGCGCTACTGTTTTCGAGTCGTCGTGTGGCGGGTGCGTACGTCCGTTCCCGTAAATGGCTGGATCGCTTCGCAGGGAGTTGCTACCTGCTGTTCGGCGCGCATCTGGTGGCCAATCGTTAAGGTGATTTGAATGAGCAAACTGCGTGTAGGCATCATCTTTGGTGGCCGATCGGCGGAGCATGAAGTGTCGCTGCAATCGGCGAAAAACATTGTCGATGCACTGGATCGTTCGCGCTTCGAGCCGGTGTTGATCGGTATCGACAAGCAAGGTCACTGGCACCTCAACGACCCGTCGAATTTCCTGCTGAACCAGGAGAACCCGGCGCTGATCGCTCTCAATCAATCCAACCGTGAACTGGCTGTCGTGCCGGGCAAGGCCAGTCAGCAATTGGTCGAAACTTCCAGTCAGGAATTGCTGGGGCACGTCGATGTGATCTTTCCGATTGTCCACGGCACTCTGGGTGAGGATGGCTGTTTGCAAGGTCTGCTGCGCATGGCCGATCTGCCGTTTGTCGGCTCCGATGTGCTCGGCTCGGCAGTGTGCATGGACAAAGACATCAGCAAGCGTCTGTTGCGTGACGCCGGGCTGGCGGTCACTCCGTTCGTGACCCTGACCCGCGCCACGGCGGCGCGTCACGGATTCGCAAAGGTTAGCGACAAACTGGGTTTGCCGCTGTTCGTCAAACCGGCGAACCAGGGCTCTTCCGTGGGCGTGAGCAAGGTCACCGACGAAGCCGAATATGTGGCAGCGGTCGAACTGGCATTGGGCTTCGATGAGAAAGTGCTGGTCGAATCTGCGGTCAGCGGCCGCGAGATCGAATGCGCGGTGCTCGGTAATGAAGACGCCATCGCCAGCGGTTGCGGTGAAATCGTGGTGAAAAGCGGGTTCTATTCCTACGACAGCAAGTACATCGACGACAATGCGGCTGAAGTGGTGGTCCCGGCCAACATCAGTGTCGAGGCCAGCGAGCGCATTCGATTCATGGCTGTCGAGGCGTTCCAGGTCCTAGGGTGTTCCGGGCTGGCGCGAGTCGACGTGTTCCTGACCGACAGCGGCGAAGTGCTGATCAACGAAATCAATTCGCTGCCCGGTTTTACCCGCATCAGCATGTACCCGAAACTGTGGCAGGCTGCCGGAATGACCTACAGTGAATTGGTCACGCGGCTGATTGAGCTGGCCCTGGAAAAACATCGGGCCCGGCAGGCACTGAAGATCAGTCGTTGAGCGGGACGGGACATCGCGTCATGCCCGCTCCGGCAGAATGATTTTGTAGGTTGATTTGTCACCTTGTAGGAGCTGCCGCAGGCTGCGATCTTTTGACTTTGATTTGTAAAAGCAAGATCAAAAGATCGCAGCCTGCGGCAGCTCCTACAGGTTCACCGTGTTTGCGACTCAATCCCCCAGCGCTTCCCCTTCACGCCGAGGATCGGCCCCGCCGGCCAGTGACGCTTTCCCCTGCGCATCCTTGATCCGAACAATCGCCTGTGTGCCGCTGGTCATATCGATTTCGTTCACGCTGTGCCCTTTGTCCTTCAGCGTCTGAATCAGCGCCGGGCTGAACTGGCCGCGTTCCAGCTCGGTCGGGCCGTTGCGGCTGCCGAAGTTGGGCAGGTTGATGGCCGCTTGCGGATCCAGGTTCCAGTCGAGCAGGCCGATGGTGGATTTGGCGACGTACTCGATGATCTGCGAGCCGCCGGGTGAGCCGAGGGTGGCGAGGAATTCACCGCTTTGACGGTCGAAGATCAGCGTTGGGGCCATGGACGAACGCGGGCGTTTGCCCGGCTCTACACGGTTGGCGACCTTTTGGCCGTTCTCTTCGGGGATGAACGAGAAATCGGTCAATTCGTTGTTGAGCAGGAATCCCTGAACCATCACGTGGGAGCCGAACCCGGATTCGATGGTGGTGGTCATGGATACCGCGCCGCCTTCGTCATCGACCGCCACCACTTGTGAGGTGGAAATGCGCAGTGGCGAACGATCCGGTGCGTAGGCGACTTGAATGCCCGGTGGCGTGCCGGGTTTGGCGGTGCCCATGCTGCGCTCACCGATCAGCGAGGCGCGGCTGGCCAGGTAAGCCGGATCCACCAGGCCTTTGACCGGCACCGGCACGAAGTCCGTATCGGCCACGTATTGCGCGCGGTCGGCATAGGCCAGGCGCTCGGCTTCCGATATCAGGTGCACGGCCTCGGGCCGCGGTTCGATGCCCGCGGGGGCGGTGGTTTTGACCGGTGTCATCGGCGCCAGGGCGAAGCGGTTATCGCGTGTCTCCAGGGCTTGCAGCGTCCCGAGGATCTGCGCCATGGCAATCCCGCCCGACGACGGCGGTGGCATGCCGCAGACCTGCCAGCGCTTGTAGTCGGTACACAGCGGTGCGCGCTCCTTGGCTTTGTAGTCCTTGAGGTCATTCAGCGACAGACTGCCGGGGTTGGCGTGACCCTGAACCTTGGCCACGATTTCCTGGGCGATGGGGCCTTTGTACAAAGCATCCGGCCCTTCTTTGGCAATGCGCTGGAACACGGCAGCCAGTGCCGGGTTTTTCAACAAGGTGCCGGCGGCTTTCGGGCTGCCATCGGCATTCAGAAAGTAAGCCACCATGTCCGGGGATTTTCGTATCGACGAATCAGAGGCGATCAACAGGTGCAGGCGTGGCGAGATGGCGAAGCCTTGCTCGGCCAGTTTGATGGCCGGTTCGAACAGCTGGGCCCAAGGCAGGCGACCGTGTTTTTGGTGCGCCAGTTCAAGGGCTCGCAGCACGCCTGGCGTGCCCACCGAGCGTCCGCCAATCTGCGCTCGGGTGAACGGCATCGGTGTGCCATCGGCTTGCAGGAAAAGTTTCTCGGTGGCGCCGACCGGTGCAGTTTCGCGGCCGTCGTAAGTGCGCACCTTTTTACCGTCCCAAAACACGATCAACGCACCACCGCCGATGCCCGAGGATTGCGGCTCGACCAGTGTCAGCACAGCTTGCATCGCAATCGCGGCATCGATGGCCGAACCACCACGACGCAGCATCTCCCGTCCGGCTTCGGCCGCCAGTGGGTTAGCGGCGGCGGCCATGTGTTTCGAGGCGTGACGGGTTTGTAGGTCGGTGCGATAACCCGAAGCGTTTTCCGGCGCGACGGGCAGCGTCGATACCGAAGGTGAAGAGGGCGGGGCGTTGCAGGCCGCCAGGGTCAATGTGGCGGCGATCAGCGACAACGCTGACAGGCGATAGCGGCTCAAATAGAAGGCTGAGAACACGCGGGGCACTCCGTCCGTTGGAAAAGGGTTCGTGGACTTTATCGGCCACCACCGAGTGACGCAAACCGGGTCCCGGCTCCAAGAGGCTTTTGTCCTTCTTCAGCGCAGGAATTTTCTGTAGGGTCGTTGCTATCGGCAAAGCCAGAAATTCAACAAGAGGCAATCATGCAGACCGAGTTCCCGACCCAGCCCAGCTACCGATCCCAGCGTGAACAGTTCCTCGCGGCAGCGAGCGCGGCAGGGGCGACGCTGACCGAGTATCCACACTCGCTCCGCGGTCCTTTTGACGAGCCGCTGAGCACGGACGTCGCGGTACTCGGCGATCCTGCTGCCAAACGCCTGTTAATTGCGCTCAGCGGCACCCATGGTGTGGAAGGCTTCTATGGCTCGGGGTGCCAGATCAAATGGTTGCAGGAGCTGGGCAAGCGTTCGTTACCAGCAGATGTCGCAGTGGTGATGATCCATTCGATCAACCCCTGGGGCATGGCGTGGTTGCGTCGGGTCAACGAAGACAACATCGACCTGAACCGCAATCACCTGAACTTCGACAGGCCGCTGCCGGACAACCAGGCTTATAACGACCTTCATGAAATCTATGCCTGCGCTCAATTGAAAGGTCCCGAGCGTGAGCGCGCCGATGCCTTGCTTGATGCGCAAATCCGCGCCCATGGCTGGCCGGCGGTGATGTCGATTGTCGAAGGTGGCCAGCATGCGCATCCCGATGGATTGTTCTACGGCGGGCGGGCGCCGAGTTGGTCGAACCGTACGTTGCACCAGATTATTCAAAAGCACGTCGCCCATGCTGAAGTCGCCATGTGCTTTGACTTGCACACCGGTGCAGGGGATTACGGTCACCCGATGTTGCTGACGATTACCGAAGCAGCCTATCCGGCGCTGAGCGACGCCCAGGCGATTTATGGCCCGTGGCTCTTCGCTTTGCAAACCGGTGCAGACACCCTGAGCGAAACCGGCGTGGCGGCCACTGCCACGGGTTATACCTCGCAGGCTTTGATCAACGCATTGCCGCAGGTGCGGTTGATGCCATTCGTTATCGAATGCGGGACGTATCCGGGGCCGGACGTGCATCGTCATCTGCGCGATGACCACTGGCTACACCTGCACGGTAATCCGAACGATGCTGTGGGGCGTGAAATCAAACTGAATCTGCTCGAGCAGTTTTATCCTGCGGACAGCGACTGGCAGGCCATGGTCTGGCTGCGCACCTGGCAGATATGGGAGCGGGCGTTGTCGGCGCTGGCAGCGACGCGATCCTGAAGCGGTATTTGCTATGGCCCGGTGAGCCAAGACCGGGCTGTACTTCGGAGCCGCTTTTCTCGGGGCATAAAAAAACGGCCTACCTTTCGGTAAGCCGTTTTTAGTACTTGGTGGCTACACAGGGACTTGAACCCCGGACCCCAGCATTATGAATGCTATGCTCTAACCAACTGAGCTATGTAGCCAAGTGGCGCGCATTATTCACCGGTAATGCAGATGCGTCAAGCGTAAATCTAAAATATTTCTCTACACTTTCAACCGCTTATCCTCCGAACCCGAAAAAACGGGTCGGAGGAGGGCGTCAATTGAGCTGAAAGCGGCCGGTATTGGCACTCAAGGCCTTGCTTCCCTGGCTCAAGGTGTCTGCCGCCAGGTTCACTGCCCGCGCGCCTTCGAGCAAGCGGACAGCCGCCTGATCGACTTGCTGGATGTTGCCGCTGACTTCGTCGGCGGTGCTCGCTTGCTCGTCCACCGCCGTGGCGATCTGCGCCAGGGTGTCGGTGACGCCTTGTACCGCACTGGCAATCTCCCCTAATCGTTCGCCCAGGCCAGTGACGGCATGTGCGTCTGATTGTGCCTGGCCGCAAGCCGCTTCCATCAGGCTGACAGCTTCGTTCACGGTGCTGCGCAGGCTATCCACCGTGCCGGCGATTTGTGCGGTCGAGGACTGGGTGCGTTGCGACAGGCTGCGCACTTCATCGGCCACCACGGCAAATCCGCGACCCTGCTCCCCAGCGCGAGCGGCCTCGATGGCGGCATTGAGTGCCAACAGGTTGGTCTGCTCGGCGACTCCGCGAATGGTATCGACCACCAGTTGAATCTGTTGCCCTTGTTCACTGACCCGCCCGAGCGCCGCTGCCGTGTCATTCAAGCGCTGATTGAGCTGCTGAATGCTCGCCGTCGTGCGCTGACTGTCGCGGCTGCTGTCGGCGGCGATGCGCTGGGTGTGCTGAGCGCTGCCTGAAGCCTGTTCGCAGCTCTTGGCCACCCCTTGGGAGGTCGCGGCCAATTGCGTCGCTGCAGCAGCGATCTGGCTGATCTGCAGTTGCTGGGCTTCGACTTCGCCCAAGGCACCGCTGGAATGATGATTGAGGGTTTGCACCGCATCGCTCAGTTGTAGGGTCTCGTGATCGACCCCCAGCAAACTGGTGCGCAACTGCACCACGGCGACGTTGAGAGCAGTGCTGATGGCCGCCAGTTCGTCCCGGCCCTGAACCGGCACTTGCAGGCTCAGATTGCCGTCGCGCAACGCTTCGGCCAGCAGAGTGATGCCGCTGGCGCTGCGGCGGATGGAGGCCTGCAAACAGATGAACAGGTACAGCGCGGCCAGCAACAGGCCGCTAAAAATGGCCGCCACGACGATGAACTGGCGAATCGCCGAATCGTGGTAGTAATCCAGACGTAGATCCAGTGACACCAATGATTGCTGGCGCAGCGAGGCGAGGTCAGCGAGCAGGGCGTCCAGGCTGCGCTCGAAGTCCTCTGGCTTGAGATTGATGCTGCCGCCGAATACACCGTCATCCAGGACTTTCAGGCCGGCATCGAGGTGCGTGAGGCTGTCGTGGTATTGCCCGGCCCAGGTTTGCAAGGCGCTGGGCAATCGCGCTTCGAGCAGGCCTGCGGTTTTGACCAGCTGTTCACGGGCATCGCCGATACGGCTGCGTAAGTCGCGCAATTGCAGGCGACTTTGCAGGGTGAATTGCCCGGACACCACCGACGCCTGCCCGACGCTGGCCAGACGACCGACCCGCTCTATCAGGTCTGGTGCGTGCTGCGTGGAAATCTGCGTCAGCAAGTAGGTTTCCAGCCACGGTGCCAACGTCAGGCGATTGTCCATGGCGATCTGCTCGCGCAAGGCTTGCAGGGCGCTCAAGGCATTGGTGAAGCGATCGTAACCGTCCGGCCACCAACCGACGCTGCTCAGGCTTTTCGAGTCCAGGCCATTGAGAGCGCTTTGCAGCGTTTGATAACGAGCCAGGGTTTCGCCCCCGGCGCCTTCGGTTTTCAGCGCGTTGCCGAGGTCCGAGGTGGCTTGGGCGATCGCAGGCTGAACCGCATCAAACGCGGACATGGCGGTGAGTGTGGCTGGCGTCGGCTGGCGATTGGTTTCGGTTGCGCGCCAACGCGCTGCACGGTCACGCTGGGCAGCGAGCAGGTTGTCGAGCGCATCGAGGGCGAGCAGTTGACGTACCCCGGCACGCTCGCCGGAAATAAGGTTGAGTTTGTCGCGGTAGTCCTGACCGATCATCCACAGGCTGCCGGCCAGTGGCAGGATAAACAGCAGAAACAACAACTGGAACTTGCGTGCGAAACCAAAACGCCCCAGCAGCGCGATCCCCGGTGATAAAAAAGCCTGCATGCCCCATGACTCCTTTGGACACCACGCACCATTGGCGTGCATCAAGGCCATTGCGACCCCGACCTGTGCCCTTCTAAAAGGCCTCGAAAGTTCACCTTTGCCCGCTCTGTAGGCCGGCTCTGTGGTGAAACTTCCCATTCTCGGTCCCCTTTGTAAGGGGGCCGCGTTGAAGCGGATAAGCAAGGCAAGATTCAGACCATGGCTTTGCGCTATCACCGAGAAAGCGATGAATTTCGAAGTCGTTAGCAGGCTAAGGGGATGGCGCTGTTGCACCGAAAAATGGCACATTGACGCACCTGCCCGCGTGCACCTACCTGTTGTCTGGAAATTCTCATGGCTATCACCAACGCCCAGCCCGCCACCACGGCGGCGCCCGCAGCTTCGCAAAGCAGTCCACTGGTCATGCGCATTATCGGCGCGGTGGCGCTGGCGCATCTGATCAACGACCTGATTCAGTCGGTGCTGCCGTCGATCTACCCGATGCTCAAGGCCAACTACGGCCTGACCTTCACCCAGGTCGGCCTTATCACCTTGACCTTTCAGTTGACGGCTTCGCTGTTGCAGCCATGGGTTGGTTATCACACTGACCGTCATCCCAAGCCATGGCTACTACCGGCCGGAACGGTCTGCACCTTGATCGGGATTTTGATGATGTCGGTGGTCGGCACTTTTCCTCTGATCCTGCTGGCGGCGGGCTTGATCGGAATTGGCTCCTCGACCTTTCACCCGGAAGCTTCTCGTGTGGCGCGACTGGCTTCGGGTGGACGCTTCGGGCTGGCGCAATCGACCTTTCAGGTCGGTGGCAATGCGGGGTCGGCGTTCGGTCCGTTGCTGGCTGCAGCGATCATCATTCCTTTCGGTCAGGGTCATGTTGCGTGGTTCGGCTTGTTCGCGGTGTTTGCGCTGTTTGTGCTCTACCGGATCAGCCGCTGGTACGCCAATCACCTGAACCTGTTCAAGCTCAAGCAAGGTCAGGCGGCGACTCATGGGTTGTCGAAGGGGCGAGTGACCAGCGCACTGGTGGTGCTCGGTTTGCTGGTGTTTTCCAAGTATTTCTACATGTCCAGCCTCACCAGTTACTTCACCTTTTACCTGATCGAGAAATTCGACCTGTCGGTGGCCAGTTCGCAGCTGCACCTGTTCCTGTTTCTCGGTGCGGTAGCGGCGGGGACCTTCTTCGGTGGGCCGATTGGCGACAAGATCGGCCGTAAGGCGGTGATCTGGTTCTCGATCTTGGGCGTTGCGCCGTTCACATTGCTGATGCCCCATGTCGACCTGTTCTGGACGACTGTTCTCAGCATTGTCATCGGCTTCATCCTGGCCTCGGCATTCTCGGCCATCGTGGTCTACGCGCAGGAGTTGGTGCCGGGCAATGTGGGGATGATCGCCGGGGTGTTCTTCGGCTTGATGTTCGGGTTCGGCGGGATTGGCGCGGCGTTGCTGGGGCACCTGGCGGATATTCACGGGATTGAGTACGTGTATTTCCTGTGTTCGTTCCTGCCGTTGTTGGGTGTGTTGGCGATCTTCCTGCCACGGACCAAAAAGGCCTGACCCACCTTGTAGGAGCCGGCTTGCTGGCGATAAAGGCGCTGCGGTCTGTCTGATACACCGCGTTATCGTTTTTCGCCAGCAAGCCGGGTCCTACAGGAATTTCGCGCACAAAAAAGCCGCGTATCAAACGCGGCTTTTTGTTGGGCGTGTCGCTTACACGTTGAAGCGGAAGTGCATCACGTCGCCGTCTTTGACGATGTAGTCCTTGCCTTCCAGGCGCCATTTACCGGCTTCCTTGGTACCGGCTTCGCCCTTGTACTGGATGAAGTCGTTGTAGGCGATCACTTCGGCGCGGATGAAGCCTTTTTCGAAGTCGGTGTGGATAACGCCAGCGGCTTGTGGCGCGGTGGCGCCGACGCGGACGGTCCAGGCGCGGACTTCTTCGACACCGGCGGTGAAGTAGGTCTGCAGGTGCAGCATTTCGTAGCCAGCGCGGATCACGCGGTTCAGGCCTGGCTCTTCGAGGCCCAGGGCTTCGAGAAACATGTCTTTCTCTTCGCCGTCATCAAGCTCGGCAATTTCCGCTTCGATCTTGTTGCAGACCGGAACAACCATGGCGCCTTCTTCTTCGGCGATGGCCTTGACCACGTCCAGGTGCGGGTTGTTTTCGAAACCGTCTTCAGCAACGTTGGCGATGTACATGACCGGTTTGGTGGTCAGCAGGTGGAAGCCCTTGATCACCGCTTTTTCGTCGGTGCTCATGGTTTTCATCAGGCTGCGCGCAGGCTTGCCGAGGGTGAAGTGAGCGATCAATTGCTCCAGCAGGCCTTTCTGAACCACGGCGTCCTTGTCACCACCCTTGGCGTTACGCGCGACTTTCTGCAGTTGCTTCTCGCAGCTGTCGAGGTCGGCGAAGATCAGTTCCAGGTCGATGATTTCGATGTCGCGTTTCGGGTCGACGCTGTTGGAGACGTGAATCACGTTCTCGTCTTCGAAGCAGCGGACCACGTGGGCGATGGCATCGGTTTCACGGATGTTGGCCAGGAACTTGTTGCCCAGGCCTTCACCTTTCGACGCGCCGGCAACCAGGCCCGCGATGTCGACGAATTCCATGGTGGTCGGCAGGATGCGCTTCGGATTGACGATGGCGGCCAGGGCTTCCAGGCGCGGATCCGGCATCGGCACGATACCGCTGTTGGGTTCGATGGTGCAGAAGGGGAAGTTCTCGGCCGCGATCCCGGATTTGGTCAGGGCGTTGAACAGGGTGGACTTGCCGACGTTAGGCAGGCCGACGATGCCGCAATTGAATCCCATGGTGTTTCCCCTCGGATAAGAGTCAGGCCTTCTGGCTGTGCAGGTTTTTCATCGCGCGGTTCCATTCACCGGCGAGGATATCCGGCAGCACGCCGAGGGCAAAGTCGATGCTGGCATCGAGTTTTTCCTGTTCGGCGCGTGGCGCACGACCCAGGACGAAATTTGAAACCATACTGGCGACGCCCGGGTGGCCGATGCCAAGCCGCAGACGGTAGAAAGTATTCTGATTGCCCAGTTGCGCAATGATGTCGCGCAACCCGTTGTGACCGCCATGGCCGCCGCCCTGTTTGAGCTTGGCAACGCCCGGAGGCAGATCGAGTTCGTCGTGCGCCACGAGGATTTCTTCAGGCTTGATGCGGAAGAAACCAGCGAGAGCCGCTACAGCCTGGCCGCTGCGGTTCATGTACGTGGTGGGAATCAGCAGACGAACATCCTGACCCTGGTGCGAATAGCGCCCGGTCAGGCCGAAATATTTGCGATCGGCCACAAGATTGACGCCTTGTGCGTTCGCGATGCGCTCAACAAAAAGGGCCCCTGCGTTATGCCGGGTCTGTTCGTATTCAGCACCTGGATTTCCCAGGCCAACGATCAGTTTGATGGCAGTCACGATAGGGGCCCTTCCTTGGAGTGTTGGATAACATCGCCGCAATCAGGGAGAGCGGCGAAAGTGGACGAAAAATGCTCATTTACCATGATGTAAACTCCGCGTTCTCGCCCGCTTTCTCGCTACGTTCCAGTCCGCGATGTTACTTGATCACTCCGGCTTCACAGAGTGAATTACTCTGCAGCGCCTTCGGTAGCTTCTGGAGCAACACGTGGAGCGTGAACGTTGGCAACAGCCTTGTCATCACCGTGTGCCAGAGCAACGAACTCAACGCCTTTAGGGGCTTTGAGGTCAGACAGGTGAATGATCGAGCCGATTTCGGCGTTAGCCAGGTCGACTTCGATGAATTCAGGCAGGTCTTTTGGCAGGCAGGTCACTTCGATCTCGGCAACAACGTGCGAAACTTCGCCGCCTTTCTTGATCGGAGCTTCTTCGCCAACGAAGTGTACAGGCACGATAGCGGTCAGTTTCTGGCCAGCTACAACGCGTACGAAGTCAGCGTGCATCACGTGGCCTTTGGCCGGGTGACGCTGCAGAGCCTTGATGATTACGTTTTGCTTGGTGCCGCCAACGTTCAGCTCGATGATGTGGCTGTAAGCCGCTTCGTTTTCGAGCAGTTTGGCAACTTCTTTGGCCAGCATGCTGATGGATTCAGGGGCTTTTTCGCCACCGTAAACTACAGCTGGAACCAGGCTTGCGAGACGACGCAGGCGGCGGCTCGCACCTTTCCCCAGGTCGGAACGCACTTCAGCATTCAGAGTAAAATCGTTCATGTTGTATCTCCAAAATAACCACACTCGCCCCAGCGTTTGCGACCAGCGCTAAAGGCGATATGGGCAAAAAAGCCCCGCCCCGACAGGAATGCCGGGGCGGGGCGCTTTTCGTCAACGAGACATTTCGAGAAGGGCAGGGCCCTTAGCGGAACATCGCGCTGATCGATTCTTCATTGCTGATGCGGCGGACCGCCTCGGCAACTACCGGTGCGATATCCAGTTGACGGATACGCGCACAGGCTTGTGCTGCAGCGGACAGCGGGATGGTGTTAGTCACCACCAACTCGTCCAGCACGGAATTTTCAATGTTTTCGATCGCCCGACCCGACAGCACAGGGTGCGTGCAGTAGGCGAAAACCTTGGCAGCGCCATGCTCTTTCAAGGCCTTGGCCGCGTGGCACAGGGTGCCGGCGGTATCGACCATGTCATCGACCAGAATACAGGTACGCCCTTCGACATCACCGATGATATGCATCACTTCAGAGTGATTGGCTTTCTCACGGCGTTTGTCGATGATCCCGAGGTCCACGCCCAGCGACTTGGCAACAGCACGTGCACGCACGACGCCACCAATGTCCGGGGACACGATCATCAGGTTTTCGAAGCGCTGATCTTCAATGTCATCCACCAGAACCGGGGAGCCGTAGATGTTATCTACCGGAATATCGAAGAAACCCTGGATTTGGTCAGCATGCAGATCAACCGTGAGAACACGGTCGATGCCGACTACGGTAAGCATGTCAGCAACGACTTTCGCGCTGATAGCCACACGTGCGGAACGCGGACGGCGATCCTGACGGGCATAACCAAAGTAAGGAATAACAGCAGTGATACGAGTAGCCGAGGAGCGGCGGAAGGCATCAGCCATCACTACCAGTTCCATCAGGTTATCGTTGGTCGGAGCGCAAGTCGGCTGAATAATGAAGACATCTTTACCGCGGACGTTTTCATTGATCTCGGCTGTAATTTCGCCGTCGGAAAATTTACCGACAGAAATGTCACCGAGAGGGATATGCAGCTGACGTACGACACGCCGAGCCAGATCGGGGTTAGCGTTCCCCGTAAAGACCATCATCTTGGACACGCGCAGTACCTAGAGGCTGAGGGTAACCTGGATGAGTAAAGAAAATGGCAGGGGCGGCTGGATTCGAACCAACGCATGGCAGGATCAAAACCTGCTGCCTTACCGCTTGGCGACGCCCCTGTATCTGTTGCAACGATTACCCAGTAATCGATTCCTTTAGAGCAGACTCTGGAGCTTGCGATGCAACATCGAGATGTTGCTTCCTTTTGCTACAAAACCTGTAAGGGTCTCTGTAAGAAGGGCCGAGACTTTATCAGCTTCAGCTTTGCTTGGGAAGCCCCCAAACACACAACTTCCAGTTCCGGTGAGTTTTGCTTCGGTAAATTTACCTAACAAATTCAATGCGTTACGTACCTCTGGATAACGCCTTGCTACTACCGGCAAGCAGTCGTTTCGACTGTTTCCCTTGGGAACGGGGCGCACTTTAATGGGCGGCGTGTTACGTGTCAACAACGGATCTGAAAAAATTTCTGCCGTACTTACAGAGACTTGCGGTACGAGCACCAGATACCACGGTTCTTCCGGGTATTCAGGGGTCAGTTTCTCCCCCACACCCTCGGCGAAAGCCGCATGGCCACGTACGAAAACCGGGACATCGGCGCCAAGCGTCAGCCCTAGTGCGGCCAGTCGATCCTCGTCCCAACCCAATTGCCAAAGGTGGTTCAGGCCCAGCAGGGTCGTCGCGGCGTTCGAACTGCCGCCACCGATTCCACCGCCCATGGGCAGAATCTTGTCGATCCAGATATCAATCCCGAGCGAGCAGCCCGATTGCTCCTGGAGTTTTTTTGCGGCTTTGACGATCAGGTTACTGTCGTGCGGGACGCCGTCGAATTCGGTATGCAGATGAATGACGCCATCGTCGCGCACGGCGAAAGTGATCTCATCCCCGTAGTCGAGAAATTGAAACAGCGTTTGCAACTCGTGGTAACCGTCTTCACGACGACCCAGAATGTGCAGCATCAAATTAAGCTTGGCTGGGGAGGGCAGGGTCAGGCGACTGGCTGGCATTTTATTGCCCCAATTTGCGTGGTTGCCAGGCCTTGATCACCAGCGTGACATCAAGGTCGGTGCCGTGCAGTTTGATCCGCTCGGGCAGCCAGTAGCCGTTTTGCTCGGTGTAGCCGGTGTATTCGACTTGCCAACCGTCCTGTTCGAGATTGGCCAGGCGGCTGTCGGCGTCGAGTGTCAGACGGCTTTTACTGTCCGGAGCCGGCAGCCCGCGGACCCACCAGGCCAGATTGGCGACAGGCAGTTTCCAGCCCAGTTGCTCTTCAAGCAGAGCATCGGGGGATTGAGCCTCATAGCGCCCTTGGTTGGCGACCTCCAGAGAAACCTTGCCCGGACGTCCGGTCAGGCGCGCCGCGCCGCGACCCAACGGGCCGGACAGGCGGATGTCGTAATAATCCTGGCGCTGCAGCCAGAACAGCGTGCCACTGCCGGAATCCTTTGGCGCACGAATGCCGATCTTGCCGTCGATCTGCCAGCCGTCGAGGCTGGTCAGCTGTTGTTTGTGCTCGCGCCATTGGGCGGGGTTGCCGTGCCCTTCGACCGATTCGCGGGCACCGAAGCCTGCGCAACCAGCAAGCAGGGCGATGAAACTGAAAACGATGATGTGGCGCAAAAACATAATCTTAAAGAGTCTCTGATCCGGTCAGGCGCTTGATGGTGCTGCGCAGGGTTGGGCTGTCAGGTTGTTCCTTGAGGAACTTGCCCCAGATTTGTTTGGCTTCGCGTTGCTTGCCGTTGGCCCAAAGGACTTCGCCCAGGTGTGCGGCGACTTCCTGATCGGGGAAACGCTCCAGCGCCAGGCGCAGGTAACGTTCGGCCTCATCGAGATTGCCCAGGCGGTAATTCACCCAGCCGAGGCTGTCGAGGACAGCAGGGTCTTCCGGATTGATCTTGTGTGCCTGTTCGATCAGGGCCTTGGCTTCAGCGTAACGCGTGGTGCGGTCGGAGAGGGTGTAGCCGAGGGCGTTCAACGCCATGGCATTGTCCGGGTCGCGTTTGATGATCAGGCGCAGGTCTTTCTCCATTTGCGCCAGGTCATTGCGTTTTTCCGCCTGCATGGCCCGGGTGTAGAGCAGATTCAGGTCGTCCGGGTATTTTTGCAGGGCTTGGTCCAGGACTTGCCATCCCTTGTCGCCCTGTTTATTGGCGGACAGGGTTTCGGCTTCGATCAGGTACAGCTGAATCGCGTAATCCGGTTGCTGGTCACGTTCCGCCGCCAACTTGCGCTGGGCTTCGGCGGTCTTGCCGTTACTCATCAAGATGTCGGCCTGACGCAGCTGCGCCGGCAGGTAATCGTTGCCAGGGCCGACTTGGCCGTATTCGATGAGCGCACCTTGTGGGTCATTGCGTTCTTCAGCAATGCGGCCAAGGTTCAGGTGTGCTGAATCGACGTGGCTGTCCCGGGCAATCAGGTCTTCCAGATAGCCTTTGGCTTCATCCCAAGCCTTGGCTTCCAGGCATACCAGTGCCAGGGAGTAGCGCAGTTCGTCGTCGTCCGGGTATTGCTGGACCAGGCTGGAGAATTCGGCTTTGGCGTCGTCCATGCGATCCTGTTCGACCAGCATGCGCGCGTAAGTCAGGCGCAGACGCTTGTCGTCCGGGTACTTCTTGATGCTTTTTTGCAGAAGGGGCAAGGCTTCGTCGCCGCGATCGAGACTTTGCAGCAAGCGTGCGCGCAGCAGGATCGGAGCAATTTCGCCGTCGTCTGGCGGATTATCTTCCAGCAAGGTCAGCGCGCCTTTTGCGTCGCCATCCTGTTGCATCAACAAAGCCTTGCCGAAAATCAGCTGACTATTGTTCGGGTGGCGTTGCAGCAGGCGGTCGAAACTTTTCATCAGACCATCACGCGTGTCCTGGTCGGTATCGGCCGCGGACAGGGCGAGAAAGTCGAAATGGGTGTCGCCCTTGCCCAGCAGGACTTTCTCCATATAAACCATGGAGTCGTCATAGCGCCCGGCGCGTGCCAGTTGCACGGCGGCTGCCCGCTGCGCTTCGAGGTCGTCCGGGGCGTTTTTCGCCCAGATCAGCGCGGTATCGAGGGCAGCCTGATCGGCGCCCAGGTACTCGGCAATGCGGAATGCGCGCTCGGAGATGCCCGGATCCTGGGTATTGATGGCCTGGGTGACATAGTTGTCCAGGGCAATGTCGAAACGATTGCGCTGACCAGCCAGCTCGGCGCTCAGCAGGCTGAAGACCGTATCTTCGCTGAACGAGCTGTAAACCTTGGGCTTTTCAGGTGCCGAAGTGCTGGCTTCGGCCGGCGACGGGTCATCCGTCGACACGGGCGCCAAGGCTTGGCAGCCGCTGAGCAAGGCAAAGGCGAGGAGCAACGCGGAGGATCTATTCATATAGGAAAAGGACGACTAACCTGCGGTCGGATCATCATGACACAAGCTTTGTGGCAAACATAACCGCCGAACTGATTTCAGCGGAGCACGCTCTCTTGCAGGAGCCGGCTTGCTGGCGATGGACTTGCAGGCGTCGCGTCTTTTCCAGAATAAATGCGTCATCGTTTACGACCATTGCCAGCAAGCCGGCTCCTACAAAGGGCGGTGTGTGGATCAAAAGTTGTGTAAACGAGAACCGCTCGCAAGCTCGGACGTCATCTACCAGGGTGATAGAGATCGAGTAGTTGTTCTGAATCTGACGAAGTAGGACAATTGTCGGCTTCACGTCACCATCAGCGACTTTGAATGGCCTTCCTTGCACTCGGTATTAACCACAAGACTGCTTCAGTAGACGTCCGCGAGCGCGTGGCCTTTACCCCTGAGCAGCTGGTGGAGGCCTTGCAGCAGCTCTGCCGACTCACCGACAGCCGCGAAGCTGCGATCCTCTCCACCTGCAATCGCAGTGAGCTCTATATAGAACAGGATCACCTGTCGGCGGATATCGTGTTGCGCTGGCTGGCCGAATATCATCATTTGAGCCTCGAAGAACTGCGCGCGAGCAGTTATGTGCACGAAGATGATGCGGCAGTTCGTCACATGATGCGGGTGGCCTCCGGGCTCGATTCGCTGGTGTTGGGTGAGCCGCAGATCCTCGGCCAGATGAAATCCGCCTACGCCGTGGCGCGTGAGGCCGGCACCATCGGCCCGCTGCTCGGGCGCTTGTTCCAGGCGACGTTCAATGCCGCCAAGCAAGTGCGCACTGATACTGCCATCGGGGAAAACCCGGTGTCCGTGGCGTTTGCCGCGGTCAGCCTGGCGAAACAGATTTTCAGCGATTTGCAACGCAGCCAGGCCCTGTTGATCGGCGCCGGCGAGACCATCACCCTGGTCGCCCGCCATCTGCATGACCTTGGTGTGAAGCGCATCGTCGTGGCCAATCGCACGCTGGAACGGGCGAGCACCCTGGCCGAACAGTTCGGCGCCCACGCGGTGCTGCTATCGGACATTCCGGCGGAACTGGTGCGCAGTGACATCGTCATCAGCTCCACCGCCAGCCAGTTGCCGATTCTCGGCAAAGGTGCGGTAGAAAGCGCTTTGAAGTTGCGCAAGCACAAGCCGATTTTTATGGTGGATATCGCTGTTCCACGGGATATCGAGCCCGAAGTCGGCGAGTTGGACGACGTTTACCTGTACAGCGTCGACGATCTCCACGAAGTGGTCGCCGAAAACCTGAAGAGCCGTCAGGGTGCCGCGCAAGCGGCCGAAGAGATGGTCTCGGTCGGTGCTGAAGATTTCATGGTGCGTCTGCGCGAATTGGCGGCGGTGGATGTGCTCAAGGCCTATCGTCAACAAAGTGAACGCCTGCGCGACGAAGAATTGCAAAAGGCCCAACGCCTGCTGGCCAACGGTGCCAGTGCCGAAGACGTGCTGGTGCAACTGGCGCGTGGACTGACCAACAAACTGTTGCACGCACCGAGCGTGCAGTTGAAAAAGCTCTCTGCCGAAGGTCGCCTCGATGCGCTGGCGATGGCTCAGGAACTCTTTGCCCTCGGTGAGGGCTCATCGGAAAGCTTTTCGGATAAGAAACCGCAATGAAAGCGTCACTGCTCAATAAGCTGGACATCCTCCAGGACCGTTTCGAGGAATTGACCGCCTTGCTTGGCGATGGCGAGGTCATTTCCGATCAGAACAAATTCCGTGCTTATTCCAAGGAATACGCGGAAGTCGAGCCGATTGTCGAAACCTATAAACAGCTGCTGAAAGTGCAGGGCGATCTTGAAGGTGCCCAGGCACTGCTCAAGGACAGCGACCCGGACATGCGTGAAATGGCCGTGGAAGAAGTCCGCGAAGCCAAGGAACGCCTGGTCGAACTGGAAGCCAATCTGCAACGCATGCTGCTGCCCAAGGACCCGAACGACGGGCGCAACGTGTTCCTCGAAATCCGTGCCGGCACCGGTGGTGACGAAGCGGCGATTTTTTCCGGTGACCTGTTCCGCATGTATTCGCGTTATGCCGAGCGCCGTGGCTGGCGGGTGGAGATCCTCTCGGAAAACGAGGGCGAACACGGCGGCTATAAAGAAGTCATCGCGCGGGTTGAAGGCGACAACGTCTACGGCAAGCTGAAATTCGAATCCGGTGCTCACCGCGTTCAGCGAGTGCCGGCCACCGAATCCCAAGGTCGCATCCATACCTCGGCCTGCACTGTGGCGGTGTTGCCCGAGCCGGACGAGCAGGAAGCGATCGAGATCAACCCGGCGGATTTGCGGGTCGATACCTATCGCTCCTCCGGCGCCGGCGGTCAGCACGTCAACAAAACCGACTCGGCGATCCGCATTACGCACTTGCCGTCCGGCATCGTGGTTGAGTGCCAGGAAGAACGTTCGCAGCACAAAAATCGTGCGCGGGCGATGTCCTGGCTGTCGGCCAAGCTCAACGACCAGCAAACCAGCGCCGCTGCGAACGCCATCGCCAGCGAGCGTAAGTTGCTGGTGGGTTCGGGTGATCGCTCCGAACGCATTCGCACGTACAACTTTGCCCAGGGCCGGGTCACCGATCACCGGGTCAACCTGACGCTGTATTCCCTCGACGAAATCCTCGCCGGTGGCGTCGATGCGGTGATCGAGCCGTTGTTGGCCGAGTACCAGGCCGATCAACTGGCGGCGATAGGTGAGTAAATGACGATCATTGCCAGTTTGTTGCGCGCCGCCGATTTGCCTGATTCGCCCACGGCGCGTCTGGACGCCGAGTTGTTGCTGGCGGCGGCGTTGGGCAAGTCCCGCAGTTTTCTGCACACCTGGCCGGAACGCATCGTTCCGAGCGAAGCGGCGCTGACTTTCGCCGAGTATTTGCAGCGCCGTCGCGGCGGTGAGCCGGTGGCCTACATTCTGGGTCAGCAAGGTTTCTGGAAGCTTGATCTGGAAGTCGCACCGCACACTTTGATCCCGCGTCCGGACACCGAGCTTTTGGTGGAGGCGGCGCTTGAGTTGTTGCCCGCCACGCCGGCCAACGTTCTCGACCTTGGCACCGGCAGCGGCGCGATCGCCCTGGCCCTGGCCAGCGAGCGTCCGGCGTGGAAAGTCACCGCCGTGGATCGCGTGCTGGAAGCCGTGGCTTTGGCCGAACGCAACCGCCAACGCTTACACCTGAACAACGCCACGGTGCTGAGCAGTCATTGGTTCAGTGCCCTGCAGGGCCAGCGTTTTCAACTGATCATCAGCAATCCGCCGTACATTGCAGCAGCCGATCCGCATCTGGTGGAAGGCGATGTGCGCTTCGAGCCCGCCAGTGCGTTGGTGGCCGGTGTCGACGGACTCGACGATCTACGCTTGATCGTCGCCCAGGCGCCGGATCATCTTGAGGCCGGTGGCTGGCTGATGCTCGAACACGGTTACGATCAGGCCGAGGCAGTGCGCGATCTGCTGCTTACCAGTGGTTTTGAAGAAGTCCACAGTCGCACCGATCTGGGCGGTCATCAACGCATCAGTCTGGGACGCCTGCCATGCTGAATGATCAGGAATTGCTGCGCTACAGCCGGCAGATTCTGTTGCAGCACATCGATATCGACGGTCAGTTGCGGTTGAAGGAAAGCCGCGTGCTGATCGTCGGCCTCGGCGGTCTCGGTGCGCCGGTGGCGCTTTACCTGGCGGCAGCGGGTGTGGGTGAAATGCATCTGGCGGACTTCGACACCGTCGACCTGACCAACCTGCAACGCCAGATCATTCACGACACCGACAGCGTCGGCATGAGCAAGGTGGATTCGGCGATCAAGCGCCTGACGGCCATCAACCCCGAAATTCAACTGATCGCCCATCGCACTGCGCTGGATGAAGACTCCTTGGCCGCTGCGGTGGCCGGGGTGGATCTGGTGCTCGACTGCTCCGACAACTTTTCCACCCGCGAAGCGGTCAACGCCGCTTGCGTGGCTGCCGTTAAACCGCTGGTAAGTGGCGCGGCGATTCGTCTGGAAGGGCAGTTGTCGGTGTTCGACCCGCGTCGCCCGGAGAGTCCGTGCTACCACTGTTTATACGGGCACGGCAGCGAGGCCGAACTGACTTGCAGCGAAGCGGGTGTAGTGGGGCCGCTGGTGGGATTGGTCGGCAGCCTGCAAGCGCTCGAAGCACTGAAGTTGCTGGCGGGTTTCGGCGAGCCGCTGGTGGGCCGCCTGTTGTTGATTGATGCCTTGGGCACGCGCTTCCGTGAACTTCGAGTCAAGCGCGATCCGGGTTGCAGCGTTTGTGGGCCCAAGCATGCGTGAAGCGCCGATTGGCGTGTTCGACTCCGGTGTCGGTGGGCTGTCGGTGCTGGCCGAGATCCAGCGTTTGCTGCCCAACGAATCCCTGTTGTACGTCGCTGATTGCGGGAACATCCCCTACGGCGAGAAAACCCCGGAATTTATCCGCCAGCGTTGCAGTGTGATGGCCGACTTTTTTCAACGGCAGGGCGCCAAGGCGCTGGTGTTGGCTTGCAACACCGCAACCGTGGCCGGTGTAGCGGACTTGCGACGCGACTATCCCGAATGGCCCATCGTCGGCATGGAGCCGGCCGTCAAGCCCGCAGCCGCCGCGACCCGTAGCGGGGTGGTCGGCGTGCTGGCCACGACCGGCACGTTGCAGAGTGCCAAGTTCGCCGCATTGCTCGACCGCTTCGCTACCGACGTGCGGGTGATCACTCAACCTTGCCCCGGGTTGGTGGAGCATATTGAAAACGGCGATCTGCACAGCCCTGCGTTACGTCAGTTGCTGGCCGGTTACGTCGCACCGCTGCTCGGCGAGGGTGCGGACACCATTATTCTCGGCTGCACCCATTACCCTTTCCTCAGGCCGCTGCTCAAGCAGATGATCCCTGATGACATCAGCCTGATCGACACCGGCGCGGCGGTCGCACGCCAACTTCAGCGTCTTTTGGCCGAGCGCAACTTGTTCGCGGAAGGGCCGGCGCGAGCGGCGCAATTCTGGACCAGTGCCGATCCGGATCACTTCAGAAATATATTGCCGATATTGTGGAATACCGCTGGCGATGTGCGAAGCTTTGAAGGATAGAAAGTCTTGGGGCAAGCGAGTAATTGGAGTGAACTTCTGATAAGTCGTCGACTTCTATAGCGGTGTGTGTCGAGCAATAAAAAAACCAAACGAAATCGTTCGGAAAGGGAAGTTTCTAATGAAGCGACTATTCTGTTTGGCCGCGATTGCGGCTGCGTTGATGGGGCATAGTTACACCGCACAAGCGGCAGGCGTGGAGTTCGCGGTCGGCCAGACCGGTGAGTCGACCATGACTTACCGATTGGGTATGCAATTCGATTGGGACCAGAGTTGGTGGCAGAGCGACGTCGGTCGCCTGACCGGTTACTGGAGCGGCGCCTACACCTATTGGGATGGCGACGAGAAATCCAGCAACCACAGCCTGTCGTTCTCGCCAGTGCTTGTTTACGAGTTTGCCGGTGAGAGCGTTAAACCCTATGTGGAACTCGGGGTCGGCGTGGCAGTGTTCGCCACTACCGAAGTGGAAAACAACGACCTGGGCAGCGCGTTTCAGTTCGAGGACCGCCTAGGTGTCGGCCTGCGCTTTGCTGGCGGGCATGAAGTCGGCATTCGCGCCACCCACTATTCTAACGCCGGGATCGCCAGTCCCAACCAAGGCGTAGAAAGTTACGCGTTGCATTACACGATGCCGTTGTAAGGATTACTGCTTCAACGATTTGCCATATACCTGTAGGAGCGAGCTTGCTCGCGATAGCGATTCCGGATTCAACATTGAGTTGACTGACAGGTCGCCATCGCGAGCAAGCTTGCTCCTAGAGGGTATGTATTTCTGTTTCAGCGATACGCCGTCGAAATCCCTTGGCGTTCTTCGATGCATTCCGGCGCACCCATCTCGAATTCCCGACAGATCAATGGGCGTTTTTCGTAGATGGTGCACATCATCGTGTTGCGATCCAGCGCGGCGCACCAGCCGTCATCCAGGCGCAACATGACTTCCCCGCCCCAATCGTCGGTATCGATAAACCGTTCGGGCACGCCTGTGTCGGTGATCAACATGACTTCAAGCTGACAGCAGCAGGCTGCACAGGTCGAGCACGTGACCGCCGGTGTGGCGATTTGCGTATGGGGGATGGTTTTCATGGCGCGCAGTGTAAGGCAGTCGGTTGTTGCTGTGTGAAAGGTCTGACGGACGCTTGATTGCTACTCAGTGGGTTAGCAAGGGCATCGACCCGATTGTCGTGCCTATATGGTTTTATGGTTGATCCGTGATTGGCGGATTTTTGCGCACCTCGGGCGTGCCGGTTGCCTGCTTAGCCTGATCGGGCGTTTGCGAAAGTGGCCACAGGGTCGCGGTGGACAGCGCCGGAAACGCGATTTCCAGCGGTCGATCCTTGAGTCTTGCGTAGATCAGCCTTGCAGCCTCATCCGCCGCCCAGTTAAGGGTCATGGGCGCATCATTTTCCGTCGTCAGTGGTTTATCGACAAAACCGGGGCTGACCACCGTGACTTCGATGCCTTCCGGTGCCAGATCAATACGCCGGGACTCGAACAGATAACGCATCCCGGCCTTCGCGGCGCCCGGGGATTCTGCACGAGGGAGCGGCAGATAAGTGACCGAGCTGGCCATGCCGACCAGATGCGGTGCAACGCCATGTCGCAGCAACGGCAGGGAGGCTTCTATGCAGTAGCTGCTGGCAAGCAAGTTGGTACGCACCACGTGCTCGACAATAGAAGAGGCATCGAATTGCTTGGCATCCACATAGTCGCTGGTGCCGGCATTGATGATGACCGTGTCCAGCGAACCCCAGCACTCGGCAATCTGCTCACCTATTTCACGCACGGTCTGGCTGTTGGTCAAGTCGCCTGCCACGACCAGCACTTGTCCAGGAAAGCGTTGGGCCAATGTTTTCAGCGGCGCCACCGATCGTGAGCTCACGGCAACATGAGCGCCGGTCTTCAGTATTTCTTCGGCCAGCGCAGCGCCAATGCCGTTATTTGCACCGGTCAGCCAATAACGTCGTGGCGGTGTTAGGCTCATTCCATTCTCCTTTTTAGCCAGGCAATCGTCCGGCCCAACTCCTGTAGATGTTGATAAATTGCCCCGATATTGAAGTGATCCGGGCTGAACTCAAGCCGTAGGCTATTCAAAGTCACCTCCGGCATTTTGCCGTGACGGCAGATTCTTGAAGGCAGCCAGTGCGCGTTCGCGAGACGCACTTAGATTAACGATGGGTGAAGGATAATCGGTAACGCCGAACAACCCGCCCATGTTCGCCGGGTTATGCACTTCTTTTTTATTCAACTCGTTGAGTTCTGGCAACCAGTGTTTGATGAACACGCCTTCGGCGTCGAATTTTTCCGACTGACTCAACGGATTGAAAATCCTGAAGTACGGTGCCGAGTCGGTGCCGGTGGATGAACTCCATTGCCAGCCACCGTTGTTCGCCGCGAGGTCGCCATCGATCAGGTGCCGCATGAAAAAGCGTTCGCCTTCACGCCAGTCGATCAACAGGTTCTTGGTCAGGAACATCGCCACCACCATGCGCAAACGGTTGTGCATCCAGCCGGTTTCCAGCAATTGGCGCATGGCCGCATCGATGATCGGCAGGCCGGTGCGTGCCTGCTGCCAGGCTGCGAGTTCTTCAGGAGCGTCGCGCCAGGCGAGGGCTTCTGTCTCCGGGCGGAAAGCACGGTGCCGGGAAACCCGTGGGTAACCCACCAAAATGTGTTTATAAAACTCGCGCCATAACAATTCATTGATCCAGGTCACGGTTCCGACATTTCCGCTGTCGAATTCGCCCTGATTGCCTTGCAGAGCGGCATGCAGGCATTGTCGGGGGGAAATCACCCCGGCGGCGAGGTAAGGCGAAAGTTGGCTGGTTCCGGGTTTCGCCGGGAAGTCTCGTTCGCTTTGGTAATAGTCGATTTGCGCGTCGGTAAAGATGTCGAGGCGGCGCCGGGCTTCGACCTCGCCGGCCGGCCACAGCGCGCGCAGGCTTTCGGTCGGTGTATCGAAACCCTGAATGTGTAGCGGGATGGCGTCGCTGGTGATGTTCAAGGGTGCTTGAACCGTTGGCGTGCTGACCAGGCGCGGCAACGACCGGTGCAGGCGTTCGTAGCAGACCTTGCGGAACTGGCTGAAAACCTGGAAATAAGTGCCGGTTTTGGTCAGCACACTGCCAGGCTTGAAAAACAGTTGATCAAGGTAGCTCTGAACCTCAATGCCCTGGGCGTGCAGAACCTCGGTTACTGCCGCGTCACGGCGGGCTTCATGGACGCCATATTCTTCGTTGAAATGCACAGCGCCAATCTTCAAATGCCGGCACAGATCGAGCAGCACCTTCGGCGCATCATCCCAGCGCGGGGCCGTGCGAATCAGCAGGGGAATGTTCAGTTCAGCCAGCGCCTGGCTCAACTCTTTCAAGTTGCGTAACCAGAAATCCACTTTGCACGGCGCATCGTCGTGTTCCAGCCATTGCTCCGGGCTCACCAGATACACCGCGACGCTCGGCCCGCGCGCTGTAGCGTGCGAGAGGGCGGTGTTGTCATTCAGGCGCAAGTCGCTGCGCAGCCAGATCAGTTGCATGGTGGTTTCCACGTTAAATTAACTCTCGCTGAATCAGGACCTGGTGGGCCGACAAGGGATCTTCAGCGAGATACAAATCAGCAATTACGAATGTTTTGACGGACAACTCGGTGTGGTGGATGCGCACCGTTGGGCCGGCGATCATTTTTGGGCAACTGACGCCATTCAAAAGTTTCGTCAGCTGCGTAAGGTTGATGGCTTTGCTGGAATACAGCAGTACGCCGCGGGCTTGCAGATGATCGACCGCCATCGCCAGTTCGCCAGCGGGCAGTGGCCAGTCGAACACCTGCACTGGGCAATCGGCGCTGCTGATCAGCCACGCGGTCAGCCACAGATTGGGTTCCAGTGGCAGGTCCGATTGATTGATCAGCAATAGTGGCGCGGTGTGTAACTGACGATTGTTATGGTAGATGCGCGCGCCAAATTTGCTGCGTAGCCAGGAGTAAAAAAACACTCGCTCCATCTGCGCGCCGAACTGGCCCTGCCAGCGTTGCTCCAGATCCGTCAGCATCGGCATCAGCAATTGTTCGCACAAGGTCCGCGGCGGATACAGCGCCATGGCCTGGTTGACGGTGTCATCCAGGGTGCGTTCATTCAGTTGGGTGACCGCTTGCAGCAACGTCCGGCGCAGCAATTGCCAGTCGTTTTCCCCGGATTGGTCAAAGGCTTGCGGGGTGTCGAGCAGTTGCTTGACCTGGCTGACAGCGACGCCACGGTTGAGCCAGGTAAGGATGGTCATGATGCGTTGCACATGTTCGACCGAGAACAGTCGATGCCCCTTGGGCGTGCGTTGCGGCACGATCAAGCCATAACGCCGCTCCCAGGCGCGCAAGGTGACGGCGTTGACGCCCGTCTGCCGCGCCACTTCACGGATCGGCAACCAGCCTTCGTCGAGCGCTTTCTTGAAGTCGCTGCCGAGGTCTTCACTGGCGCTGGCGTCGAGTGTGGCTTTCATCAGATGGCGTTACGCAGGCTGAGATTTTCCGGATGCGGTTGCAGGTAAACCTGTTGCGCAATGTACGGGTCCGGGTGCTGGCGAAAGTGATGCTTGAGCAGCGTCAGCGGCACCACTAGCGGCACGATGCCGTGGCGGTACTGGCCGATCACGTGCTGCATTTCCTGCTTGTCTTCGGCGCTGATCGCCTGTTTCAGGTAGCCGCTGATGTGTTGCAAGACGTTGGTATGGGTGCGGCGGGTGGCGCACTTTTTCAGGGCGGCCATCAATTCGCTGAAGTAGCGTGGGCCGAGTTCTTTCGGGTCGCTGCTGCCCATGTTGCCCAATAAATTACCCAGGGTTTTGTATTGCAGCGGGTTGTGGGCCATCAGCAAGTATTTGTAGCGCGAGTGAAAGTCAGTGAGGCCGCGGCGACTCAGGCCTTCTTGCAACAATTGCTGCCAGGCACTGTAGGCCAATACGCGGGTGAGGAAGTTCTCCCGCAGCACCGGGTCGTTGAGTCGGCCGTCTTCTTCCACTGGCAAATCAGGCTGCAAGGCGCAGAACGCCTGGGCATAAATGCCTCGGCCACCACCGTCCACCGGTGCGCCGTTGGCGTGATAGACCTTGACTCGTTCCAACCCGCAGGACGGGGATTTCTGCATGAAGATGTAACCGCAGATATCGCCCAGTTCCGCCGCCATTGTCCGAGCGTAATCGGCCAGTGGACGGGTGACATTTAGCTCGCGGTCCACCGTCCCGACAGCTTCGGGTTGATGCGGATCACCCACCAGTCGAATCGGCTCGCGCGGAATGCCCAAGCCGATGGCGACCTCCGGACAGACCGGAACGAAATCGAAGTAGTCGGTGAGAATCTGGCTGCACAGTCGCGATGCCTTGTGCCCGCCGTTGTAACGAACCTCGGCGCCCATCAGGCAGGCGCTGATGGCGATTTTCGGTTTGGCGGGTGGTAGAGACATTGAGGAACCTCGGAATCTAAACCTGTACAGATTGATAAGTCTGTACAACATAGGTTCATCATAGATTCAAAGGTGTACGTGTCAAATTATTTGTATAGGTTTCGGCGTACCTTTAGGAGCTGCCGCAGGCTGCGATCTTTTGAGGTTACTTTAAAAACGAGATCAAAAGATCTCAGCCTGCGGCAGCTCCTACACCCAGCCGAACTTCCAGTGCTCGTGATTGGAGAGGTCTTGCCATGCCAATCGCTCACTGCGTTTGGTCAGCACCGCCTGCAATTCGATGTCCACGACTGTTCCTTCCTCATCGCGGAACAACTCGGTCACCAAAAAGTGTTTTTCGCGGTTTTGCGGGTGGGCTGCTGTCCATTTCGACAGCAGCAATTTGCTCGGGTTGATGCGGTTCACTGCAGGTGCTCATGCAGGCGGCGGGCGGCTTCCTGACCGCTCAGCCAAGCCCCTTCGACACGCCCGGACAGGCACCAGTCGCCGCAGGCATACAGTCCCAGATCGGCATCGGCCAGGGTGCCCCATTCGTGGCTGGTGGCGGGGCGGGCGTAGAGCCAGCGGTGGGCGAGACTGAAGGATGGGGCTGGCATGGCGCTGTGCAGCAGTTCGGCGAATGCGCCGTGCAGTTGCTCGATCACCGCTTCTTTCGGCAGGTCGATGTGTTGACGGCTCCAGGCGCTGGTGGCGTGCAGCACCCAAGTGTCGAGGGTGTTGTCGCGCCCGGGTTTGCTGCGGTTGCGAGCCAGCCAGTCGAGGGGGCTGTCTTGCACGAAGCAACCTTCCATGGGGGTATCCAGCGGCGTTTCGAACGCCAGTGCGACGGCCCAGGTCGGGTCCATTTTCACCCCGGCGGCGGCACCGGCGAGTTTCGGCGCAGAGGCCAGCAAGGCAGTCGCTTGTGGGGCGGGCGTCGCGATCACGACATGACTGAACGGCCCGTGGGTGAAGCCTTCGGCGTCCTGTAAATGCCAATGTTCTTCGCCGCGATAGACCTCGGTGATCCGGCAGGCGAAATGTACTTCGAGGTCGCCGATCAACGCGCGGGTGATCGCGCTCATGCGGGGCGTGCCGACCCAGCGCGTCTGTTCGTCCGGCGACAGATTGAGCTGGCCGCCATGGAAGGTGTAAAGCTGCGGCGTCCATTCGGCGACCCAGCCATTGGCTTGCCAGCGCTGCACTTCGGTCACAAAGCGTCGATCGCGAGCGGTGAAATATTGCGCACCCATGTCCAGGGCACCCGCATCGCTGCGCTTGCTCGACATGCGTCCGCCACTGCCGCGGCTTTTATCGAAAAGTTGCACGACATGCCCTGCATCTGTCAGGGCTTGCGCGGCTGAGAGCCCGGCTATGCCGGTGCCGATGATTGCGATAGGTACAGTCATAAGGGCCTCGTTTACCTTTCTGTACAGACTACGCCGGGGTTGAAACCTGTACAATATTGTTTTTTGGTATAACTTTTAGCGTTCTTGTTCTGGCAGCTTGGCCTATTGTTAAACACAGAGCCTGCCCGATACCAAAAGATCCCTTGCTTATAAAAATAGACTAGTGATCAGGGTAAAACGCCACGCGAGGAAGAAGTCATGCACATATTGCTGACCGGCGGTACTGGTTTGATAGGACGTCAGCTCTGTCGACACTGGTTGGGCCAGGGGCATCGCCTGACGGTCCTGAGTCGGACGCCAGAAAAAGTCGCGAAAATCTGTGACCCACAGGTGCGAGGAATCGCCCGGCTGGAAGATGTAGGGCAGGAGGCGGTTGATGCAGTCGTCAATCTGGCCGGTGCACCGATCGCCGATCGACCCTGGACTTCCAAGCGCAAAGCACTGCTCTGGAGCAGCCGGATCACGCTGACTGAAAACCTCCTGGCGTGGCTGGAAAGCCGCGAGCAAAAACCTCAGGTGCTGATTTCAGGTTCCGCCGTTGGCTGGTACGGCGACGGTGGCGAACGGGAATTGACCGAGCAATCGCCGCCCGTCATCGATGATTTTGCCAGCCAGTTGTGCATCGCCTGGGAAGAAACCGCGCAGCGTGCCGAGGCCTCGGGCATTCGTGTCATTCTGATTCGCACCGGCTTGGTGTTGTCAGCCGAGGGCGGCTTTTTGTCGCGGCTGCTGTTGCCGTTCAAGTGGGGGCTGGGCGGGCCGATTGGCAATGGTCGGCAGTGGATGCCGTGGATCCATATCAACGACCAAATCGCCCTGATTGATTTTCTTCTGCATCGCAATGACGCCAGCGGTCCATATAATGCGTGCGCACCGAAGCCGGTACGCAACAGCGAGTTTGCCAAAACCCTGGGCAGCGTACTGCACCGCCCGGCGTTCATGCCGATGCCGGCCCTGGCCTTGAAAGTGGCTCTGGGTGAGTTGTCACTGTTGTTGCTGGGGGGCCAGAAGGCTGTTCCGGCGCGGCTGCTGGAAGCGGGTTTCACTTTCCAGTTCACTGATTTGCGCGCGGCCCTGGACGACCTGTCCAGCCGCCTCTGAAATAGGACGTTGCATGACAGATCACGCGTTGCTTCTGGTCAACCTGGGCTCACCTGCTTCCACCTCGGTGGCGGATGTGCGCAGCTACCTCAATCAGTTTCTGATGGACCCGTATGTGATTGACCTGCCGTGGCCGGTGCGGCGTCTGTTGGTGTCGCTGATCCTGATCAAGCGCCCCGAGCAGTCGGCCCATGCCTATGCCTCGATCTGGTGGGAGGAGGGCTCGCCCCTGGTGGTGCTCAGTCGTCGCTTGCAACAAGCCATGACTTCCCAGTGGCATCACGGCCCGGTTGAACTGGCGATGCGCTACGGCGAACCGTCGATTGAATCGGCGCTGTTGCGTCTGGTGACGCAGGGCGTGAAGAAGGTCACGTTGGCGCCGCTTTATCCACAGTTCGCGGACAGCACTACAACCACGGTGATCGAAGAAGCCAAACGCGTACTGCGGGAGAAGAAACTCAACTTGAAGTTGTCGATCCTCCAGCCGTTCTACGATCAACCGGAATACCTCGACGCTTTGGTGGCCACCAGCAAACCGCATCTGGCACAGGATTTCGATCATCTGCTGTTGAGCTTTCACGGGTTGCCTGAGCGGCACCTGACCAAGCTCGATCCGACCGGCCAGCATTGCTTCAAGAATGAGGATTGCTGCAAGAATGCTTCGCCTGCCTCCCTGGCGACCTGTTATCGCGCCCAATGCCTGCGTAGCGCGGCTGAATTTGCCAAGCGCATGGGCCTGCCGGACGGCAAGTGGTCGGTGTCTTTCCAGTCGCGTCTGGGTCGCGCCAAATGGATTGAACCCTACACCGAGGCGCGCCTCGACGAATTGGCTAAAAGTGGTGTGAAAAAGCTGCTGGTGATGTGCCCGGCATTCGTGGCCGATTGCATCGAGACACTGGAAGAGATTGGTGATCGCGGGAAGGAACAGTTCCGCGAAGCGGGAGGAGAGGAGTTGGTGCTGGTGCCGTGTCTCAACGATGACCCGCATTGGGCGCGGGCGTTGAACACGTTGTGTGAGCGAGCGCCGTTGGCCCTGTAGGGATACAACCCGTGGCGAGGGAGCTTGCTCCCGCTTGAGTGCGCAGCACTCACAAAATCTTCATTGACTGCGAGAATTTTGGGGCCGCTTCGCGACCCAGCGGGAGCAAGCTCCCTCGCCACAGGGGATCACCTTTTACAGCAGCGGCTCATCCGCCTTCTTGTGCTTCCAGCTGTCGTTGCCCGGCAGGATCAGGTTCAGCGCAATTGCCACCACCGCGCACAGCGCGATGCCTTTGAGGCCGAAGTCGTCCGGACCGGTGCCGGTGCCGACCAGTACGCCGCCAATCCCGAACACCAGGGTCACCGAGACGATCACCAGATTGCGTGCTTCGCCCAGATCGATCTTGTGGCGGATCAGCGTGTTCATCCCCACCGCCGCAATCGAACCGAACAACAGGCACAGAATCCCGCCCATCACCGGCACCGGAATGCTTTGCAGCAGCGCACCGAACTTGCCGATAAACGCCAGGCTGATGGCGAAGATCGCCGCCCAGGTCATGATTTTCGGGTTGTAGTTCTTGGTCAGCATCACCGCGCCAGTCACTTCGGCATAAGTGGTGTTGGGTGGACCGCCGAACAGGCCGGCTGCGGTGGTGGCAATGCCATCGCCGAGCAGCGTGCGGTGCAGGCCGGGTTTTTTCAGATAATCGCGACCGGTCACGCTCCCCACGGCAATCACACCGCCGATGTGCTCGATGGCCGGGGCCAAGGCTACTGGAACGATGAACAGAATCGCCTGCCAGTTGAATTCTGGCGCGGTGAAGTTCGGGATGGCGAACCACGGTGCAGCGGCGATCTTCGCCGTGTCGACCACGCCGAAATAGAACGCCATTCCAAACCCTACCAGCACGCCGGAAATGATCGGCACCAGGCGGAAAATGCCTTTGCCGAACACCGCGACGATCAGGGTGGTCAGCAGCGCTGGCATCGAGATCAGCATGGCGGTCTGGTAATGAATCAGCTCGCTACCGTCGCCAGCCTTGCCCATTGCCATGTTGGCGGCAATCGGCGCCATGGCCAGGCCGATGGAAATGATCACCGGACCGATCACCACCGGTGGCAGCAGGCGGTCGATGAAACCGGTGCCTTTAATCTTCACGGCCAGGCCGAGGAAGGTGTAGACGAAACCGGCCGCCATCACGCCGCCCATGGTCGCGGCCAGGCCGAACTGGCCCTTGGCGAGAATGATCGGGGTGATGAACGCAAAGCTCGATGCCAGGAACACTGGCACCTGACGCCCGGTGACGATCTGGAACAGGATCGTCCCCAAGCCAGCGGTAAACAGCGCCACGTTCGGGTCAAGGCCGGTAATCAGCGGCATCAACACCAGGGCGCCGAAGGCCACGAACAGCATCTGCGCGCCGGACAGCACCGTGCGCCAGAGCGGATCGTTGAACTCTTGCTGCATGCTCACGCGTCCTTCTGCTTGGTGCCGAAGATCTTGTCGCCAGCATCGCCCAGGCCCGGGATGATGTAACCGTGTTCGTTGAGTTTTTGATCAATGGAAGCGGTGTAGATGATCACGTCCGGGTGCGCTTTCTCGACCACGGCGATGCCTTCCGGCGCGGCGACCAGCACCATGGCGCGGATGTCCTTGCAGCCAGCCTTTTTCAGCAGGTCGATGGTAGCGACCATCGAACCACCGGTGGCAAGCATCGGGTCGATGATCATGGCCAGCCGTTCGTCGATTTCCGGGACCAGTTTTTCCAGGTAGGTGTGGGCTTCGAGGGTTTCCTCGTTGCGCGCCACGCCCACGGCGCTGACTTTGGCGCCCGGGATCAGGCTCAGTACACCTTCGAGCATGCCGATACCGGCGCGCAGGATCGGTACTACAGTGATTTTCTTGCCGGCGATTTTCTCGACCGACACAGTGCCGCACCAACCTTCGATATCGTAGGTTTCCAGCGGCAGGTCTTTGGTGGCTTCATAGGTCAGCAGGGCACCGACTTCCTGAGCGAGCTCACGGAAATTCTTGGTGCTGATGTCTGCGCGGCGCATCAGGCCAAGTTTATGACGGATCAGCGGATGGCGGATCTCGAGGATGGGCATGGGAAAGGCTCCGGCGGCGGGCAAAAAAACCGGCCTAGATTAATCTATCCGAGGGTGTTGTCCTATAGACATACAGTACGTTAGTCCACAAACGCTTGATCTGGCCGTGCGGGATGCGTACCTTTGCCGGCTTTTCCTGTCCGCCACCCCCTTGGAGAGCGCCATGTCCGCTGATCTCGAGCATATCCGTCAAATCATGCGAGAGGCTGACTGCCTGTACACCGAAGCTGAAGTCGAGGCGGCCATCGCCCGCGTCGGTGCACACATCAACGATCAACTGGCGGACAGCAACCCGGTGGTGTTCTGTGTGATGAACGGCGGGCTGATTTTCGCCGGCAAGCTGCTCACCCATCTGCAGTTCCCGCTGGAAGCGTCCTACCTGCATGCCACCCGCTATCGCAATGAAACCAGTGGCGGCGAGCTGTTCTGGAAAGCCAAGCCGGAAGTGTCGTTCATCGACCGTGACGTGCTGATCATCGACGACATCCTCGACGAAGGTCACACCTTGGGCGCGATCATCGACTTCTGCAAACACGCCGGCGCGCGCAAGGTGCACACCGCCGTGCTGATCGACAAGGACCACGACCGCAAGGCTCGCCCGGATCTGAAAGCCGATTTCGTCGGTCTGCCGTGCATCGACCGTTACATCTTCGGTTATGGCATGGACTACAAAGGCTACTGGCGTAACGCCAACGGGATTTTTGCCGTTAAAGGCATGTAAGACCCCTGTAATGCCTTTTGTAGGAGCCGGGTTGCTGGCGAAAAGACGACGCGGTTTATTTGATAAACCGCGACGACTATTCGCCAGCAGCCGGCTCCTACAAGTACCTGATGGCTGCTACAGTGCTCGGCCCCGCCCTCCGGAGCCCGTCATGAGCCTTTTGATCCGCAGCTGCGCCGCCCTGTTGTTGACCCTCAGCCTGCCACTGGCCGCTGCACCGGCGCCGATGCATGGGCAATTCCTGCCGCCGGATGACCTGACCCTGCGTGACGCCGAGCCCGAGCAGCAACAACTCTTGCAGGTCACCGAGTATTCGGTGGTGGTTGGCGCTCAACGTCAATCCAATCAACAGCCGATTCCGGTCACGTCACCTTTGATGATCCGCCTCAAGGGCAAATCCCTGAACAAGGGCGCGACGATCACTCAGGTGCTGGTCAACTTCGATGGCGAAAGCAAAAGCCTGAAAAAACCGGTCTACGACGACAAGAGCAAGACCTTGACGATGTTTTACCCGCTGGCTCAATACCGGGTGGTGATCGACTTGCTACGCAATGACACGGTGTATTGCCAGTTCCTCAGCTACGCCAACGGCCATGTCTGGGCTGATCTGCACACTGGCAGCGTTCGTCCGCGTTGAGTGCGACGCCCGCGCGGGGGTAAACTGCCCGCCCCGTGAAATGTCTGCGAGCTGGAGTCGGCAATGCGTAAAGATAAGAAACAAGTGATTGGTGACGAGATCGGTGATGAGCAGATCAAGTTGTTCCTCGATTTCGAACCGGTCGACGCCACTTCGCCTTCGTTGCACAAACTGATCAAGGCCTACCGTGGCCTGCGTATCGATGACTTCGAGCGTTTCCTGACGTTCTTTGTCGAGGCTGGTTTCGATGTGAACGGCAAGGATGAGCACGGCAATGACTTCGTTGCCCTGATCAAGGATCAGCGCAATGCGCCGGAATACATCGAGTTGATCGAGAAGGCTCGCGGCTGATCACGTTTTCCCTGTGGCGAGGGAGCTTGCTCCCGCTTGAGTGCGCAGCGCTCACAAGATGTTGGGGCCGCCGCGCAGCCCAGCGGGAGCAAGCTCCCTCGCCACAGAAGATTTTCAGCGATAATAAAAACGCCCCGCCCTCAATGAGGACGGGGCGTTTTTTTATGCGGCTAAATCAAGCGTAGCTTTCGGTTTCGCTGCTGGCTTCAACCAGTTCCAGCGCGACGTTGTTCTGCGCGTTGATCTTGCGATACAGCGTAGCGTCGGTTTCCAGGACTTTTTCACGGGCCGGGAAGATTTCCGCCAGTTTGGTAGCCCATTCGCCTTTAGCTTTGCCCGGGAAACATTTTTCGATCAGTTCCAGCATGATCGAAACGGTCACCGAGGCACCAGGCGAAGCGCCGAGCAGGGCGGCAAGGGAACCGTCCTTGGCCGCGACCAGCTCGGTACCGAACTGCAGAACGCCGCCTTTTTTCGGGTCTTTCTTGATGATCTGCACCCGTTGGCCGGCCACTTCCAGGCGCCAGTCTTCGGCTTTCGCTTCAGGGTAGAAACGACGCAGGGACTCCAGTCGCTGCTCCATCGATTGCATCACTTCGCTGACCAGGTACTTGGTCAGGTCCATGTTGTTTTTCGCCACCGCCAGCATCGGGCCGATGTTGCCGGCGCGAACCGACAGCGGCAGGTCCATGAAGGAGCCGTGCTTGAGGAACTTGGTGGTGAAACCGGCGTAAGGTCCGAACAGCAGGGACTTCTTGCCATCGACCACGCGGGTGTCCAGGTGTGGCACGGACATCGGCGGCGAACCCACGGCAGCCTGGCTGTAGACCTTGGCCTGGTGGTGCTTGACCACTTCCGGGTTGTCGCAACGCAGCCACTGGCCGCTGATCGGGAAGCCGCCGAAGCCTTTGCTCTCTTCGATGCCCGAAGCTTGCAGCAGCGGCAATGCCGCGCCGCCAGCGCCGAGGAAGACGAACTTGGCGTCGACTTCACGGGTATTGCCGCTGTTGACGTCCTTGATGCTGACAGTCCAGCCACCGTTGTTACGCTTCAGACCGGTCACGCGCTTGCAGTACTTGACCTGGGCATCGGGTGCGCTGGTCAGGTGCTTGAGCAACTGGTTGGTCAGTGCGCCAAAGTTGACGTCGGTGCCGTTGATCACGCGGGTCGCGGCGAGAGTTTCGCCAGGATCGCGGCCAGGCATCATCAGCGGCATCCACTCGGCCATAGTGGCCTTGTCTTCGGTGTATTCCATGTCCGCGAAGGCGTGGTGCTTGCTCAGCACCTTGAAGCGTTCCTTGAGGAAGGACACGCCGCTGTCGCCTTGCACGAAACTCAGGTGTGGCACCGGGCTGATAAACGTTTTGCACGAGCCGAACGTGCCTTTTTTGGTCAGGTACGACCAAAACTGCTTCGACACCTCGAACTGGGTGTTGATGTGCACGGCTTTCTTGATGTCGACGGCGCCATCGGCAGCCTGCGGCGTGTAGTTCAGCTCGCACAGGCCGGCATGGCCGGTACCGGCGTTGTTCCACGGGTTGGAACTCTCCGCGGCACCGGAATCCATCAGCTCGACGACTTCCAGCTTGATCGCGGGGTCGAGCTCTTTGAGCAGCACTGCAAGGGTGGCACTCATGATGCCGGCCCCAACCAGTACTACGTCGACTGCTTCGTTATGCGCCATTTAACGCGTCTCCAAAATCTGCAGCACCAAATTGACGGCATGGCTGCCAGGAGTGACGGGGCGTGTCAGTGTTGCCCCAAATACCCATGGCAGGATCGCCATGTCCGAATCTTCGCAATTTTTTGCAACTTCGACGGACGCTACCGGCCGGGTCTATTCAGAGTCATATGAACTCATTTCAACGGGCGGCTGGCAATTCGACTTATGGTCGATACATCCGTTTGTGCAACCAAATCCGTAGCGGACAGGCTTCAGGCTCCGGTGTTCGAGGAGTACTCGGTCCTGTGTCGTTGGGCTGTACTAGACGCTAATGGTGCATGTTCAGACGCAAAACTATTCATTTGCTCGCCACACTCTTGTGAAGTTGTGAAAACCCGTTTTTTTCACGCTCTTTTGAAGACGTGAACCTCAAAAAAGGGCTGTCCCAGCCTGGCACCGTGCCCGGATGGTTTGCCGCCAGGAAAACAAGGCAGGCAAAACGGGCAAACAGCTCAGTGACCGAGCGTAATGACAGCTCTGCAGATTCGCGAAAAGTGGAGGTTTTGCCAAAGGAACAGCAAGCGCGCCAGCTTCACTCGATCTGTGTGGGCGGCTCTCTGTGGGCGGTGCGGGGTGTCAATACCAGGGCATTGACGATGCTGCGAGGCCCGATCAGGAGACGTCCTTATAATCGGGGGGAGATTGTAGCGAAGAAACGCAGGGAATTGGTCGTGTTTAATGACTTTTATTAGGCGTTCGGTCAGGTGGTCAGCAGTTGTTGCACGCGCGTGCGAGGTTGACGCTGGCTGATGCGGGCGCTGGCAGGCAGCGGTTGATGCAGCCAGTTCAGGCGGATTTCTTCGATTTCTACCCAGCCATCGCCCATCGGCTGCAGGCTGCACTGTTTGAATACCTGGCAATGGCCGTTGTGGTCGAGCAGGGCGAAGCAGCGATGCAGTGGGCGTGGTGTGAACAAGGAAATGAGAAAACGCATGGGTAAGTACCGTGTGGGGTGACTGCTGTGAAGAGTGCCAGTGAGCCGTGACGCGCAAGTGTATGAGGGGTGACAGGTGTGTGACAGGAACCGCGGTCTGAAAGCCTTGTCAGATTTTTCTGAAATTGTTGCGCTGGTTCGCAGCAGTGGCGCACCGCTATACTGCCGGCCTGTTTGTGCCTGATTCTGGAGAGAAGAGCATGTTGCAACGCCTGTTGTTCGGTTTGATCACTGTGACCACCTTGACGCTGGTCGGCTGCGCCCACAGCCCGCAACAACTGAACCCGGAACCCAAGTTGACGGCTCAACTGGCGCCGGTCGGTCGCGGCCAGCCTGTGGTGGTGCGTGTGGTGGACGGGCGTCCGTCGCCAACCCTGGGCACCCGCGGCGGTCTGTACCCGGAAACCAGCGCAATTACCGTGCAGGGCGCGCAAATCCTGCCGAAGTTGCAGGCTCAGGCTGAAGCGGCCGTGCGTTTGCTGGGCTTCACCCCGACGTCCAATGCGGCGAACGCACCGCAAATCACCGTGACCCTGACCGAACTGAAGTATCAGTCACCTAAAGAAGGCATGTATGTGACCGAGGCAACCATCGGCGCGACGTTCCGCTCCGATGTACAGAACGCCAATCGTCGCTACAGCGGTCGTTACGGTGCATCCCTGGACCAGCGTTTCGGCATGGCGCCGAACCAGGAAACCAACACCAAACTGGTCAGCGACGTGTTGAGCGATGCCTTGACCCGTCTGTTCAAGGACCCGACCGTGGGTCAGGTGCTCGCCGAGTAAGCTTTTGCCAGATGTTAAAAAGCCCGGCACCAGCGATGGTCCCGGGCTTTTTAATGCCTGCACCGTAACTGTAGGAGCTGCCGCAGGCTGCGATCTTTTGATCTTGCGTTCTGACTGATCCAAGCACGCCGAAGATCAAGATCAAAAGATCGCAGCCTGCGGCAGCTCCTACAGGGGGAGTGGGGATTTCAGGCGGCTTGGGAGTAGAAATCCAGCACACTCACCCCGGTCAGCAAATCCGCTTCCGGCAAATCTGCGTGTTGATGACCACCCAGTGCGCAATACACCAGCCAATGCCGATCCTGAACGTTGAAGGCGAGGCTGCCGACGAGGGTTTGTTGTTCATCGTTGTGGGCAATGAGGTAGAGGCGATCCTGGTTTTCGGCGTGCAACATGACGAGGTCCGTGTCGGTTTCGAGGGGCGCCAGAGTGACGTATTCAGATGACGGAGCCGTGACGCAGGACAACCACTGGTCAAATCCCTCGTTATTTGTCGCAAAGGAGAGGGCAGGCGTAGAGGCTTTCGGTAGAATCCGCGCCGCAGTCGCCGGTTCGGTGGCTGCCACACCGGTTTTGTTCGAGGTTTGTGATGTCGCTGCATTTGATGACGCTGTTAACCGCCCATCCCGCCAAATTGATCAACCTGCTGGCCCTGCTCTTTGCATGCCCCGGCGGATGGCTGCTGCACGCCACCCGTCGCCGTGAGCAGCGCGCGATGGCCAGCCTGGAGGCGCAGAGCCAGAGCCGTCGCATCGACGAGCCCACGTTGATGCTCGATGGCGCGACCTTGCGCATGAACCGGTTTTTCTACGGTTTCGGTTTTGCTTGCCTGGGATTGGCTTTGCTCGTGTCGTGGATCAGCACGCGGGTCTGAAGCTGACAAAATCCTGTGGCGAGGGAGCTTGCTCCCGTTCGGTTGCGCAGCAGCCGCAATGGCAGGTTTTGGGGCCGCTTCGCAGCCCAGCGGGAGCAAGCTCCCTCGCCACGGGTTGTGTGGTGATCGGAAAAACCAAAACGGCGCCTGAAGGCGCCGTTTTCGTATCAGCCGTTAAAGCGGCAATCCCGCCTTCACCCGATACTGATTACGCACCGGCGTCGCATATTGCAGCACCAGGAACGGACGGTGTTCCTCGGGGCAAGCATCCAGGCGTTGCTGCCATTGCTCTTTGGCCTTGGCCAATTCATCGGCGGCAAACACCTGCGCGGCGTTCGGCACCTGCAATTGCGGATCAGCGTCTTTCCATTGCGCGTAAGCCAGGTAATGCACCGGGAACAAGCGGTAGCCGCCGAGGATCTGCTTGTCCATCTCGACCGCCAATTGCTTGGTGTCATCGAACAGCTCGGTTATCGGCGCGGAAAAGTGCACATGCACCCGGCCTTTATAGCCGGTGATGCCTTTGGCGATGCTCACGTCATCCTCTCCCGGCACCTTGGTGTAGCTGCCGGTAGTGGCGCGGATGTAGAGCTCGCGGGCCTTGGCCTGATCGCACGGGTCGTATTCGTAGCTGATCGACACCGGGGTCAGGTTCAGCGAGCGGATGACTTCGCCAAACGGCTCGTCCTTGCGACTCATGTGGAACATCTTGAGGATCGCCGACTCGGTGCGGTCGTCGCCGTCCTTGGCCCGACCTTCGGCCTGGGCGATCCAGATCGAAGCGCAATCGTTGCGGATCGAATGGTTGATGTACGCCGACAGCAGCTGATACGCCGCCATCTTCTCACGGCGGCCAGTGATCGAGCGGTGCACGATGAAGCTCTTGTTCAGGCGCATCAAATCGCTGACGAAGGGCTTTTGCAGCAAGTTGTCACCAATGGCAATGCGCGGGGTCGGCAGGCCAGCGTGATACACGGCGTAGTTGACGAAGGCCGGGTCCATCACGATGTCGCGGTGGTTGGCGATGAACAGATAGGCGCTGCCGGACTTGAATTGCTCGACGCCGGTGTACGTCACGCCGTCGGTGGCGCGCTCGATGGTGTGGTCGACGTAAACCTCGACTTTGTCCTGTAGCGTGGCGACCGAATGGACGCCGGCGAACTCACGACGCAGTCGATGGGCTATAAGAGGTTTGAGCGCCCAGCCTAAAGCGCCAGCGAAACGCGGGAAGCGGAAGTGGGTGAGGATATCTAGAAACGCCTTGTCGCTGAGCAGTCGTGCCAGCACCGCTGGGACTTCGCTGTCGTCGTAAGGTCGGATGGCATCGAATTCGCCCATCATGCTCTCTTGTTAGAAACGGCTAGGGTAAGTAAAGGTTTTGATCGAAAACCGGCGGGGTACGGTCTGAAAAAAGTAGCCAGACAAAAATAGCCCTGCAAATAGACCGGCGATTATACGCACAAGTCACCTGGGAGACCGCGATGCTGGAAACTGCGCAGTATGAATGTCCGTATTGTGGTGAGGAAGTCGAAACGACTGTCGACTTGTCTGGCGGCGATCAGACCTATATCGAGGACTGTCAGGTCTGTTGTCGGCCGATTACGTTCGTGCTGCAGGTTCACGAAGAGGACTGGTTCCTGGAAGTCTTCAGCGAAAACGAATGAGGGGCGTATATGCAGCGAATCTACGAGCCGGAAAACCTGATGGAGGGCGAGTTGCTGCAAGGCATGCTCGCCAGCGAAGGCATCGAAGCGCATCTGGTCGGCCGTGATCTGGTGGGCGGCACCGGCGAACTGCCGATCTACGGGTTATTGGGCCTGGCGGTGGATAACGATAAGGCGCAATACGCCCGTGAGCTGATCAGTGCGTACAATGCGGCACTGCCCGTGTCCGGCGATGAACCGGAAAGCTTTCCCGGCACGCTGGTCTGTTAGGCTGGCGTTCGTTTGATCAAGAGTCGTGCTACCCCATGTGTGGACGTTATGCCCTGTTTCGCTGGAACCCCGCCTTCGCGGCCCTGCCCGGTTTTCCCGCCGATCAGCAGGCGCAGTGGAACATTTCCCCCAATGATTCGGTGTTGATGCTGCGAGCCGGTGCGGAAGGTCAGCGCGAACTGGCGCGGGCGCGCTGGGGTTTGACACCGCCGTGGCTGACCGATTTGTCTCGCACCCCGGCCCATGCTCGGGCTGAAACCGTTGCCGAACAACCGATGTTTCGCCAGGCCCTGCGCGAACGCCGTTGCCTGCTGCCGGCCAATGGTTTCTATGAATGGCGTGGCACCACGCGAAAACGACCGTACTGGCTGACACCGGGGGAAGGCTCGTCGCTGTTTTTCGGGGCCATCTGGGAAGCGTATCCGGTGCAAGAGCAGGTGTGGCTGAGTACGGCCGTGATTACGCAACCAGCCGCCAGTCAGCGTCGACCGTTGATTCTCGATGCGGCGGCGCAGGAAATCTGGCTAAACCCCGACACGCCGCTGCATGCCTTGCAAGCCTTGCTCGCCAGTGAACCCGCTGCGTTGCGTGAGCGGGTGCTGGCGAACATGGTGAACGATCCGAAGCTCAACGGGCCGGAGTGTCTGACCCCCGGTTGAAAAGATCGCAGCCTGCGGCAGCTCCCACAATGGATCGGCGTACATCCAGCTGCGATCTTTTAATTTTTCCTGCATTGGTGAGAGCTTTGCCTGAAATAGGCGTCTTATCTCTTGTGTATCTGGCGTCGATACATTTCCACGCCTAGGATAGGCGGCAGTTTTCATGGAGTTTTTCGATGAGCAAGATTTTGGTTGTGGGTGCACTGGGCGCAGCGCTGCTGCTCGCCGGCTGTCAGTCGGTCAACACCACCAGCGGTGGCGCGGTAGGTGTTGAACGCAAGCAATACATGTTCAGCATGCTGTCCACTGATGAGGTCAATCAGATGTACGCCCAGTCTTATCAAAAGACCGTGGGCGAGGCGAGCGGCAAGGGCGTGCTGGACAAGACCAGCAGCGATGCCAAGCGCATTCAAGTGATTTCCGACCGGCTGATTGCACAGGCTCCGGTTTTCCGTCCGGATTCGGCTCAGTGGAAATGGGAAGTCAATCTGATCAAGAGCGATGAGCTCAACGCCAACTGCGGTCCTGGCGGCAAGATCATTTTCTATACCGGCCTGATGGACAGCCTGAAACTGACTGATGACGAAATCGCCGCCATCCTCGGCCACGAAATCGCCCACGCCTTGCGCGAGCATGGTCGCGAAGCGATGTCCAAGGCCTATGGCATCGAAATGGCCAAGCAGGGCGCCGGTGCCTTGTTCGGCCTCGGCTCGGACACCCTGGCGCTGGCCGATACCGTGGCCAACTACGGCATGACCTTGCCGAACAGCCGGGCCAATGAAAACGAGGCAGACCTGATCGGCCTCGAACTGGCCGCGCGTGCCGGCTACAACCCGAACGCCGCGATCACCTTGTGGAACAAGATGGCCAAGGCATCGGAAGGTTCGCCGCCGGAGTTCATGAGTACCCACCCGGCTTCGTCGAGTCGTATTGCTTCGTTGCAGGCGGCGATTCCGAAAGTGATGCCGCTTTACGAGCAGGCCAAGAAGTCCTGATTGGAATCAGTAAAAGCTGAACACTTTCAGCTTTTTGTGGCGAGGGAGCTTGCTCCCGCTGGGTTGCACAGCAACCCCAAAACAGCCTCCGCATTTCCTGAGTTAGGACGCGGATGCAATGTTACGGCTGCTGCGCAGCCGAGCGGGAGCAAGCTCCCTCGCCACAGTTCCTGAATACTTATTTAACCAATCAAACCCAGCCGCTTGCCTGCATCGCCTTGTACACCGCGACAATGGCCAGGATGAAGAACGCCGACGCTGCCAGTCGACGGATCAACGTCAATGGCAGTTTGTCCGCGGCAAAGTTACCCGCCAGAACCACCGGCACGTTGGCAATCAACATGCCCAGGGTGGTGCCGATGATCACCAGCCACAGTTCCGGATATTGCGCCGCCAGCATCACAGTCGCGATCTGGGTCTTGTCACCGATTTCCGCGAGGAAAAACGCAATCAGCGTGGTCAGGAACGGTCCGAACTTGCGTGCCGTGCTGGCTTCGTCATCGTCCATCTTGTCCGGCACCAGAGTCCAAAGCGCAGTTGCTGCGAAGCTCGCGGCAAGAATCCAGTGCAGCATCGTGTCCGAGAAGAAACTACCGACCCAGGCGCCTACCGCACCGGCTGCCGCGTGGTTGGCCAGGGTCGCGGCGACGATGCCGGCGATGATCGGCCAGGGTTTGCGAAAGCGGGCAGCGAGAATGAGCGCGAGCAGTTGCGTCTTGTCGCCGATTTCGGCCAAGGCAACGATTGCGGTAGGTACGAGTAGTGAATCCAGCATCAGGGGTTTTCCTAAGGGGCGGGTCGACACGGCTATGACACGTACAGCCTTCCCGCCCCGGGTAAGGTGTTCGTGTCATAGGTCTTGTCAAACCCTGCGATCCGTCTGATGCGGACGCTGGGGTCGCATACGCCATGGTCTGAGGACCAAGTATGTTGACGTATGCCGGACGAGCATGGCGCTCGTGGGAGACTACTCCCCTAGGACGGAGCGGATTCTGCCTAGGCAAAATCCATTCGGCAAGTACAAATTTCTATCCGCGTTTAGCCCGGTAGATTCTGAACCCCTGCCCTTCAGCCTTGATCGCACAGACGCCCAGATGCTCTTCGATCAGCGGTTGATACTTCAGGAAGCTGTTCGCTACCAGACGAAGTTCGCCACCGTTTTTCAGATGTTTGGCCGCTTTTCGCAGCAAGTTTTCGGTAGCGAAGTAGTCGGTATGGACGCCGACGTGGAACGGTGGATTACTCAGAATCGCGCTCAAACCCATCGGTGCGGCATCGATCCCGTCACCGGTAATTACCTCGGCTTCCAGACCGTTGGCAGCCAACGTCAGCCGGCTGCTGGCGGCAGCAAACGCATCCACGTCCAGCAACGTGACCTGGTTGTGCGGATAACGGCGTTTCACCGCCGCACCCAAAACACCCGCGCCACAACCGAAATCCAGCAAGTGACCGCTTGGCAACTTGTCCAGATGTTCCAGCAACAGCGCACTGCCGCGATCCAGTCGACCGTGGCTGAAGACGCCCGGCAGGCTGATGACTTTGAGCGGGCCTTCAGCCAGTGGCAGTTCATACTCCTGGGCCAGACTTTCCAGCGGCTTGGCGGCTGGTGCATTGGCCACGGTGACCAGCCATAGCTGGCAATGCCGCGCGCTGTCGAGTTTGCGTGGCTTGCCGAATGGGTTGAGTTGCTTGGCCGCGCCTTCGATGCCGCTTTTTTTCTCGCCAACCAGATACACCTCGCGACCTTCCAGGCGCGAGGCCACGGCGTTGAGGATGTAATCGGTCAGGTCCTTGGACTTGGGCAGAAACACCACCGCGCCGTCGAACTCGCGCTCCGGGACGTTCACGCCGAATTGGCTGCGCTCGGCGAAACGTGCGTCGAGCGCTGCTTGATCGCCGGCATGCCAGCACCAGCCATGGGCGGCGGGGAGGCGGCCGAGCAAGTCGTCGGCGGGCAAACCGGCCAGCAACACCGAACCCTGGAATAACTCAGCCTGACGAAGCAGTACTTCACTGCGCGGATCCATAACTGCTCCTGTGAAAAAAAGTGCCGCAGTTTATCAACTGACGACCCGCAGCGCCTTACCGCTGAAGTAACCCTGGGCATTTTCGGTGACCTGGCCAACGATTCGCTGCCGCGCTTCGCGACTGCCCCAGGCGTTGTGCGGGGTGACGATCAACCGTGGGATGTCGTTGGCCAGCAGTGGATTGCCGTTGGTTGGCGGTTCGACGCTCAGGACGTCAGTGGCGGCGCCGCCCAGATGACCGTTGCGCAAGGCATCGGCCAGCGCTTGCTCATCGATCAGGCCACCGCGCGCAGTATTGACTACGAATGCTCCGGGTTTCATCGAAGCCAGTTCACGCGCACCGATGAAATGCCGGGTGTGTTCGTTGAGCGGACAGTGCAGGGTCAGTGCGTCGATTTGCGGCAGCAATTCATTCAGCGGCAAGCGATCCGGCCGGGCAGGGCGCCCCGGAATCTGCCCCAGCAGCACCCGCATGCCGAAAGCTTCGGCCAGTCGTGCGACGGCGCCACCCAATTCGCCGTGACCGAGCAACCCCAGCGTTTTGCCTTCGAGCTCAACAATCGGGTAATCCAGCAGGCAGAACTGCTTGGCCAGTTGCCAGCGACCTTCACCGACGGCTTTTTGATAATCGGCCAGGCGCGTGGCCAGGTTAAGCAGCAACATGATCGTATGCTGCGCCACCGACGGCGTGCCGTAGCCCTGGCAATTGCAGACCGTGATGCCGTGGGCACGGGCGGCAGCGAGGTCGACGTTGTTGGTGCCGGTAGCGGTGATGAGTATCAGCTTCAGCTCGGGGCTGGCGGCCATGGCGGCGGCATCGATGAGGATTTTGTTGCTGATGGCGACGGTGGCACCCTTGAGGTGTTCGATCACCTGGTCCGGCAGGGTCTGGGCGTACAGCTGCAGTTCGCTGAAACAATCGCGCAACGGGGTGAGGTCGAGGTCGCCCAGGTCCAGGGAGGGGTGGTCGAGGAAAACGGCGCGGCGAGAGTTCGTCATCAACTGTACCTTTTGTGCAATGAACTGAAGGCGTAATCTGCCGAGCCTACCAGATGAAATAAAAAGTTACGCTTGGCCTGAAGGAGCCCTCATGTACTGGACAGAATTCTTGACCGTTGCCCTGATTCATCTTTTGGCCGTAGCCAGCCCCGGCCCGGACTTTGCCGTGGTGGTGCGCGAGAGCGTGACCCACGGTCGTCGCGCCGGCACCTGGACGGCGCTCGGTGTCGGCACGGCGATTTTCCTGCATGTCGGCTATTCGTTGCTGGGCATTGGTTTGATCGTGTCGCAATCGATTGTGCTGTTCAACGCCCTGAAATGGGCGGCTGCCGCGTATCTGCTGTACATCGGTTTCAAGGCATTGCGTGCGCAACCCGCCAAACCGGTGACCGATGACCTGCACAAAGAAGCGGGTGAACGCACGGCGCGTGGTGCCTTTACCTCAGGCTTCGTGACTAACGGGCTGAACCCGAAAGCCACCCTGTTTTTCCTGTCGCTGTTCACCGTAGTGATCAACCCGCACACGCCGTTGGCGGTGCAGGCGGGCTACGGGGTCTACCTGGCAGTAGCGACGGCTGTCTGGTTTTGCCTGGTGGCGATGCTGTTCAGCCAACAGCGCGTGCGCGCCGGTTTTGCCCGCATGGGCCACTGGTTCGATCGCACGATGGGCGCGGTGCTGATCGCTATCGGTGTGAAACTCGCGTTGACCGAGATGCATTGAGTCCTGCTTGAGATGGCCGCGACATGCCCCGTCGCGGCCAGAACTCGGGATTATCCGACCGCTACAGTCGACGACTGGCGTTGGCGGGCGTATTCCAGAAAACCCTGCATGTCGCTGCTGCTCAAAATGCGCGACGCAGCCTTGACCTCTTCCATGGGCCAGTCCCACCACGCGGACGCCAGCAACTCACGGCGCACGTCTTCCTCGAACCGCCAGCGGATGTGACGGCAGGGGTTGCCGCCAACGATCGCGTAGGGCTCGACATCGCGGGTCACGACCGCGCCTGCCGCCACCACCGCCCCATGGCCAATGGTCACGCCAGACAGAATCATGACGTCGGCGCAGATCCAGCAATCACTGCCGATCACGACATCGCCCTTGGTCGGATTGCTGCCGGGAATGTCTCGGGCTTCATCAATCATCAATGGGAAAGGATAGGTGCTGACCCAATCGGTGCGATGGCCACCGCCCAACAGAATCTTTACGCCTTCGGCAATCGAGGTGTAGGAGCCGACTTTCAGAATCGTGTCATCGCCAAACTCTACGACTTCCGGGATACCGTAAGTGCCTACGCCGATTTCATACCGGGGGTAACGCAAACGGATTTTCTCCGGAGCCCTGTGCAGTTTCTCCAGACGTTTCAGGTGTTTTCTGGTTTTTCGTTCTTTGAGTTTTTCGAGAAATTTCATTGGCAAGGCCTGGGAAACAGGAAAGTTAATACCGGGTAGCTGGCGTCCTAGCGATGAAACAACAATCGCTTCAGGCGTTTGAAACTGGTTCGGTTCATGTGACGCCAGGGGATGGAACGCAGTAGTTTCCAGGCCTCTTTCTTGTCTTCGACCACCGCATATTTGAGCGCCTTGTTCAACAATTGGGTGCGGGCGCTCTGATAGGCAGGATGGCTGAGGTACGGCTCGATGGCCTCAAGGTCCGCCTGCAGCAATACCTTGTACTTTCTCGACAGATTGTTGGGGTGTCGGCGATAACGGGTCACGCACACCGGCAGTTCATGGACTTCATAACCCAGGCGGGCAATCCGCAAAGTCATCTGGAAATCCTGGACCCGCAGGTGCGGCGCATAGAAACCGGCACTGCGCATTGCACTCATGCGATAGAGCGCCACAGGAGCACCAATCACCACGGCCTGGCTGAGAATCTGATCGAAGTTGTACGTACGAATTTGATCGCGCTGTTGCTGCTTGATGGTTTTACCATCGCTATCCATGTAAATGATCAGCGCCCCGACGCAACCGACGTTCGGGCGTGGGTTCAGATAATCGACTCGAATGCGCAGGGATTGCGGGAGCATGATGTCGTCCAGATCGGGCGTCGAGACGTAGTCACCCTTGGCGTACCGCAAGCCGTGATTAAGCGCTGCACTCACGCCCTGATTCGGTTGCGTGTACAGCTGGAAGTCATAGGTTTTCTGAAGTTGCTTGAGCAAGGCAACACTGTTGTCGGTAGACCCGTCGTCCACAACGATCACTTCAAAGTTCGGATATTCCTGGCCAAAAATGCTTTGAATGGCCTCTTCCAGATACTTTTCCGCGTTGTAACAAGGCGCCACGATGGAAACCAGAGGCACTTGCGTCTTGGGGTTATCTGTAGGGGACGTCACTTGAGTGTTCATTGTTGTTCGCAGTACCGATCGCAATTGACGAGACATGCCTTGAACAGTATCCGACGCTGAGGGGAAGCGGCAGACTGGTCAGGGGCAGCCTGCCGTCAGGCTCATTATTTCGGAAAGGATACACAGGCTCGCACGAAAGAGGTTGCAGCATCCATCACAACATTGTGTATGAAAGGTAAGTGATGGTGGCGCAAAGCTAGTATTTGCGCGGCTCTACAAATCATTCCTTTGGCTGATTTGGCGGGCGATCAAGGGCACTACAGTGCTTGCTTTCAGCCACGACCGTGCAGTCAGAAAAGGGATTCTTATGTTGCAGACTCGCGTTATCCCCCCAGCCGAAGGCGCTTACCAGTATCCGCTGCTGATCAAACGGCTGCTGATGTCCGGCGCGCGTTATGAGAAAACCCGCGAGATCGTTTACCGCGACCAGTTGCGCTACAGCTATCCGACCCTGATCGAACGGGTCGCGCGGTTGGCCAATGTGCTGACCGCGGCCGGGGTCAAGCCCGGGGATACTGTGGCGGTGATGGATTGGGACAGCCATCGCTATCTGGAATGCATGTTCGCCATTCCGATGATCGGTGCGGTGATCCACACCATCAACGTGCGGCTGTCGCCAGAACAGATTCTCTACACCATGAATCACGCCGTGGACCGCTTCGTGCTGGTCAACAGCGAATTCGTGGGGCTCTACAACGCGATTGCCGGGCACCTGACCACGGTTGAAAAAACCCTCCTACTGACCGACCTGCCGGAAAAATCCGCTGATCTGCCGAACCTCATCGGTGAATACGAGCAACTACTGGCGGCCGCGAGCCCGCAGTACGATTTTCAGGATTTCGACGAAAACTCGGTCGCAACGACCTTCTACACCACAGGCACCACCGGTAACCCAAAGGGCGTGTACTTCACCCATCGGCAACTGGTGCTGCACACCATGGGTGTGTCGACCATCATGGGTTCGATCGACAGCGTGCGCCTGCTGGGTACCAGCGACGTGTACATGCCGATCACACCGATGTTCCACGTGCACGCCTGGGGCCTGCCTTATGTGGCGACCATGCTCGGGCTCAAGCAGGTCTATCCCGGTCGCTACGACCCGGAATACCTGGTGGAGCTGTGGCGCAAGGAAAAGGTTACGTTCTCCCACTGCGTGCCGACCATCCTGCAAATGGTCCTCAACGCCAAGGCCGCACAAAGCACCGACTTCGGTGGCTGGAAAATCGTTATCGGCGGAAGCGCGCTCAATCGTGCGCTGTATGAGGCGGCCAAGGCCAAAGGCATTCAACTGACCGCCGCCTACGGCATGTCGGAAACCGGGCCGCTGGTTTCGTGCGCGCACCTCAACGATGAACTCATGGCCGGCACCGAAGACGAACGCACTACGTACCGGATCAAGGCGGGCGTGCCGGGGCCATTGGTCGAGGCGGCGATCGTCGACACTGACGGCAACTTCCTGCCCGCCGATGGTGAGACCCAGGGTGAACTGGTGCTGCGAGCGCCGTGGCTCACCGAAGGTTATTTCAACGAGCCGCAGAAGGGCGCCGAGCTCTGGGCCGGAGGCTGGCTGCACACCGGCGACGTGGCGACCCTGGACAGCATGGGCGTGATCGACATCCGCGACCGGATCAAGGACGTGATCAAGACCGGTGGCGAATGGATCTCCTCCCTCGACCTCGAAGACCTGATCAGTCGTCACGTGGCGGTACGCGAAGTAGCAGTGGTCGGGATCGCCGATCCGCAGTGGGGCGAACGGCCATTTGCCTTGCTAGTGCTTCGCGAAGGCCATGAGATTGGGGCCAAAGAACTCAAGGAACACCTCAAGCCATTCGTGGAGCTGGGGCACCTGAGCAAGTGGGCCATCCCGAGTCAGATCGCCCTTGTTACTGAAATTCCCAAGACCAGCGTCGGCAAGCTCGACAAGAAGCGGATTCGCGTCGACATCACCGAATGGCAGGCTAACAACAGCACCTTCCTTTCGACGCTTTAACTGCCTTCTGGCGTGCCCAAAAAGGCACGCCAGCCCCACCAAGCAAGCGCTTGGCTTGTCAAATCTGAATTTTCAGCCATCCTTGTCGCGCCGACGGTTGTCGGCCTGGCGAAAGGACTGTTCCAGAGTGGCTGGCAGCTGCAAATCACACTTTAGAGGGATCAAGCACTACTACCTGCTGGCTATAGTCCGCTCAAGGATTTTTAAGAACGGAGCAAACGCACAAACCGGGGCGATGCAATTTTGGAATGATTTTGGGAAGCCTTGGCTCCCTGTCATCCACAACGTTTTTAGAAGTGCTCACTGCCATAAAAATAATGCACATGGAGAAGCGTCGATGACTTCAGTAAACCAGTTCTGGCGCCGGGCGAAACTGCCTTTGGCCGTCAGTCTTGCCTCTACGCTCGCCGGGCCAGCATTCGGCGTCAGTTTCAACGTTGGTGAAATCGAAGGTCAGTTCGACTCATCCCTGTCGATCGGTGCCAGTTGGTCTACTGAAAGTGCCAACAAGAACCTCATCGGCGTCAACAACGGCGGCCGCGGCCTGTCCCAGACCTCCGATGACGGTCACCTGAACTTCAAGAGCGGCGATACCTTCTCGAAGATCTTCAAGGGCATCCATGACCTCGAGTTGAAGTACGGCGACACCGGCATTTTCGTCCGAGGCAAATACTGGTACGACTTTGAACTGAAGGACGAAAGCCGTCCGTTCAAGGACATCAGCGACGACAATCGCAAGGAAGGCGCCAAATCCTCCGGTGGTCAGATCCTCGACGCCTTCGTCTACCACAACTACGCCATTGCCGATCAGCCGGGCTCCGTGCGTCTGGGCAAGCAGGTAGTGAGCTGGGGTGAAAGTACCTTCATCGGCGGCGGCATCAACTCGATCAACCCGATCGACGTGTCCGCGTTCCGTCGTCCTGGCGCCGAGATCAAGGAAGGCCTGATCCCGGTCAACATGTTCTACGTGTCCCAGAGCCTGACCGAGAACCTTTCGACCGAAGCGTTCTACCAGATTGAATGGGACCAGACCGTCGCCGACAACTGCGGCACCTTCTTCTCGCAACCGGACGTCATCGCCGATGGCTGCGACAACAACCTCGCGGTACTGCGCACCCGTAACGGGCTCAACGGTGCACTCGGGGCGGCGGGTCTGCCGGCCGGACTGCGCAACGCGACCCTCAACACCCTCGCCGCCCGCGGCGTGACCTGGGGTAACCCGGATGAAGGCGTGATCGTTCGTCGCGGCCCGGACCGCGATGCCCGTGACAGCGGTCAGTTTGGTGTGTCGTTCAAGTACATGTTCGATCCGCTGGACACCGAGTTCGGTGCCTACTTCATGAACTACCACAGCCGTGCGCCGATTTTCAGCGGTCACGGCGCACCGGCGAGCGCCTACAGTGGCGCTGGCCTGGTGGGCGGATTGGTCGGTGCCGGCGTTCCGGTCGGTGTCGCGGCGGGCCTTGCTCCAACCTTGCTGCCATTGGTAGTGGCGGGTAACTCCAGCTACTACGTCGAATACCCTGAAGACATTCGCCTGTATGGCCTGAGCTTCTCCACCACGTTGCCTACAGGTACTGCGTGGAGCGGTGAACTCAGCTACCGGCCGAATGCTCCGGTTCAGCTCAACACCACCGATATCCTTTACTCTGGCCTGACGCCACTGAACCCAAGCGTTTCCGTGCTCCAGGGTGCGCCTGGGCAAGACCAGCAAGGCTATCGCCGCAAGGAAGTCACCCAGCTCCAGACCACTTTGACTCACTTCTTCGACCAAGTGATGGGCGCCGAGCGTCTGACCCTGGTGGGCGAGGTTGGCTGGACCCACGTCGGCGGCCTGGAAAACAGTTCTAAGGCGCGTTATGGCCGTGACCCGAGCTACGGCCCTGGCCCATTGCCGAACAACCAGTGTGTGGCGTTGAACACCTCCACCCTGGCGGGCGGCGCGCAAAACAACGTAAGCCGTTACTGCGAAAACGACGGTTTCACCACCGCAAACTCCTGGGGCTACCGCGGTCGCGCCATCTGGGAATACAACGACGTATTCGCCGGTGTGAACCTCAAGCCGAACGTGGCTTGGTCCCATGACGTGGAAGGTTACTCGCCTGGTCCTGGCGGCAACTTCGAGGAAGGTCGCAAAGCGGTCAGCCTGGGTGTCGACGCCGAGTACCAGAACACTTACACCGCAAGCCTGGCGTACACCAACTTCTTCGACGGCAAGTACACCACCGTGGATGACCGCGACTTCGTTGCGCTCAGCTTCGGCGTGAACTTCTAAGCACTGTATTTTCAGGACGATCACACACATGAAAATAACAAAGAGTCTGTTCCACGCCGGTGTCCTGGGGTTGTCGCTGCTGGCGACCAGCGTCATGGCAGCGGTTCCTGCGGCCGAAGCGGACAAACTGGGCAAGAGCCTGACACCGATGGGCGCCGAAATGGCGGGTAACGCCGACGGTTCGATCCCGGCCTGGAAGCCATTGCCGAAGAACGCCGGTACCGTTGACAGCAAGGGTTTCCTGTCCAATCCATACGCCAGCGAAAAACCGCTGTTCACCATCACGGCGCAGAACGTCGATCAGTACAAGAACAAACTCGCCCCGGGCCAGTACGCGATGTTCAAGCGTTACCCGGAAACCTTCAAGATGCCGGTTTACCCGTCCCATCGCGGCGCTACCGTGCCGGATGACGTGTTTGCCGCTATCAAAAAGAACGCCACCAACACCAACCTGGTGTCCGGCGGTAACGGCCTGGAAAACTTCGAAACCGCCGTGCCGTTCCCGATTCCGAAAAGCGGCGTTGAAGTTATCTGGAACCACATCACCCGCTATCGCGGTGGCAGCGTGACCCGCCTGGTAACCCAGGCCACGCCGCAGCCGAACGGCTCGTTCAGCCTGGTTTACTTCCAGGACCAGTTCGTGTTCCGCGACAAGATGAAGGATTACGATCCGGCGAACCCGGGCAACATCCTGTTCTACTTCAAGCAGAAAGTGACCGCGCCGGCGCGTCTGGCCGGTGGTGTGCTGTTGGTGCACGAAACCCTCGACCAGGTGAAAGAGCCGCGTTCGGCGTGGGTCTACAACGCCGGTCAGCGTCGTGTGCGTCGTGCACCACAAGTGTCCTATGACGGGCCGGGTACCGCCGCCGATGGCCTGCGTACCTCCGACAACCTGGACATGTACAACGGTGCACCGGATCGCTACGACTGGAAACTCGAAGGCAAGAAGGAGATGTACATCGCCTCCGACGCCTACAAGCTCGACGATCCGAACCTCAAGTACACCGACATCATCAAGGCCGGTCACATCAACCAGGACCTGGCTCGTTACGAGCTGCGTCGCGTCTGGCATGTGGTTGCAACCCTGAAGGAAGGTCAGCGCCATATCTACGCCAAGCGTGATTTCTACATCGATGAAGACACCTGGCAAGCAGCGGTAATCGACCATTACGACGGTCGCAACCAGCTGTGGCGCGTTGCCGAGGCGCATGCCGAGAACTACTACGACAAGCAAGTGCCGTGGTACGCCCTCGAAGCCTTGTACGACTTGCAGTCAGGTCGTTACCTGGCGCTGGGGATGAAGAACGAAGAGAAGTCGGCGTATGACTTCGGCTTCACTGCCACCACCAGCGACTTCACCCCGGCAGCATTGCGTCAGGAGGGCGTTCGCTAACGCTTACTGAGCTGAGGCCGCATCCTCTAAAACGCCCCGACTGGTTCGGGGCGTTTTTTTTGCGTTTTACACGCTGTAGGAGCCGGTTTGCTGGCGATGGTCGTTAACGATAACGCGTGTGGTCTGGTTAAACGCGGCGCATCCATCGCCAGCAAGCCGGCTCCTACAGGTATTGCGGAGGCTGCGATCTTTTTGTTCGTAGACTTTTTGTAGCCATTTGTAGCAATAACCTTCATTCCCTCGCCGTTTACCGCTAGTCTGCGGACATCTGCAACGCCGCCACCCGCAATTCAAACAAGAGCCGGCCATGACTGATCTGTCCCCGTTACCAGGTCCTGCAAGCGTTGCTGTCGCGGCGCTGGACGAGCGCTTTTTCCGACCGCCATTGCCCGACGGCCATGTGCTGCGGCCGCGTTTGTGCGAGCGCTTGAGTGCGGGGCTCGGTGGCAGGCTGTTGTTGGTCAGTGCACCGGCGGGCTTCGGCAAGAGTTCGTTGGCAGTGGAATTTTGCCAGTCACTACCGGCGCATTGGCAAAGTCTTTGGCTGGGGTTGAGTCCACGAGACAGTGACCCCGGCCGATTCCTCGAGCGGTTACTTGAAGGCCTTCAGGACTTTTTTCCGCAACTGGGCAGGCAGTCCCTCGGCTTGCTGAAAATGCGCCAGCGGCATCAGCCATTTGCCTTCGAAGAATGGCTCGATGGTTTGCTCGACGAGTTGGCCGTACACCTGTCGACGGCGACACCACTGTTACTCGTACTCGATGATTATCATCTGGCCCAAGGGCCGGTTCTCGATCGCTGTCTGCAATTTTTCCTCAATCACCTTCCCGATGGCTTGCTGGTGATGGTCACCAGTCGACAGCGTCCGGACTGGCATCTGGCGCGGCTACGGCTGTCGCGACAATTGCTGGAGCTTCACGAGCAGGACTTGCGCCTGACCCACGATGAAGCGTTGAGCCTGCTCGACCGGCACAGCAGTTCGTTGCGCGGTGAAGCACTGGAAAGCCTGATCCAGCGTAGCGAAGGTTGGGTCGCCGGGCTGCGCTTCTGGTTACTGGCGGCGTCGGAGGCGGGCAACCACGGCGAGTTACCGCAGGCACTTCACGGCGGGGAAGGTTTGATTCGTGATTACCTGCTTGAAGAGGTGATCGATTGTCTGCCCGCCGAGGTGCAATCGTTTCTCTACGACACCGCACCCCAGGAGCGTTTTTGCAGCGAATTGTGCGACGCCGTTCGCGACGCCCATGACAGCGCCGAGATTCTGCGTTTCCTGTTGGCTCACCAAGTGTTCCTGGTGCCGCTGGACGAACATGGCCACTGGTATCGCTACCATCATTTGTTTTCCGATCTTTTGCGCACTCGACCGACCGCTCAGACAATGGTGCCGGCTGCCAGCCTGCACCTGCGCGCCTGTCGCTGGTTCAACGCCCAAGGGTTGCTCGATGAAGCGGTAGAGCAGGCGTTGCGTGCCGGGCATCTGGACGTCGCGGCGAACCTGGTGCAAAACCTTTCCGAAGAACAACTGCTGGCCGAACAAAACGTCGGCATGTTGCTGCGTTGGAAAATGGACTTGCCCGACAGCTTGCTGATCAGCACACCACGGTTGATCGTGCTCTACAGCTGGGCGTTGGGACTGGCCTGCCAACTGGATGCCGCCGAGGAGCTGGCCAGCCATTTGAGTCGCTTCCTGCCGGCCCCGTCGGCCACTGCGCAGAAGTCGATGCTGGCGCAGTGGCTGGCCTTGAGCGGGATCATCGCTCGCGGGCGTGGCAACCGCGAACTCACGTTGCGCTATTGCACCGAAGCGCTGGATAGCCTTCCGTGCAAGCGTTACGGCCAGCGATTGATGTGCCTCTCGACCCTGTCCAACCTGGCCATTGCCGATGGCGACTTGTGGCGTGCGCGCGGGTTGAACCGTGATTCCCTGGAGTTGGCGCAACGGGTCGGCAACCCGTTGTTCGAAGCGCTGGCCCATTATGACCGCGCGCGCGTGTTGCAAGCCCGTGGGGAAATCCTTCGTTCGCTGGATGAAGTCCGACAGGGACTGCAACGCTTGCACGGGTTATCCCCGCAAAGGCTCTATGCGGTGCGCGCCCGCCTCACCTTGTACGAAGGGTGTTTGCTGGCGCTGCGGTTGCAACCTCAAGCGGCGAGAGTGCGTTTGCAGGCTGGATTGAGCGAAGCGCGTGCCTGTCGCGACATCAGCGTGCTAATCGGCCATTGCGTGATCGCACGGCTGGAAGGCAGCAGCGGCGAATTCGCCAAGGCCTTCGCCGAGCTCGCCGAAGCCGAACGGCTGATGCACATCTGGGACGTGCCGCCGATCTACTATCTGGCCATGATCACCCTGGTCAAATGCGAGCTCTGGTTGGCCCAGGGGCGTACGGACCTGGCCGAAGCCTGGCTGACACGATTGGGTCAGACGTATAACGGCGAACACCCGGCAGCGCCTCCGGAATTCCACCCGCAATTGCCGCTGCATATCGAATTGCAACAAGCGTTGCTGGAGGTTATTCAGGCGCAACCGATGCTGGCCGAAGGGCGTCTGAATGCGCTGCTCGAACAGGGTCAGAAAAGTGGCCGGCAATTGCTCAGTGCGATGGCGCTCACGCAAAAAGTCTTGCTGTTACTGGGCAGCGGTCGTGAACCCGAGGCGCGCAAGGCGCTGGCTCAGGCACTGGATGCCGCCGCCGGCGGCGTATTGCAACCGTTTGACGGCTTGTTGACCGAGCATCCGGACTGGTTGCGTGGGCAACTTCAAATCTGTGCAGCGAGCACCGTATCCCAAGATCTCGCAGAAAAACTTCCGACCGTGGCGGCGCGCCAGGCGATGGAACCGGCTGCGGCGACCGAACAACTCAGCACCCGGGAATTGGCCGTCCTGCGCCTGATCGCCCAAGGTTGCTCGAATCAGGAAATCAGCGATCAGCTGTTTATTTCGCTGCACACGGTTAAAACCCATGCCAGCCACATCAACAGCAAGCTTGGGGTCGAGCGGCGTACGCAGGCGGTGGCGCGGGCCAAAGAGTTGGGGGTGTTGGGCTAGGGGTGAAATTTAAGTTACAGATTGCGATAAATAGTCGGGTGCCGATTTGTGCGAACATTGCCCATCCCTGTTTATCGAGCACCCACCGATGTCTCAGCAACCCACCCTTATCCGCGAAACCTTCCCCGTCGGCCCGTTGCAGTGCAACTGCACGATCATCGGCGATCCTGTAACGAAAAAGGCCATCGTTGTCGATCCGGGTGGTAATCACGAACTGATCCTCGCACGGCTCGATGCCCTCGGCCTGAAAGTGGTCAGCATCATCCATACCCATGCGCACCTCGATCATTTCCTCGCCTCCGGCCAGCTGAAAGAGAAAACCGGCGCGACCCTGCACTTGCACAAGGAAGATCAATTCCTCTGGGACAATCTGGAAATGCAGTGCCAGATGTTCGGTGTGCCCTATACGCCGGTGCCCTCGCCGGACCGCTGGCTGGCGGACGATGAAGAGTTGGCGTGCGGTTGCGGCGTGGCATTGCACACGCCGGGTCACACACCGGGCTCCATGAGCTTCTGGTTTTCCGACGCCAAGCTGCTGATTGCCGGTGACACGCTGTTCAAACGTGGGGTAGGGCGTACGGATTTGTGGGGTGGGGATCAGGCCACCATCGTGCGCTCGATCAAGCAGCGCTTATACACGCTCGACGAGGAGGCGACCGTGGTGACCGGCCACGGTCCAGACACCCGTCTTGGCGATGAAATGCGTGAGAATCCGTTTGTTCGCGCCTGATTTGTAACGGGCGGAATTTTTGACCTGCAAAGCGATCCAACGCCCGCAAAGGGCCAATGCTTAAGTCCCTTGCACCATAGAATGCAAAAAGTAGGAGCTCTTCATGTTCACCACGCGTCGTTTGATTATTGTCGCTACCGCTGTGGCCTTGCTGTCTGGCTGCGCCTCGCCTAACCCTTACGACAACCAGGGTCAAGCTGATGGCGGCTCCCAAGGTATGAGCAAAACTGCCAAATACGGTGGCCTCGGCGCTCTCGCCGGTGCTTTGGCCGGTGCGGCCATCAACCACGATAACCGTGGCAAGGGGGCGTTGATTGGTGCTGCTGTCGTCGGTGCTTCCGCCGCCGGTTACGGCTACTACGCCGACCAGCAAGAAAAGAAACTGCGCGCCAGCATGGCCAACACTGGTGTTGAAGTTCAACGCCAAGGCGATCAGATCAAGCTGATCATGCCGGGTAACATCACGTTCGCTACCGACTCGGCGAATATCGCTCCAAGCTTTTACCAGCCGCTGAACAACCTGGCCGGTTCGTTGAAAGAGTTCAACCAGAACCAGATCGAAATCGTCGGCTACACCGACAGCACCGGCGCCCGCCAGCACAACATGGACCTGTCGCAGCGTCGCGCCCAGAGCGTGGCGACCTACCTGACCTCGCAAGGTGTGAGCGGCACCAACCTGAGCGCCCGTGGCGCCGGGCCGGATAACCCGGTTGCCAGCAACGGTGACGTCAATGGCCGCGCGCAGAACCGCCGCGTCGAGGTCAACCTCAAGGCGATTCCTGGTCAGCAGTACGGTGCTCAGCAGTAAGGTTCGGTTAAGCAGTACCCATAAGCTTCAGCCGTAAAAAAACCGCCCGATCTTCACAGATCGGGCGGTTTTTTTGTGTCGGGACATGCTCGCGTTTCCTATAGGAGCTGCCGCAGGCTGCGATCTTTTGTTCTTGAGCTTCTAAAAATCAAAAGATCGCAGCCTCGTTGCACTCGACAGCTCCTACAGGGGCTTTTACTTCTTCAAGCCATAATGCTCATCGAGCATGCCCGGAGCGTTCGGGGCTTTTGGCGCGTAGTCGCGCGGCGGTTCCTGATTGCGCGGCGGCGTCAGGCGTTCCCGTGGAGCCTGCGTCGCGTCGGCGTGCAGGGAGGCCAGCAGGCGTTGGCGGGTCTGCTCGTCCAGAGCCAGGCGGTTGGCACCCTCGGCGAGATGATCCTGCACTTCCTGATAGCTCGCAGTCAGTTTCTTGACCAGTGTTGCTGTGCTGTTGAAGTGGGTCACCACTTCGTTCTGATAACTGTCGAAACGTTCCTGAATATCGTCCAGCTGACGTTGCGTGCTGCTAGGCGCGGCATTCGGCGCAAGGCGAGCGATCAGGAATCCAATGGCGACACCCACAACCAGGGCAAGAGTCGGCAACAACCAAACTAAGAGCGAGTGTTCCACGAGTCCTTCCTCTATAAACGGCTTTGCTTTACGTTAACGGCTCGAACCTGCGCTGTATACCGCGATTCACTCGCAATAGACAGCTACAGACAATTTGCTAGACGAGTCGACCCGATTCGAGGTCACGGAGTTCCTTCCTTGCTTATGCGCGAAACCCCTGTAGTGATTGATGGCCCGGTCGGCCAACTGGAAGCACTTTACCTGGACAGTGAACAATCGCGCGGCCTCGCGCTGATCTGCCATCCGAACCCGGTGCAAGGTGGCACCATGCTCAACAAAGTGGTCTCGACCCTGCAGCGCACCGCGCGCGACGCCGGTTTGATCACCCTGCGCTTCAACTATCGTGGCGTCGGCGCCAGCGAAGGCTCGCACGACATGGGCACCGGTGAAGTCGATGACGCCCAGGCTGTCGCCGAGTGGATTCGCGCCAAACACCCGCAATTGCCGCTGACGCTGTTCGGTTTTTCCTTCGGCGGATTTGTTGCAGCAAGTCTCGGCGGACGTCTGGAAGCGCAGGGCGAGCAGCTCAAGCATTTGTTTATGGTCGCGCCGGCGGTCATGCGCCTGGGGGATCAGGACCAACTGCCGCAGCAGGGCGAACTGACCTTGATCCAGCCGGAAACCGACGAAGTGATCGATCCGCAGCTGGTTTACGAATGGTCTGACAAGCTCGAACGTCCCCATGAGCTGCTGAAAGTGGCAGAATGCGGGCACTTTTTTCATGGCAAGCTGACCGATCTCAAGGATCTGATCCTGCCGCGTCTCTCGAATTGATTGCAGTCTGACAAGCGATTACCCATGACGACTCGTACCCGTATCCTCACCGGCATCACCACCACCGGCACGCCGCACCTGGGCAACTACGCTGGCGCCATCCGCCCGGCGATCGTCGCCAGCCGTGACAGCAATGCCGATTCGTTCTACTTCCTGGCCGACTACCACGCCCTGATCAAATGCGATGACCCGCTGCGCATCCAGCGCTCGCGCCTGGAAATCGCCGCGACCTGGCTGGCCGGTGGCCTGGATGTGGACCGCGTGACGTTCTATCGCCAGTCCGACATCCCGGAAATCCCTGAGCTGACCTGGCTGCTGACCTGCGTTGCCGCCAAAGGCCTGCTCAACCGCGCCCACGCTTACAAGGCTTCGGTGGACAAGAACGTCGAAACCGGCGAAGACCCGGATGCGGGTATCACCATGGGCTTGTACAGCTACCCGGTGCTGATGGCCGCGGACATCCTGATGTTCAACGCGCACAAGGTGCCGGTCGGTCGCGACCAGATCCAGCACGTGGAAATGGCCCGGGACATTGGCCAGCGCTTCAACCACCTGTTCGGTCAGGGCAAAGAATTCTTCGCCATGCCTGAAGCGCTGATCGAAGAAAGCGTGGCCACGCTGCCGGGCCTCGATGGCCGGAAAATGTCGAAGAGCTACGACAACACCATTCCGTTGTTCAGCAGCGCCAAAGAGATGAAGGACGCGATTTCGCGGATCGTCACCGACTCCCGTGCACCGGGCGAAGCGAAAGATCCGGACAACTCGCACCTGTTCACTCTGTTCCAGGCGTTCGCCACCCCGACTCAGGCTGACGAGTTCCGCAGTGAATTGTTGGGCGGTCTGGGTTGGGGCGAGGCGAAGAACCGTCTGTTCCAACTGCTGGATAACGAATTGGGCGAGTCCCGCGATCGATATTACAAGCTGATCGAGCGTCCGGCAGACCTGGAAGACATCCTGCAACACGGTGCGAAAAAGGCCCGTGCGGTCGCGACGCCGTTCCTCAACGAATTGCGCGAGGCGGTGGGCCTGCGTTCTTTCGTGGCCCAGGCCCAAGTCGCTGCCACGACTAAGAAGAAAGCCGTGAAAGCCGCGCGTTTCGTCAGCTTCCGCGAAGACGACGGCAGTTTCCGCTTCCGTCTGCTGGCGGCTGATGGCGAGCAACTGTTGTTGTCGCGCAACTTTGCCGACGGCAAAACCGCAGGCCAGGTGACCAAACAACTGCAATCGGGCCAGCCACTGGACGTACGCAGTGAAGGCCTGAGCTTCAGCGTCTGGCTCGAAGGCGAGTGCGTCGGCGACAGCCCGGCGTTCGCTGACAGCACCGCCCGTGATGCTGCAATCGAAGCCTTGCGGATTGCTCTGACACCGGTTCAGGAATAATCAACGGCTCGGCCCGACCAAGGGCTGATTGCCATTCCCACGGGCCATCGCTACAGTGACGGCCCGTTTTTGTTGCCTTGCTAACGAATTATGACGCCCCTAGAACGATATCAAGCTGATCTGAAACGCCCGGAATTCTTCCATGACGCTGCGCAGGAAACGGCTGTGCGTCATTTGCAGCGCCTGTACGACGACCTGGTCGCGGCCGAGCAGAACAAACCGGGCCTGCTGGGCAAACTGTTTGGCAAGAAGGATCAGACCCCGGTCAAGGGCCTGTACTTCTGGGGCGGCGTAGGTCGCGGCAAGACTTACCTGGTCGACACCTTCTTCGAAGCGCTGCCGTTCAAGGAAAAGACTCGCACTCACTTCCACCGCTTCATGAAGCGTGTGCACGAAGAGATGAAGACCCTGGGCGGCGAGAAGAACCCGCTGACCATCATCGCCAAGCGCTTCTCCACCGAATCCCGGGTGATCTGCTTCGATGAATTCTTCGTATCCGACATCACCGACGCGATGATCCTCGGCACGCTGATGGAAGAGCTGTTCAAGAACGGCGTGACTCTGGTCGCGACCTCGAACATCGTGCCGGACGGTCTGTACAAGGACGGCCTGCAACGTGCGCGCTTCCTGCCGGCCATTGCGCTGATCAAGCAGAACACCGAGATCGTCAACGTCGACAGCGGCGTCGATTATCGCCTGCGTCACCTCGAACAAGCGGAACTGTTCCACTTTCCGCTCGATGAAGCGTCCCACGAAAGCCTGCGCAAGAGCTTCCGCGCACTGACGCCGGAATGCACCGCTGCGGTCGAAAACGACGTGCTGATGATCGAAAACCGCGAAATCCGCGCCGTGCGCACCTGCGATGACGTGGCCTGGTTCGACTTCCGCGAACTGTGCGACGGCCCGCGCAGCCAGAACGATTACATCGAACTCGGCAAGATCTTCCATGCCGTATTGCTCAGCGGCGTCGAGCAGATGAGCGTCACCACCGACGACATCGCCCGTCGCTTCATCAACATGGTCGACGAGTTCTACGACCGTAACGTGAAGCTGATCATTTCTGCCGAAGTCGAGCTCAAGGACCTCTACACCGGTGGCCGCTTGAACTTCGAGTTCCAGCGTACTCTGAGCCGTCTGCTGGAAATGCAGTCCCACGAATTCCTGTCCCGGGCGCATAAGCCGTAGGATAATTCGGAAAATGAAAAGGCCTGCGATTGCAGGCCTTTTTTATGCCTTGTCCCCCTTGCTGCTAACTCGACCGCAACTGTAGGAGCCGGCTTGCTGGCGATTTCAGCGACGCGGTGTGTCAGTCACACCGCCATCGCTGGCAAGCCTGGTCCTACAGAGAATGGCTGAGATAGCGTGCCACCTCATGCTGCCGCTGACAGCCAAGCAGTAACCAAAGCAGCACTCTTGCTTTGCGCGGGCACAGAAATCCCGCCATTTGTGCACCCTTGCGAGTCAAGTCCATCTCACTGCCCACAAAACCATAGGTGGATTGCGCGGTAGAACCGGAGCCGGTGCGAGACGCAATGATCACGGGGATTTTTTCGGCGATGTGCTCGATCACTTCGGCCCATTTCTGCGAGACGTGCCCGGCACCGAAGCCGGCGATTACCAGTCCGTCGTAACCCAATTCGGGGATGTTTTCCAATATCAGCGTATCGGCGGACAGCGACGCCTCCAGCAGCGCGACTTTCTGAATGGCGTATTGCGGCAAGGGTAAACAGATGCGCTCGGCGGGCTGCCGAAAATAGCGCGCGACGTCTTCCACGAGCAGGCCGGCGGGGCCGAAAACGGGCGAAGAGAACGCCTGCAACGCCAGCGAATCGGTTTTGCGAACGTGGCTAGCCTGATGAATTTGCCCGTTCATCACGACCTGAACACCGCGTTGTCGACTGCAATCAGCCAGGGCGACACGGCAAGCATCCAGCAGATTCGCTGGTCCATCGGCGCCTGCCTGTTTGGCTGAACGCATGGCGCCGGTTAGAACCAAGGGTTCGTCGCAGTCCCACAGATAATCGAAAAACGCCGCTGTTTCTTCGAGGGTGTCGGTGCCTTGGGTGATGACAACGCCACGAGCGCCTTGCTCAACCTGGTATTTCGCCCAGGACAGGACGCTGAGCAGTATCTCGAAACTCAATGAAGCGCTAGGCAGCAGGCCGAGTGTTTCGACGGTGACCCGGGCCAGCGCCGACAATTCTGGTACGGCGGCCAGCAGAGTTTCGCCGCTGACGGTGGGAATTACGCCTTCACCGGCATTCCTGGCTTGCATGCTCACCGTACCGCCGAGCGCCGCGATGGCCAGTTTGGGCAGGTCCATTTGATACCTCGCATGTTTGTGATGAAAAAGGGCTGTATCCGCTGATGAGGCTGCGATACAGCCGAAGGGCAGGGTGCGTCAGTTGGCGATCAGCCATCCGATCAGTGGAATGATCAACAACGTGCTGATGGCCATCGACAGGACATTACCGATGTAGGCGTGCATGTCGGCCGGCAGTCGCTTGGCAATCGCACACGCCAGGGGCGGGGCGATCAACGCTCCCAGCAGTGCGCTTGAAGCGATGACCTGCCAGCTGCCGCCATGGGTCAACAGCGCCGCCGGTACTACTGACACCAGTGGAATGTAGGTGGGATACCAGCCGCGCAACATCCACTGTCGACGCCAGATCATGATGCCGATGGCCGAGGTCAGCGCCTGGGCGCAGATCAGTTGGGGCAGCAGGCCCGAGCCGTAAACCGGGCTCATGGGGTTCAAGGTGTAAGCCAGTAATGCACCCAATATCAATCCGAGGCTGGCCAGCTCATTGCCGAAGAACGGCGCCTCGGAAAAGTCGGCGAGGATCCGGCGCAGGGTCCAGATCACGCCGTAGTCTGGCGTCCGGGTGATCGTGGGGGCCGGGTCGGAAGGCTTCTCGGCGAGGCCCGAATGTGCGGACTTCACCAGGCTCGGCAGGTAACGACAGAGCAGAAAGGCAAACACGCTGGCGACCGCCATGCCCGTGACATTGCCGATCACCACGGGCAAGCCCAGCGGGTTGCACACGTAGTTGACGATCAGCAAACACATCGGCGTGACGAGAACGGCACCCATGATTGCGCCGTTGATCGTGACCTTCCAGCCACCGCCAAACATCAGCACCATCGCCGCTGGCAGTGAAACAAACGCGACAAAGGTCGGTTGCCAACTGTTGGCCGTCATCGTCCAGCCCCACAGCAGATTGCTAAGCAGCAGGCCCAGCAGTGAGCTGGTGATTAGCCATGGCCACAAACCGGTCCCGTAGCAAATGGCAAAACCTTGCCAGGATTTCCCCGTGCGGTTCGCCCAGTAGGCCAGATAGGCGCCCGCCAACAACCCGATAGAGGCGAACTCGTGTTTGTAGAAAGCAACTTCGCTGATGTCGCCCAGTACCCAGCGTAACCAGGCGCTCGGCTCGGGAAATGCTGAGACCATGTCGCTGTAGCCTGGCCAGTGGGCCGACCAGAAAGAACGGTTGCTGAAAGACAGCCAGGCAATCAGCAGAACCGTGCCAATCATCAGCAGGATGATCGCCGTATCAACGGGCGAACGGTGCGCGAGCCGGTTTTTCTCGGAGGTGATGTCCATGTTGTATGTCTCCTGTTTCAACGTGGGAGACATGGGTGTTGGGTGTAACCGAGCATTTGATCGTAGAGATCGGCCCGGCGATCGCGATGCAGATCGTTCAGGTTGTTCCAGATCGGGGCGCTGCGGGAGCTGGTCAGGTCGATATCGGCAAACAGGATTTCCTGCTGATCTGCCGAGGCCACTTCGCCAATCGGCCAGCCGTTGGTCCCGGCGATCAGCGAGCAACCCAGATACCGAGCGCCGCGCTCCTCACCAATTCTGCTCGCCGCCGCGATAAACACGTTGTTGACGTGGGCGGCGGTCATCGTCAGATACGACGCCATGCACTTGCCGGCATCGTCGAACAGCGGCGGCGGTGTCCAGACCCAGTTGTTCAGGCTGCAAATGATGTCGGCGCCCTGCTGGCTGAGGATCCGTGGCACTTCCGGAAACCAGATGTCCCAGCAGATCAACAAACCGATACGGCCGATGGGCGTGTCAAAAACCGGAAAACCGACGTTGCCCGGGGTGAACCAGAGCTTTTCCAGGTTCCACAAATGGGCTTTGCGGTACTTGCCGATAAACCCGTCCGGCCCGACCAGAACGCCGGTGTTGAAGAGCTGCATGCCATCGCGCTCAGTCAGACCGGCCACGAGGTAGACACTGTGCTCGCGGGCGAAATCCATCCAGGCCTTTACGCTCGGCCCGCCGGGGACGGCCTCCGAATGGTCAAAGGCATTCTGCCGATTGCTGAAGAAATACCCGGTGCTGGAGAGCTCGGGGAGCACGATGAGATTAGCGCCGCCGTTTACGGCTTCCAGCGCCAATTCCAGGCTGCGACGCAGGTTGCCTTCACGTTTTTCAACGCCGACTTGTGGATCGAATTGCACGACTGCTACACGAACAGGGCTTGTTGGCTCACTCATTCCCGATAACCTCTTTTTTATTGTTATTCACGCTGTTGAACTGCGTGTTTATAAGAGTTGAATCGGGTGTTGCGCGTAAGTCAGCAGCTTCCGGTAAGGCTGTAGTCCTTATCCGAAGATGCATCGGCGGGCGCTTTGAAGGGGTCGCCTAGAAGAGGCGCGCAGGTAGAGCCAATGCACGTCGTGCATGGCTCTGGACAGGTGATGGGTCAGGCTTTGAGCTGGTAGTGCGGGTAGTCACTCATGGAAAACCCGCCGTTGAACGTCGCAGCGGTTTTGTTGCAAATGTGAATGACCGCATCGACGGCGCCGCGAAAGCACGGCTCGGTCCATCCGGCGTCGACTGAAAATGATTCGCCGGAAAAATACAGGCCTGAAACATGCGCGAAGTCCCGGTTGTACTTCATCAGGCTGACTGCGTCGAAGTAGGTGCCGGGGCGATACAGCTTTGCGCAGCCCAGCGCATTTTTATCGGTGATCCAGCGCTGGACCACAGCTTGATCAATGCCGATGTAAGGCGAGATTTTCTCCCGGATATTGGCGGCGTTCATGAGGATGCGATCCAGCTCTTTGGCGCATTTGCTCACGAGTTCCTTGTCACTGAATGAGGCGAGTTTGGTGGCGTCGTCCTCCCAGGTGTAACTCAGGAGGATGCAGTCATAGCTGTAGTTTTCGTTGTAGCGGTAGGTGTAGACGTCGTGAATGAAACTGTCGGTGACGATGGCTTGCGGGATGTTGGTGTTCTTAGACAGAAATGATTTTTTCAGCGGTGCATAGACTTTGCAGCTGGTCTCCCAGTGAGCGGTTTTATAGGCATTGATGGTCTCGAACGGCAGCATTTCCTGGGTGAAGTTTTCCAGCGTGATTCGTGTTTCGATCAGCCAGGAGGGAAGCGTCACTATGACCGAATCAAAGTCATCGAAGTGTTCCTGGGTTTGCTCGGGTTGGCTGTGTTTCCAGTTGAAGTAGACGCGTGTTTTCTGGTTGCTCAGTTTCTTTAGTTTGGTGACGGATGAGTCGGTGAGCAATCCGTTGCTTCGTTCGCGGCTATGGTCGTAGACGGACTTTCCGGTTTCGTCGAGATTCATGAACAGCAAACATTCATCCAGCGCGGCGAGTCCGATGTAGCGGGGCTTGTCGAAACTCCGCCCTGTCGAATCAAAAACCGCTTCGCTGTGCAGGTGCGGTGAGGTCAGGGGATCACCGTTGGTGTCGACCCGGCCGTGTATCAGTTGCAACTGGCTGCTGAAGCCAAAAATGGCCGTGCGCAATGGATAGAGGCAGCAGACGTCGTAAAAGGCTCCCCAACTGCCGTCACCAATGCCGATCGCATAGAAAATCGCTGACTCTTCTGCGGACATACCCATGCCGCCAAAGTCGCCGGGTGAATGCTTATCCCAGGCCTCCAGGGCCGGCATGCTGACCAGGTCGCGGAACGAAACGCTCTCGTATTTTTTGACGATGGCGGCCCACATGGCTTCCCATTCCTGACTGGCGTAAAGCTCGGCCACGTGCCGGGTCATGCGATCGGCAAAAGCCTTCCATTTGGCGTAGACCTTTTGCAATTCTTTGCCGGGAGGCGGGGTAGATCCATCGGCGTTCTTCCAGATCAACATCTGCGGCGTCGCTCCGCCGCCCATGCTGCCCTCCCGAAGATAAATGCCGGTCGAGTGGACCCACTGGCTTCCGGGGTTGGCAAAGTCTGAGAACGCCAGGTCGAATGTCTTGGCGTAGTAAGCCATCAGCGACCGGCCTTCGGTCGGTGGCTCGTCCGCACGGTTGAAGAATGGCATGCGCATGGCGCCCATCTCGAACGGAGTATGGCTTTGCGTGGAGTGTGGGCTGCCAGGAACGGTCAGGTGCCTGCCGCCAATGCGCGTCGATTGTTCGATGAGGGTGATATGGGTGAAACCGCAGCGATACAGTTCCCTGGCGGCGGTCAGGCCGGTTACACCGGCGCCAATGATGCAGATCCTATGGCTTGGGTCCGTTGCCCTGGCGATGCCGTTTTCCTGCTCGACCAGTGCTCGATAGTCGAAGCACAGGTCCGGTGGGTTGGGGAAACGAGCCGCCCATTTGTTGGTGATTGAACGCTTCGTTCGCGCGCCGCCCTGGGTTGCGTATGCGGGGTAGTTATAGCTTGATCCGATGGTCACTGTTGATCTTCCCTGTCAGCACTGATGGTGTTTGCAGGGAGAAATGTTGGAGATTTTGTGGGTTGGCGTACATGAGCCAAATCGGCTTCTTCAGGCCTCCGCATTCGGTTTTTTGCGTAGGAAAGTGAGCAATACCGAGGCCCCTGTAGGAGCGAGCCTGCTCGCGATAGCGGTGTGTCAGTCGACACTAATATTTCTGATAAATCGCTATCGCGAGCAGGCTCGCTCCTACAGGAGGCGGGCTATGGGTTTATGCCGCTTGCTGGAACTGCTGCCGATACTGGTTCGGCGACAGTTCCGTGTGCTGGCGGAACAGCCGCGCAAAGAAGCTGGCATCGTCGTAGCCGACTTCATAGCTGATGGTCTTGATGCTCTTGCGGCTGCCGGACAGCAGGCCCTTGGCGGTTTCGATGCGCAGGCGTTGCAGGTAATGCAACGGCTTGTCGCCGGTGGCGGTCTGGAAGCGGCGCATGAAGTTGCGGATGCTCATGCCGTGCTCGCGGGCGACGTCTTCGAAGCGGAATTTGTCGGCGAAGTGTTCTTCTAGCCAATGCTGGATCTGCAGAATGATCACGTCCTGGTGCAGCTTCTGCCCGCCGAAGCCGATTCGTCCCGGCGAATAGCTGCGCTGCACTTCGTAAAGAATGTCCCGCGCGACGGCCTGGGACACATTGGCACCGCAGAAACGTTCGATCAGGTAGACGTACAGATCGCATGCCGAGGTGGTGCCGCCGGCGCAATACAGGTTGTCGGCGTCGGTCAGGTGTTTGTCCTGGTTGAGCTGAACCCGTGGGAAGCGTTCGGCGAAGGCGTTGAAGAAGCGCCAGTACGTAGTTGCTTCCTTGCCGTCGAGCAACCCTGCCTCGGCCAGCCAGAACACGCCAGTGGCCTCGCCGCACAACACCGCGCCGCGCGCATGTTGCTGGCGCAGCCAGGGCAGGACTTGCGGATAACGTTGGCACAGGGTTTCGAAGTCGTCCCAGAACGCGGGGATGACGATGATGTCCGCGTTCTCCAGCCCGCCGTCGACGGGGATGACGACATCGCTGAAGGTGTTCACGGGGTTGCCATCGGGACTGACAAGCCGTGTTTCGAACGCGGGAGTCAGGCCGTGACCCAGTTGTTTGCCGTAGCGCAGGCTGGCGAGATGGAAGAAATCCTTGGCTTGCATGAGGGTGGAAGCGAATACCCGGTCGAAGGCCAGGATGCAGACGCGCCGCAGGGGCGTGGAGGCTTGGTTAGACATAATTCAACTTTATTCTTATAGGGGAAAGTGGTCACCAGACGGCTGGATCGTCTTATTTTTTGTCGGATGTGTCCAGTGTCCTGTATCGGACGCGGGGCTTAGTCTCTGAAGGTCCACTTCTTCTAAAAATAACGACAGGTGCCGCATGATTCCCAGAACCTTGTTCAGTTCCGAGCACGAACTTTTTCGCGACAGCGTGCGAACGTTCCTCGAAAAAGAGGCGGTGCCGTTTCATGCGCAATGGGAAAAACAGGGCTACATCGACCGTCAGTTGTGGAACAAGGCAGGGGAGGCGGGGATGTTGTGTTCGCACTTGCCGGAAGAGTACGGCGGGTTGGGGGCGGATTTTCTCTACAGTGCGGTGGTGATCGAAGAAGTGGGGCGCCTGGGGCTGACCGGCATCGGTTTCTCCCTGCATTCGGACATCGTGGCGCCGTACATCCTGCATTACGGCAGTGAAGCGCTGAAGCACAAATATCTGCCGAAACTGGTCTCCGGGGAGATGGTCACTGCTATCGCCATGACCGAGCCGGGCGCCGGTTCCGACCTGCAAGGGGTGAAGACCACGGCGGTGCTGGATGGCGACGAGTACGTGATCAACGGCTCGAAAACCTTTATCACCAACGGATTCCTCGCCGATCTGGTGATTGTCGTTGCCAAGACCGACCCGAAGGCGGGTGCGAAGGGCACCAGTCTGTTTCTGGTGGAAGCCGACACGCCGGGCTTCGACAAGGGCAAGCGTTTGGAGAAAGTCGGCATGAAAGCCCAGGACACGTCGGAGTTGTTCTTTCAGGACGTGCGGGTGCCCAAGGAAAACCTGCTGGGACAGGCAGGCATGGGCTTCGCCTATCTGATGCAGGAATTGCCCCAGGAGCGCCTCACCGTGGCCATTGGCGGGCTGGCTTCAGCCGAAGCTGCGCTGCAATGGACGCTGGATTACACCCGCGAGCGCAAAGCGTTCGGCAAAGCGATCGCGGACTTTCAGAACACTCGATTCAAACTGGCGGAGATGGCAACGGAAATTCAGATCGGCCGGGTGTTTGTCGACCGCTGTCTGGAACTGCACTTGCAAGGCAAGCTCGACGTACCGACGGCGGCGATGGCCAAATACTGGGGCACCGACCTGCAATGCAAGGTGCTCGACGAGTGCGTGCAGTTGCATGGCGGCTACGGTTTCATGTGGGAATACCCGATTGCCCGGGCGTGGGCGGATGCGCGAGTGCAGCGGATTTATGCCGGAACCAATGAAATCATGAAGGAGATTATTGCGCGGTCTCTGTAGGAGCCGGCTTGCTGGCGATTGGGGCGGCGCGGTCCGAATGGGTACCGCGTCGGCTTTGATCGCCAGCAAGCCGTCTCCTACAGGTACGGGTTACGGCGCAGGATTCGGATGATCCTTGTGGATCGCCTCAATCCCTTCCAGCACTTCCTCAGACAGCTTCAAGTCGAAACTGGCGATGTTGCTATCCAGCTGCTCAAGTGTGGTCGCACCAATGATGTTGCTGGTCACGAACGGTTGCTGGGTCACAAACGCCAGTGCCATCTGTGCCGGGTCCAGGCCGTGTTCACGGGCCAATGCCACATAGCGGCTGCATGCTGCTTCCGACTGCGGGTTGAAATAGCGGCTGAAGCGGCTGTAGAGGCTCAGGCGACCCTTCGGTGGACGGGCACCACCTTCGTACTTGCCCGACAGGAAACCGAACGCCAGCGGCGAATAGGCGAGCAGGCCGCATTGTTCGCGGATGGCGATTTCCGCCAGGCCGACTTCGAAACTGCGGTTGAGCAGGTTGTACGGGTTCTGGATCGACACCGCGCGCGGCCAGCCACGGGCTTCGGCCAGGGCGAGGAAACGCATGGTGCCCCACGGGGTTTCGTTGGACAGGCCGATGTGGCGGATTTTGCCGGCCTTGACCTGTTCGTCGAGCGCTTCGAGAGTGTCTTCCAGCGGTGTCAGGTTGGATTCGATCTTGTGCTTGTAACCCAGCTGGCCGAAGAAATTGGTGCTGCGCTCCGGCCAGTGCAACTGGTACAGGTCGATGTAATCGGTCTGCAAACGCTTGAGGCTCGCGTCCACAGCTTCGGTGATGTGCTGTCGATTGTGCCGAAGATTCTTGTCGCGGATGTAGTCGATGGTGTTGCCGGGACCAGCGATCTTGCTGGCCAGGATCCAGTCGGCACGATCACCGCGGCTCTTGAAGTAATTGCCGATGTAGCGTTCGGTGGTGGCGTAGGTTTCGGCCTTGGGCGGCACCGGATACATTTCGGCGGTGTCGATGAAATTGATCCCGGCTTCCTTGGCCCGTTCGATCTGGGCGAAGGCTTCAGCCTCAGTGTTTTGCTCACCCCAGGTCATGGTTCCGAGGCAGATGGCACTCACGTTGAGGTTGGTCCGGCCTAGCTGGCGATAGTCCATCGGGTGCTCCTTGGGCAAAACAATCATAAAAGCAGGTTGAAATATTTTTCGCAATCTGCATAATTGCGCACCTCTTTCTGCAGTGGAAGTGATGCGCCGCCGCCGAAGAATCTTGCCGTTGAACGGACGCGCCGACCCGAGCCCCCGAAAGCGTCTGTATCCGGCTGCCTTTGACTTGTCAAAGTACGCACTATTCAGTAAGATCCGCCGTCTAATTTACAGGGCGGCCCCTGAGGCTATAAAGAATGAAAACTTTTACTGCTAAACCAGAAACAGTAAAGCGCGACTGGTTTGTCGTCGACGCTGCTGGTCAGACCCTGGGTCGTCTGGCCACCGAAATCGCGAGCCGTCTGCGTGGCAAGCACAAGCCTGAGTACACTCCTCACGTTGACACCGGCGACTACATCGTCGTAATCAACGCCGAGCAGATCCGTGTTACCGGTGCTAAAACCACTGACAAAATGTACTACTCCCACTCCGGTTTCCCGGGCGGCATCAAGTCGATCAACTTTGAAAAGCTGATCGCCAAGGCCCCTGAGCGCGTGATCGAGACCGCGGTTAAAGGCATGCTGCCTAAAAACCCACTGGGTCGCGACATGTACCGTAAGCTGAAAGTCTATGCGGGCGCTGCACACCCACATACTGCTCAGCAGCCCCAAGAACTGAAGTTTTAACGGAATAGTACATTATGTCGGCGACTCAAAATTACGGCACTGGCCGTCGCAAGACCGCAACCGCACGCGTTTTCCTGCGTCCGGGTACTGGTAACATCTCCATCAACAACCGTTCGCTGGATAATTTCTTCGGCCGTGAAACTGCCCGCATGGTAGTTCGTCAGCCGCTGGAATTGACTGAGACTGTCGAGAAGTTCGACATCTACGTCACCGTGATCGGCGGTGGTGTAAGTGGTCAAGCTGGCGCAATCCGCCACGGCATCACTCGCGCTCTGATGGACTACGACGAGACTCTGCGCAGCGCTCTGCGTAAAGCCGGCTTCGTAACCCGCGATGCACGTGAAGTTGAACGTAAGAAAGTTGGTCTGCGTAAAGCGCGTAAGCGTCCGCAGTACTCGAAGCGTTAATTCGTTTCCACGTTCAAAAAAAGAACGCCCAGTTTCCTCACGGAGCTGGGCGTTTTTTTATGCGTGCGATTTATCAAAGAATTGCGCTGTGACAACTTGCCACACGCGCAGAGCCCCTATACTGCAAGGCTTGGGAGTGGCGCCTCGGGGTAATTACCTTGTCAGAATTGGGGCTTTTCATTACCATTCGGCAAAATTTTTATAAGTACATAGATTTACTTAGTAGATGCCTGATTTAACAGGCCACAAAGCTGATGGGAGAGGACTGAATGAGCAATGACGGCGTGAATGCAGGCCGGCGTCGCTTCTTGGTAGCAGCCACATCCGTGGTGGGTGCTGCAGGAGCGGTGGGGGCTGCGGTCCCGTTCGTGGGGTCATGGTTTCCCAGTGCCAAGGCGAAAGCCGCAGGTGCACCGGTGAAAGTGAATGTCAGCAAAATCGAGCCAGGCCAGCAGATGATTGCTGAGTGGCGCGGCCAGCCGGTATTCATCGTCCGCCGTACGCAGGAAATCCTGGGGAATCTGAAGAAGATCGAGGGCCAGTTGTCTGACCCGACCTCCAAGAACTCGACTCAACCAACCTATGTCGATCCGGAAACCCGTTCGATCAAACCTGAGGTTCTGCTGCTGATTGGTATCTGCACGCACCTCGGTTGCTCGCCGACATTCCGTCCTGAAGTCGCCCCCGCTGACCTGGGCAAGGACTGGGTAGGTGGCTATTTCTGCCCTTGCCACGGCTCCCACTACGACCTGGCTGGTCGCGTCTACAAGTCGCAACCTGCGCCTTTGAACCTGCCAGTTCCCCCGCATTCCTATGAGACCGATGACATCATTGTCGTTGGCGTCGATACGGAGAAAGCGTGATGAGCAAGTTCATGGATTGGGTTGATGCGCGCTTTCCCGCCACCAAAATGTGGGAAGACCATCTCAGCAAGTATTACGCCCCGAAGAACTTCAACTTCTTCTATTTCTTTGGATCCCTCGCGCTGCTCGTTTTGGTCAACCAGATCGTCACCGGTGTCTGGCTGACCATGAGCTACACCCCGTCGGCGGAAGAAGCGTTTGCTTCTGTCGAATACATCATGCGCGACGTCGAGTACGGCTCGATCCTGCGTCTGTTGCACTCCACCGGCGCTTCGGCGTTCTTCATCGTGGTCTATCTGCACATGTTCCGTGGCCTGCTCTACGGTTCGTACCAGAAGCCGCGTGAGCTGGTGTGGGTATTCGGCATGCTGATCTACCTGGCGTTGATGGCCGAAGCCTTCATGGGCTATCTGCTGCCATGGGGCCAGATGTCCTACTGGGGTGCCCAGGTGATCATCTCGCTGTTCGGTGCGATCCCGGTCATCGGTAACGACCTGACCCAGTGGATCCGTGGTGACTACCTGATTTCAGGTATCACCCTGAACCGCTTCTTCGCCCTGCACGTCGTTGCCTTGCCGATCGTGATTCTCGGTCTGGTGGTACTGCACATCCTGGCGCTGCACGAAGTCGGTTCGAACAACCCTGACGGCGTGGACATCAAGAAACACAAAGACGAAAACGGTATTCCGCTGGACGGCATCGCCTTCCACCCGTACTACACCGTGAAAGATATCGTCGGCGTGGTGGTGTTCCTGTTCATCTTCTGCTCGATCGTGTTCTTCTTCCCGGAGATGGGTGGTTACTTCCTCGAGAAGCCGAACTTTGAAGTGGCGAACGCCTTCAAGACCCCCGAGCACATCGCTCCGGTCTGGTACTTCACCCCGTTCTACGCGATTTTGCGCGCGGTTCCGGACAAGCTCCTGGGTGTTATTGCCATGGGTGCGGCCATTGCTGTGCTATTCGTCCTGCCGTGGCTGGACCGTAGCCCGGTCAAGTCGATGCGCTACAAAGGCTGGCTGAGCAAGATCTGGCTCTGGGTGTTCTGCATCTCGTTCGTGATCCTGGGTGTGTTGGGTGTTCTCGCTCCGACTCCAGGCCGTACGCTGCTGTCGCAGGTATGTACCTTCCTGTACTTCGCCTACTTCATTCTGATGCCGTTCTACACCAGGCTCGAGAAGACCAAACCGGTTCCGGAAAGGGTGACTGGCTGATGAAAAAACTATTTGCTGTATTGATGCTTGCTGCGCTGCCGGTGTTCGCTTTCGCTGCTGAACACGGTGGGCCGGAGCTGGAAAAAGTCGACATCGACGTTTCCGATAAAGCTGCCATGCAGGACGGCGCGCGTACCTTCGCCAACTATTGCATGGGCTGCCACAGCGCCAAGTTCCAGCGTTACGAGCGTGTTGCCGATGACCTGGGTATTCCTCACGAACTGATGCTGGAGAAGCTGGTGTTCACCGGCGCCAAGATCGGCGACCACATGAACATCGGCATGCAGCCGGCTGACGCCAAGACCTGGTTCGGTGCTGCACCGCCTGACCTGACCCTGGTGGCTCGCGTCCGCGGTACTGACTGGCTCTACGGTTACCTGAAGTCGTTCTACGAAGATCCGTCGCGCCCATGGGGTGTGAACAACAAGGTCTTCCCGAACGTGGGTATGCCTAACGTCCTGGTGGGCCTGCAAGGTCGTCAGGTTGTCGGATGCAAACAGGTTCAGATCGTCGAAGACGGCAAGAAGCAATATGATCCGTTGACCGGTACTGCGCTGACTCATGAAGCGTGCGATCAACTGACCATCGTGCCGAAAAGCGGAACCCTCACCGAAGAGCAGTTCGATGAGAAGGTCAAGAATCTGGTAACCTTCCTGGCTTACTCGGCTAACCCGGTTAAGCTGCAACATCAGCGCATCGGTACGTACGTATTGTTGTACCTGGCGTTCTTCTTCGTATTCGCTTATTTGCTCAAGCGCGAATACTGGAAAGATGTGCACTGATAAAGCTTCAAGCAATTGCTGTTAATCGCGCGCGCCCAAGGGCGCCTCTGAAGGTGTAACGAGCCTGGTGATCCAGGCGTTACGGGAGGCGTCCTCTGGGCGCGCTCGTTTTTCCGCTCCCGATAATTTCTACAAGCGAGGAGGATCGCCATGGGCGTGACCAATCGGTTGGCCTGTTACTCCGACCCCGCCGACCACTATTCCCACCGAGTGCGAATTGTACTGGCAGAGAAGGGTGTCAGCGCCGAGATCATCTACGTGGAAGCTGGCCGTCAGCCGCCTAAACTGATCGAAGTGAACCCTTATGGCAGCTTGCCCACCCTGGTCGATCGTGACCTGGCGTTGTGGGAGTCAACGGTGGTGATGGAGTATCTGGATGAGCGTTACCCGCACCCGCCGCTATTGCCGGTTTATCCGGTGGCGCGTGCCAACAGCCGTCTGCTGATTCATCGTATTCAGCGTGACTGGTGTGGTCTGGTGGATCTGATCCTGGATTCACGGACCAAGGAAGCGGCGCGTGTGGTGGCGCGTAAAGAGCTGCGTGAAAGCCTGACGGGCGTGTCGCCACTGTTTGCCGACAAGCCATTTTTCCTCAGTGAGGAACAAAGCCTGGTGGATTGCTGCCTATTGCCAATACTCTGGCGATTGCCGATTCTGGGTATAGAACTGCCGCGGCCAGCCAAGCCGCTGCTTGATTACATGGAGCGCTCGTTTGCGCGTGAGGCTTTCCAGGCGAGTCTGTCTGGTGTCGAACGCGATATGCGCTAAGGCTTAAGGAGCCGCTATGAACTCCAGTCGACCTTATCTGGTCCGCGCGCTCTACGAGTGGATTGTGGACAACGACTGCACACCCCACATGCTGGTCAATTCCGAGTATCCCTCGGTGCAGGTGCCGCAGGGTTTTGCCAGTGATGGACAGATTGTCCTGAACGTATCGCCGCAAGCCGTGCGCCATTTGCACATGGATAATGAAGCGGTCAGTTTTGAAGGGCGCTTCGGTGGCGTGCCACACACGCTGTACGTGCCTATCGCATCGATCCTGGGCATCTACGCTCGGGAGAACGGTCAGGGCATGGTGTTCGATCTGGAAGCGCCTATGGGCGAAGAAGAGGATGACATCGAGCCGGATGACGATCTGCCACCGCCGGATAGCGAGCCGCCGCGGCCCAGCGGTCGGCCAAGTTTGAAGGTGGTGAAGTAATAAAAAAGGCGATCCGAAAGGATCGCCTTTTTTATTACTTCACCACCTTCAAACGTAGGAGCTGCCGAAGGCTGCGATCTTTTGATTTTTTAAGATCAAAAGATCGCAGCCTCGTTTCACTCGACAGCTCCTATAGGTGGATGCAGGCAGGTGTCAGTCGATGTACTCAAACAGCTTCACGATCTTCTGTACGCCGGAAACGCCCTGCACCAGATTGGTCGCCTGCTGGGCTTCCTGTTTGGTCAGCAAGCCCAGCAGGTAGACGATGCCGTTCTCGGTCACAACCTTGATGCGCGAGCCCGGAATGTTCGGGTCGGTGAGCATCTGGGTCTTGATCTTGGAGGTCAGCCAGGTGTCGTTCTGGCGGGCAAGGAAGCCGGAGGGTGGCAGAACTTGCAGTTCATTGTGGACCGTCTTTACCCGCTGGACAGATGCAGCGGCTTGTTCTGCCTTGGCCTTGAGGTCGGCACGCGGAGTTTGCCCGGCGAGCAGTACGACGCCGTTGAAGCTGGTGACGACAATGTGCGAATCGTTGTCCAGGGCCGGGTCGGCCTTGGCGATGTTCACTCCGACCTTGGTGTCGATCAGGGAGTCGTCGATCTTGCTGCCGAAGGTGCGCGTGCCGCGGTCATCTTCAATTGGCGCTTCACGGCTGGCATTAACCACCGAGGTGCAGCCGCTGATGCCGAGGCACAGGGTCAGGGCCAGTAGGCCGAGGCGATTAGGGGTCATTCTTCACTCCCGAACAGTTGGCTGTCGATCAAATCGCAAAGGCAATGGATCGCCAGCAGGTGGACTTCCTGAATACGTGCGGTGACGTTGGCCGGTACGCGAATCTCGACGTCCTCGGGCAAAAGCAGCGACGCCATGCCGCCGCCATCGCGACCGGTCAATGCTACGACAATCATTTCGCGATCATGTGCGGCCTGGATCGCTTGAATAATGTTTGCCGAGTTGCCGCTGGTGGAAATCGCCAGCAATACATCACCCGGCTGACCAAGGGCGCGGATCTGCTTGGAGAAGATTTCGTTGTAGCTGTAATCGTTGGCGATCGAGGTGATTGTCGAGCTGTCTGTGGTCAGCGCAATGGCTGGCAGGCTCGGGCGCTCGCGTTCGAAGCGGTTGAGCAGCTCCGACGAAAAGTGCTGGGCGTCGCCGGCAGAGCCGCCGTTGCCGCAGGAAAGCATTTTGCCTTCGTTGAGCAGGGCGTTGACCATCACTTGGCTGGCTTGCTCGATGTGCGGTGCAAGTACTTCCATCGCCTGTTGCTTGGTGTCGATACTGGCCTGAAAAAGCTGGCGAATTCGCGATTGCATGTCCATCTGTGTGACCTTAATGAGCGCGGCTGTCCGGCACGTGAATGTGCAGCCCGCAAAACAAAGAGCAAAAGTGTTGGGTGGTGTCCGTTTCGGGGCGCAAGCAATCAGCTGTCGAAGGCATTCTGCAACCAGTTCAACTGATCGAGGTTGCTGTCGATGGCAACCACGTCGAAACGGCAGGGGGAATTGGCCCAGCGTGACTCGCGCTGAAGAAAATACTGCGCGGCAAAAATCAGTTTCTGCCGTTTGCGCTCATCGATGCTATCGAGCGCGCCACCCCATTGAGTGTTTTTTCTGTAGCGAACTTCAACGAATACTACTGTATCGCCATCAAGCATGACCAGATCAAGCTCACCGCGTTTACACAACCAGTTCTGCGCCAACAGGCGCAGACCTTGTTGTTGAAGATGCTCGAGCGCATGGCGCTCGGCATCTTTACCGCTTTGCTGGCGTGACCTGTCAGGCATCAGCGTGGGGTGTTCGGCAGGCGCTGAACCTGACCGTTGACGAATTCCGCCCACGGTAACTGGCGCACGATACGCTGGTTCGGCGTCATGCCCAGGCTGCCCGATTGACCTTCAATGCGGCTGTCCGGCAGCGCCTTGAGTTGACCCAGGCGTGGCGCCAGGCTGTAGGCGTCGACGCCCATGGCGTAGAGGCGACCCAGGCTACCGGCCGCTTGTGGCCATTGTGCGGCAACTTGTTTGCGCAGCGGATCATTGGCATCCAGCAACCATGGGGTTTCGCAGAAGCGAATACCGTTCATGTCGTTGTACTGGTTTACATCACCGCTGGCACTGAACACGTGGGAAGTGGCGTAAACCGGAACGTCACCAGCGTACTGGAAGTTCAGGGTCGGTTTGATCTGCTGGGCCTGTTGCGGTGTCGCGGCGAGGAAGATGAACTCGATGTCCTGGCGACGCGAAGGCTGGGCGGCGACCGTCGAACCGACGGTGCTTTGCAGGCTCTTGGCGCGACCTTCGCTCTGGCGCAGCTGGAACATATCGGCAATTTGCTGGGCCAGTTGAACCGGTTGATCGACACGCTCGGTGGCAACGATGCTGCCGCCGTTGGCTTGCCAGTCCTGGCTGAATGCTCTCAGCACGCGGTCGCCCCATTCGCCCTTCGGCACCATGATGGCGGCGCGATGCAGGCCGTCGGCACGGGCGCGGCGGGACACTTCGCGAGCCTCGTCTTCAGCGGCAAGACCGAACTGGAACAGTTGGGCTGGACCTTGTTCACCTTCGCTGTAGTTCAGGGCCAGGGTGGTGATCGGCAGTTGCGGACGAGTGCTCAGCTGTTTGACCAGCGGCTTTTCCAGAGGGCCGACGACCAGTTGCACGCCATCGGCCTGGGCCTTGCGATAAAACTCGTCGAGGTTGCTCAGGCGCGAGCTGTCATAAAACTCGATGGCTGGCGGCTTCTGCCCGGCTTGTTGTGCCTGGTAGTGGGCGGCCATGAAGCCTTCGCGCAACGCTTTGCCGACCGAGGCCAGAGGGCCGTCCTGTGGCAGCAGCAAGGCGATTTTGCCCAGCGGTTGGCTGGCCAGTTCCTTGAGATTGGTCAGTGGCAGCGGTAGCTGGATGGCAGCGGGGTGCTTGGGGTTCTGGGCGCGCCAGTTGTCGATCGCGGCCTGCTGCTGTTCCACCGTACCGGCAGATTTTACCGCCAGTGCCAGTGCCATCCAGCCGCCGAGGTCATCGGTGGTGGTCGGCTGCAATTGGTCCGTCGGCAGGGAGGCAATCAGGGTCCAGATTGCTTCGTGGTTTTTGCTGGCAGCTTCACCGCTCATCATTGGCGCAATAAAGATGCGTTCTTTTGCGGCGGCCAGGGTCTGACCATCGGCTTCAAGAGCGCGGGCGCGTACGGTGCCGGTGCGAACCTGCTGCTCTTCGGACAATTCGCCGAGGCGTTGCATGCTCGGATGGCTCAACGCAGTCAGGGCCGCTTTGGGCTGATTGCGTGCCATGGCCAGTTCAGCCGCCAGGGTGTTGGCGAAAACCTGTTGGCCAGGTTTGAGCTGTTCAACCGGAACTTGCTGCAGGATTTGAGCTGATTGGCCAGCGTTACCCTGGCGATAAGCCAGGTCGGCGGCACTTAAGCGCAACAGGGCGGCCTCTTCCGGCGATTTGCTCTGGGAGGCTTTCTCGAGCAGTTGCTCGATACTGGCATCCGGGGTCCGTGGTACTTCGCCAAGGCTGGAGGAGGGCGAGCTGGCGCAAGCCGCCAGCAAGGCAGCAAGGCAGAGGGCAGTGAACAGCCGCAGGCAAGCGATCATGTAGTGTTCCTGATACTCGATCAAATTAGCGTGGAATTGTACCCAAGCACTGGCCGGGGCGCGATGTTACTGGCGTGAATCGATCAATTTAGCTCATGCAAATGTTGCGGTATGGCATAAAAGCCAGAAAAACCGAGTGTTGCTTGCGCGTTTCGTTGCGCCGCTACGCGCTACAATGGCGGCTTTCTTGATCATGAGGTGTGCGCTTTGACTGCTCCAGGTGCTTTGAATTCCGCTGCTGGCTCGCTTTATGTGGTGGCGACGCCCATCGGCAACCTGGACGACATCAGTGCGCGTGCACTGAAGATCTTGCGTGAGGTCGCCTTGATCGCGGCCGAAGACACCCGTCACTCTCAACGCTTGATGCAGCACTTCGGTATTCAGACGCCGCTGGCCGCCTGCCATGAACACAACGAACGGGATGAAGGCAGCCGCTTTATTACGCGCCTGCTGGCTGGTGACAATGTGGCGCTGATCTCCGACGCGGGTACGCCGCTGATTTCCGATCCGGGTTATCACTTGGTGCGTCAGGCCCGTGCTGCCGGGATTAATGTGGTGCCGGTTCCAGGTGCTTGTGCGTTGATCGCGGCATTGTCGGCGGCGGGGCTGCCGTCGGATCGTTTCATTTTCGAAGGCTTCCTGCCAGCCAAGGCCGTGGGGCGACGAGCGCGTCTTGAGTTGGTAAAGGAAGAGCCGCGCACGCTGATTTTCTACGAGGCACCGCACCGCATCCTGGAATGTCTGCAGGACATGGAGTTGGTGTTCGGACCTGAGCGTCAGGCATTGCTGGCGCGCGAAATAACCAAGACCTTCGAAACGCTCAAAGGCTTGCCGCTGGCCGAGTTGCGCGAATTTGTCGAGTCGGACAGCAATCAACAGCGCGGCGAATGTGTGGTGCTGGTGGCAGGCTGGTCCGCTCCCGAGAGCGAAGACGCTGTCAGCAGTGAGGCAATGCGTATCCTCAATCTGTTGCTTGAGGAAATGCCGCTCAAGCGTGCCGCGGCATTGGCGGCGCAAATTACCGGTGAGCGCAAGAATGTGCTCTACCAGGTCGCACTGGATAAACAGAAGGGCGAGTAAAACCCGACGCGCAGGCATGGCAAAAGGCGTTTAGCGCTTGTTCTTCGGGCGCTCTGCCGTTAACCTTCGCGGCGGAGAGTCGATCGGACAGTCGCTGCCCTCTATGAAAATTAGGGGGGGGAGGAAAGTCCGGGCTCCATAGGGCGAAGTGCCAGGTAATGCCTGGGAGGCGTGAGCCTACGGAAAGTGCCACAGAAAATAACCGCCTAAGCGCTTCGGCGCCGGTAAGGGTGAAAAGGTGCGGTAAGAGCGCACCGCACGTCTGGCAACAGTTCGTGGCTAGGTAAACCCCACTTGGAGCAAGACCAAATAGGGTCCCAAGGCGTGGCCCGCGCTGGGACCGGGTAGGTTGCTAAAGATGTCCAGTGATGGCCATCGTAGACGAATGACTGTTCAAGACAGAACCCGGCTTACAGATCGACTCTCCACCTTTTTCTTACTCTCTGCTTAAATCATTAAGCAGGGCGTGGTGATGGCCATTTGGCCGGCACCGGCAGCACTCTCGCAAGACTGTTTTTCCCTCCTTTCAGAATCGTCGGCAGAAGCACTTTCGTAATACCGAAAAAATCTTACTCTTAATAAATTACTTTAACTTTCGAACGCAGCCTTCTGTGCTGATTCAAGTTATTGGTCGGATTCGTCTGCCAGATTCCCGTTACCCCTCCTTATATGCTCCTAAATCTCAGTTCTGTAAGGGATTTCCTTTAATCCGCGCCTTGACGGTGTGGTGGGCGCATTCCTATAGTGTGCGCAAGTGGCGGAAAGTGGCATGAAGTGGGTTTTTTGAACGCAAAACGCTAATATTTGGAGAAACGCTGACGTGTTTCGCGGAGCCAACGCAATCAGTCTCGATGCAAAGGGCCGTCTCGCTATGCCGAGCCGGTACCGTGACGAGCTGGTTTCGCGCAGTTCCGGGCAGTTAATCGTCACCATTGATGCCGTTGATCCATGTTTGTGTGTTTACCCGCTCGATGAGTGGGAAATTATCGAAACCAAACTGCGCGCACTGCCTTCGCTTCGCGAAGAGAACCGTCGCCTGCAACGTTTACTGATTGGTAATGCCGTCGACCTCGAGCTCGATGGCAGTGGTCGTTTTCTGGTTCCGCCGCGTCTTCGTGAATATGCCAAGTTGGATAAGCGCGCGATGTTGGTAGGCCAACTGAACAAGTTCCAATTGTGGGACGAGGATGCCTGGGATGCGGTTGCTGCCGCTGACCTGGCTGCTATTCAAGAACCGGGCGCGATGCCTGACGAACTGCGTGATTTGATCCTGTGACTATAGATAGCGGCTTTAACCACATCACCGTACTGCTTGACGAAGCCGTCGAGGCTCTCGCCGTACGTCCTGATGGCTGCTATCTGGATGGCACGTTCGGACGCGGCGGGCACAGCCGGTTGATCCTCAGTCAGCTCGGTCCCGATGGTCGGTTGCTCGGATTCGACAAGGATCCACAAGCGATTGCCACCGGGCAGACGCTAGCGGCCGAAGACGGCCGCTTTGTCGTTGTACAGCGCAGCTTTGCCGAGCTCGGTTCGGAAGTCGCCGAACGCGGTCTGCACGGCAAGGTCAGCGGTATTTTGCTCGATCTGGGCGTCTCTTCGCCGCAGCTCGATGACCCTGAGCGCGGCTTCAGTTTCCTCAACGATGGTCCGCTCGACATGCGTATGGACCCGTCCCGCGGGATCAGCGCTGCCGAGTTCGTCAACACCGCGCCCGTGGAAGAAATTGCCCGGGTGTTCAAGGAATATGGCGAAGAGCGTTTTTCCGGTCGCATGGCCCGTGCCGTCGCTGAGCGCCGTGACATCAAGCCGTTCGAGCGTACCGCCGATCTGGCTGAAGTCCTGAAAGTCGCCAACCCGGCATGGGAAAAGGGCAAGAACCCGGCAACCCGTGCATTCCAGGGGCTGCGCATTCACGTCAATAACGAACTGGGCGATCTGGAAGCGGGCCTCGAAGCCGCACTGGATTGCCTGGAAATTGGTGGTCGTCTGGTGGTGATCAGTTTCCACTCGCTGGAAGACCGCATCGTCAAACTGTTCATGCGCAAGCTGGTGAAAGGCGAAGCCGATAACCTGCCGCGCAACCTGCCGGTTCGGCACGTAGCGTTCGAACCGAAAGTCAAAGTCCATGGCAAAGCGCAGACGGCCTCCGACGCCGAACTCAAAGCCAACCCACGTTCCCGTAGTGCTGTCATGCGTGTGGCGGAGAAACTGCGGTGAGCAAGCTTTTCGCCAAGCCACTTCCTGGCGGAAGCTTTTTCATGCTGCTGCTGTTCATTGGCGTGCTCGTGTCCGCCATTGGCGTGTCCTACAGTGCGCACTGGAATCGTCAACTGCTGAACTCGCTGTACAACGAGTTGAGCGTGCGCGACAAGGCGCAGGCGGAGTGGGGTCGGTTGATTCTTGAACAGAGCACCTGGACTGCCCACAGCCGTATCGAAGTGCTGGCCACCGAACAACTGAAAATGCGCATTCCCGGTGCCGCCGAAGTGCAGATGGTGGCGCCATGATGAAACTCGAAGGCGCACTCTTCCCGTGGCGCTTCCGTCTGGTGCTGGGTTTGCTCGGTGTCATGGTGATTGCGATTTGCTGGCGCATCATCGACCTGCAAGTGGTTGACCGTGACTTCCTCAAAGGTCAGGGCGATGCGCGCAGCGTTCGTCATATTCCGATTCCGGCTCACCGTGGTCTGATCACCGACCGTAACGGCGAGCCGTTGGCCGTCAGTACGCCGGTCACCACCCTGTGGGCCAACGCCAAGGAAATGCAACTGGCCAAGGAAAAGTGGCCGGCACTGGCGGCCGCGCTGGGTCAGGATCCCAAGGCCCTGACCGAGCGCCTTGAAGCTCAGGCCAATAAAGAATTCATTTACCTGGTGCGCGGGCTGACGCCTGAGCAGGGCCAGGCTGTGCTCGATCTGAAAGTGCCGGGCGTGTACGGCATTGAAGAGTTCCGCCGTTTCTATCCGGCCGGCGAAGTCACCGCCCACATGGTCGGCTTTACCGACATTGACGACCACGGTCGAGAAGGCGTCGAACTCGCCTATGACGAATGGCTGGCCGGGGTGCCGGGCAAACGACAGGTCATCAAGGACCGGCGCGGCCGGTTGATCAAGGATGTCCAGGTCACCAAAAACGCCAAGGCCGGAAAGCCCTTGGCGTTGTCCATTGACCTGCGCCTGCAATACCTGGCCAACCGCGAATTGCGCAACGCGATCATCGAGAACGGTGCCAAGGCCGGCAGCCTGGTGATCATGGACGTGAAGACCGGCGAGATCCTCGCCATGGTCAACCAGCCGACCTACAACCCGAACAACCGTCGCAACCTGCAACCGGCGATGATGCGTAACCGCGCAATGATCGACGTGTTCGAACCAGGTTCGACCATGAAGGCGATCTCCATGAGCGCCGCGATTGAAACCGGCCGCTGGAAACCGACCGACACTGTCGAGGTGTATCCGGGCTCCTTGCAGATCGGCAAGTACACCATCAAGGACGTGTCCAAGACTGAAGGTCCGGTGCTCGACTTGACCGGCATCCTGATCAATTCCAGTAACGTCGGCATGAGTAAGATCGCGTTCGATATCGGCGGCGAGACGATTTTCCGTCTGGCACAGAAAGTCGGCCTCGGCCAGGACACCGGCCTCGGTTTCCCTGGCGAGCGCGTCGGCAACCTGCCGAACTACCGCGAATGGCGCAAGGCCGAGACCGCGACGCTGTCCTACGGCTACGGTGTTTCCGTGACCGCGATCCAGCTGGTTCACGCCTTCTCGGCGCTGGCCAACAACGGACGCCTCGCGCCGCTGACACTGATCAAAACCGACAAGGCGCCGCAAACGACTCAAGTGCTGCCCGAAGCGGTCGCGAAGACCATGCAAACCATGCTGCAACAAGTGATCGAAGCACCGCGCGGTGTGTTCCGCGCGCAGGTGCCGGCGTATCACGTGGGCGGCAAGTCGGGTACTGCGCGTAAAACTTCGGTGGGTTCCAAAGGCTACGCCGAAAACTCCTACCGCTCGCTGTTCGCCGGTTTCGGCCCGATGAGCGATCCGCGTTACGCCATCGTTGTGGTGATCGATGAGCCGACCAAGGCCGGTTACTTCGGTGGTCTGGTTTCCGCGCCGGTGTTCAGCCGTGTGATGTCCGGCACCCTGCGCCTGATGAACGTGACCCCGGACAACTTGCCACCTACTCAACAAGCCAACGCCACCCCGGTCGTTCCGCTGAAAGCCAATGGAGGGCGCGGCTGATGTCTTTAAGTCTGAACAAGATTTTCCCCCACGCCGGCCACGATCTGTTGATCCGTGAATTGGCGCTGGACAGTCGCAACGTGCGTGCCGGGGACCTGTTCCTCGCAGTGCCGGGTGGCAAATTCGATGGCCGTGCGCACATTGCCGATGCCTTGCAACGTGGTGCGGCCGCCGTGGCTTATGAAGTGGAAGGCGCTACCGTGCTGCCGATCACCGAAGTGCCGTTGATTCCGGTCAAGGGGCTGGCGGCGCAACTGTCGGACATCGCCGGGCGCTTCTATGGCGAGCCGAGCCATCACCTGAATCTGGTTGGCGTGACAGGCACGAACGGCAAGACCAGTGTGACGCAACTGGTTGCCCAGGCACTGGATCTGCTCGGTCAGCATTGCGGCATCGTCGGCACGTTGGGTTCCGGATTCTACGGCGCGCTGCAAAGCGGCCTGCACACCACGCCGAACCCGATTGCCGTGCAAGCGACTCTTGGCGACCTGAAAAAGGCCGGTGCCAAAGCCGTTGCCATGGAAGTTTCGTCCCACGGTCTGGATCAGGGCCGCGTTACCGCGCTGGCGTTTGATGTGGCGGTGATGACCAACCTGTCCCGCGATCACCTGGACTACCACGGCACCATGCAGGCCTATGGCGAAGCCAAGGCCAAGCTGTTTGCCTGGAACGATTTGAAATGCCGGGTGGTAAATCTCGATGACGATTTCGGCCGGCAGCTGGCGGCCGAAAAACGTGAGTCGCGGCTGATCACCTACAGCCTGCTCGACAGCAGCGCCTATCTGTATTGCCGCGAAGCGCAGTTTGACGATGAAGGTGTTCGCGCCACGCTGGTCACGCCACAAGGCGAGCACCACCTGCGCAGCACGCTGCTTGGCCGTTTCAACCTGAGCAACGTATTGGCGGCGGTCGGTGCCTTGCTCGGTCTGGATTACGCGCTGGATGAAATTCTCAAGGTGTTGCCGAAACTTGAAGGCCCGGCCGGACGCATGCAGCGCCTCGGCGGTGGAACTCAGCCGCTGGTGGTGGTCGATTACGCCCACACCCCGGATGCCCTGGAAAAGGTCCTGACGGCTCTGCGTCCGCACGTCAAAGGGCGTTTGCTGTGCCTGTTCGGCTGCGGCGGTGACCGTGATCGCGGCAAGCGTCCACTGATGGCCGAAGTGGTCGAGCGTCTGGCCGATGGCGTGCTGGTCACCGACGATAATTCGCGTACCGAAGACCCTTCGGTGATTTTCGATGACATCCGCGCCGGTTTCACGGCTGTGGATAAAGTCACGTTCGTCGCTGGTCGTGGCCAGGCGATTGCCCAGTTGATCGCTGGCGCTTCGGCGGATGACGTGATCGTTCTGGCCGGTAAAGGTCACGAGGACTATCAGGAAATCAACGGCGAGCGCCATGCCTTCTCCGATCTGGTCGAGGCTGATCATGCCTTGACCGCGTGGGAGGTGGCCCATGCTTAAAGCCTTGAAACTGAGCGAACTGACCGGCGCACTGAATGCCCGCCTGATTGCTGCCGATGCCAGCTTCTACGGCGTCAGCATCGACAGCCGTGCGATCAAACCGGGCCAGCTATTCATTGCCCTGACCGGTCCACGCTTCGATGGTCACGACTATCTGAATGACGTTGCGGCGAAAGGCGCCGTGGCGGCATTGGTCGAGCGCGAAGTCGCCGACAGCACGCTGCCGCAATTGCTGGTCAGCGATACCCGCAAGGCCTTGGGCCAGTTGGGTGCCCTGAACCGCCAGGCCTTCACTCAACCGGTCGCCGCCATTACCGGTTCCAGCGGCAAGACCACGGTCAAGGAAATGCTCGCGAGCATCCTGCGCACGCGCGGTCCGGTGCTGGCGACCCGTGGCAACCTGAACAATGACCTCGGCGCGCCGCTGACCCTGCTCGAACTGGCGCCGGAGCACACCGCTGCAGTGATTGAGCTCGGCGCCTCGCGTCTTGGCGAAATTGCCTACACGGTTGGCATGACCAAACCTCACGTGGCCATTCTCAACAATGCCGGGACTGCCCACGTTGGCGAGTTCGGCGGGCCGGAAAAAATCGTCGAAGCCAAGGGAGAGATTATCGAAGGGCTGGATGCCGATGGCGTCGCCGTTCTCAATCTTGACGACAAGGCATTCGGTATCTGGAAGGCGCGCGCCGGTGAACGCAAAGTGCTGACATTCGCCCTGAGCAATACCAGCGCCGATTTCTATGCCAGTGACCTGACCACCGACGCTCGCGGTTGCCCGGCGTTCAACTTGCATACGCCTGAAGGTGTGGAGCGCGTTCAACTGAATCTGCTCGGCACCCATAACGTCGCCAACGCCATGGCTGCCGCGGCTGCCGCCCATGCCTTGGGTGTGTCGCTGTTCGGCATCGCTACCGGCCTCGGCGCGGTGCAGCCGGTCAAGGGCCGAACTGTCGCGCAACTGGCAACTAATGGCATGCGCGTCATTGATGACACTTACAACGCGAACCCCACCTCCATGTGCGCCGCCGTTGATATACTCGCCGGCTTTTCCGGCCGCACCGTTCTGGTGCTCGGGGATATTGGCGAGTTGGGCGACTGGGCGGAGCAGGGGCACCGCGACGTGGGCGAGTACGCCCGTGGCAAGGTTTCTGCGCTGTACGCCGTCGGACCCATGATGGTTCACGCCGTCAACGCATTCGGTCCACAGGCTTTTCATTTCAGCACGCAGGCTGAACTGATCAAGGCTCTGGGCGCCGAGCAAGACACAAACACCACCATTTTGATCAAGGGCTCGCGCAGCGCCGCGATGGAAAACATCGTCGCCGCTTTGTGCGGGACCAGCCTGGAGAAACATTAATGCTGCTGCTGCTAGCGGAGTATCTGCAACAGTTCTACAAAGGCTTCGCGGTCTTCCAGTACCTGACCCTGCGCGGGATTCTCGGTGTACTGACCGCGCTGGTTTTGTCGCTGTGCTATGGCCCGTGGATGATCCGCACCCTGCAGAACCGTCAGATCGGTCAATCCGTTCGCAACGACGGTCCGCAATCGCACCTCTCCAAGTCCGGCACCCCGACGATGGGTGGCGCGCTGATTCTTTCTTCCATCGGCGTCAGCACCTTGCTGTGGGCTGATCTGAGCAACCGTTACGTTTGGGTCGTGTTGCTGGTGACCTTGCTGTTCGGCGCCATCGGCTGGGTCGACGACTATCGCAAAGTGATCGAGAAGAACTCCCGTGGCTTGCCGAGTCGCTGGAAGTATTTCTGGCAGTCGGTGTTCGGCCTCGGCGCGGCGATCTTCCTTTATATGACCGCTGCCACCCCGGTGGAAACCACACTGATCCTGCCGATGCTCAAGGACTACAGCATTCCACTGGGTGCCGGTTTCATCGTCCTGACCTATTTCGTGATCGTCGGTTCGAGCAACGCGGTCAACCTGACCGACGGCCTCGACGGCCTGGCGATCATGCCGACCGTGATGGTCGGCGGTGGCCTCGGCATCTTCTGCTACCTGTCGGGTAACGTGAAGTTCGCCGAATACCTTCTGATTCCTTATGTGCCGGGCGCGGGCGAGTTGATCGTGTTCTGCGGCGCACTGATTGGTGCCGGCCTGGGCTTCCTGTGGTTCAACACCTATCCGGCACAAGTCTTCATGGGCGACGTCGGCGCGCTGGCGCTGGGCGCTGCCCTGGGCACCATTGCGGTGATCGTCCGTCAGGAAATCGTCCTGTTCATCATGGGCGGCGTGTTCGTGATGGAAACCCTGTCAGTCGTCATTCAGGTTGCCTCCTTTAAGCTGACCGGTCGCCGCGTATTCCGCATGGCGCCGATTCACCACCACTTTGAACTCAAGGGCTGGCCCGAGCCACGCGTGATCGTCCGTTTCTGGATCATCACCGTGATTCTCGTGTTGGTCGGCCTTGCCACCCTGAAGCTGAGGTAGAAACACGTGTCTCTGATCGCTTCTGACCACTTCCGCATCGTTGTCGGCCTCGGCAAGAGCGGCATGTCCCTGGTTCGCTTCCTGGCGAATCGGGGCGTGGCGTTTGCCGTGGCTGATACGCGGGAAAATCCACCGGAACTGGCCACGCTCAAGCGTGACTATCCGCACGTGGAAGTGCGTTGTGGCGAGCTGGATGTCGAATTCCTGTGCCGTGCCGACGAACTCTACGTGAGCCCCGGCCTGGCGCTGGCGACCCCGGCCTTGCAGGCTGCCGCCGCCCGTGGCGTGAAGTTGTCCGGCGACATCGAGCTGTTCGCGCGTAACGCGAAGGCGCCGATCGTGGCCATCAGCGGTTCCAACGCGAAAAGCACCGTGACCACCCTGGTCGGCGAAATGGCGATTGCAGCGGGCAAGCGTGTTGCTGTTGGCGGCAACCTCGGTACCCCGGCGCTGGACCTGCTGCGCGATGACGTCGAGTTGTACGTGATGGAGTTGTCGAGTTTCCAACTGGAAACCACCGACCAGCTCAACGCCGAAGTGGCGACCGTGCTCAACATCAGCGAAGACCACATGGACCGTTACAGCGGCCTGCCGGCGTATCACCTGGCCAAGCACCGGATCTTCCGTGGTGCGAAACAGTTTGTGGTCAACCGTCAGGATGCGCTCAGCCGTCCACTGATGGGCGAGGGCCAGCCATGCTGGACCTTCGGCCTGAGCAAACCGGATTTCAAGGCCTTTGGCCTGCGCGAAGAAAACGGCGAGAAATACCTGGCCTTCGAATTCCAGAACCTGATGCCGGTGCGCGAGCTGAAAATCCGTGGCGCTCACAACCAGTCCAACGCCTTGGCGGCGTTGGCACTCGGTCATGCGGTTGGCCTGCCGTTCGACGCCATGCTCGAAGCCCTGCGTAATTTCGCCGGCCTCGAACATCGCTGCCAGTGGGTGCGTGATCTGGATGGTGTTGGCTATTACAACGACTCCAAAGCCACCAACGTTGGCGCCGCACTGGCCGCCATCGAAGGCCTGGGTGCGGACATCGACGGCAAGATCGTGCTGATTGCCGGTGGCGACGGCAAGGGTGCCGAGTTCAAGGATTTGCGTGACCCGGTGGCGGCCAACTGCCGCGCCGTGATCCTGATGGGCCGCGACTCCGACAAGATCGGCGAGGCCATTGGCGAAGCCGTGCACTTGATCCGCGTCGGTTCGCTGGTCGAAGCCGTGGAACAATGCCGCGCCGCTGCCCAACCGGGTGACGTGGTGCTGCTGTCACCGGCCTGCGCCAGTTTCGACATGTTCAAGAATTACGAAGACCGTGGTCACCAGTTCGTCCGCGCCGTGGAGGATCTGGCATGAGCCTGATGAACATCATCAAGCCCTATCCGTCGCCGATCATCACCGGGCGCGGTATCGACCTCGACTTCCCGATGCTCGCGGGTTGCCTGACCTTGCTCGGCCTCGGGCTGATCATGATTGCCTCGGCATCGACCGAAGTGGCCGCCGTGCAGTCGGGCAGTCCACTGTATTACATGATTCGCCACCTGATCTACGTAGTGCTCGGTCTCGGCGCCTGCATCGTCACCATGATGATTCCGATCGCGACCTGGCAACGCCTGGGCTGGCTGATGCTGATTGGTGCATTCGGTTTGCTGGTGATGGTGATCATCCCGGGGATCGGCCGTGAAGTGAACGGGTCGATGCGCTGGATCGGCTTCAGTTTCTTCAACGTTCAACCGTCCGAGATCGCCAAGGTGTTCGTGGTGATCTACCTCGCCGGTTACCTGGTGCGTCGCCAGAAAGAAGTGCGTGAGAGCTGGATGGGCTTCTTCAAGCCGTTCATCGTGCTGTTGCCGATGGCGGGCCTGTTGCTGATGGAACCGGACTTCGGTGCCACCGTCGTGATGATGGGCGCTGCGGCGGCGATGCTGTTTCTTGGCGGGGTCGGGCTGTTCCGTTTTTCCTTGATGGTGGTGCTGGCGGTGGGCGCGGTGGTGTTGTTGATCCAGATGCAGCCTTATCGAATGGCGCGTCTGACCAACTTTGCCGACCCATGGGCAGACCAGTTCGGTGCTGGCTATCAGTTGTCTCAAGCCTTGATCGCCTTCGGTCGCGGCGAGTGGCTGGGCGTTGGCCTGGGCAACAGCGTGCAGAAACAGTTCTACCTGCCGGAAGCCCACACCGACTTCGTGTTCTCGGTCCTGGCCGAAGAGCTGGGTGCCGTGGGTTCGCTGTGCACAGTGGCGCTGTTCGTCTTCGTCTGTATCCGTGGCATGTACATCGGCTTGTGGGCGGAGAAAGCCAAGCAGTTCTTCGCCGCCTATGTCGCCTACGGTCTGTCGTTCCTGTGGATCGGTCAGTTCCTGATCAACATCGGTGTTAACGTCGGTCTGCTGCCGACCAAAGGTTTGACCCTGCCGTTCCTCAGTTATGGCGGTAGTTCGTTGGTGATCTGCTGTGCCTGTCTCGGTTTGTTGCTGCGCATTGAGTGGGAGAGTCGAACCCACCTGGGCAGCGAAGAGATGGAGTTCCATGAGAGCGACTTCGCCGAGGAGCCGACCCATGGGCGCTAACGTCTTGATCATGGCCGGCGGCACCGGGGGCCACGTGTTCCCGGCGCTGGCCTGTGCGCGCGAATTCCAGGCCCGCGGTTACACCGTGCACTGGCTCGGCACCCCGCGCGGCATTGAAAACGATCTGGTCCCGGCGGCCGGTATCGAGCTGCATCGGATCAACGCCAGCGGTCTGCGCGGCAAGGGCAAGTTGTCCCTGCTCAAGGCACCGTTCATGTTGCTCAAATCGGTCTGGCAGGCGCGGGCGATCATTCGTCAGTTGCGGCCAGTCTGCGTGGTTGGCTTTGGTGGTTATGTGACCGGTCCTGGCGGCGTCGCAGCCAAACTGGCCGGCGTGCCGGTGATTGTTCACGAACAGAACGCCGTGGCCGGCACCGCCAATCGGTTGCTGGTGCCGTTCGCCGCCCGGGTGTGTGAAGCCTTCCCCGACACCTTTACCCTGTCGGGCAGCCGTCGGACCACCGGTAACCCGGTGCGCACCGAGCTGTTCCTCGAAACATCGCGACCAGCCCTGGCCGGTCGCAAGGCGCGTTTGCTGATCCTCGGCGGAAGCCTGGGCGCAGAACCGTTGAACAAGTTACTGCCTGAAGCCCTGTCGCAAGTCGCCGTCGACCTGCGTCCGGAAGTGTTTCATCAGGCCGGAAAAAACCACGATGAAGTGACTGCAGAGCGCTATCGCGCGGCTGGCGTCGAGGCGCAAGTGCAGCCTTTCATCAAAGACATGGCCCAAGCCTATGGCTGGGCTGACCTGGTGGTCTGTCGCGCAGGTGCGCTGACCATCAGTGAACTGGCCGCCGCCGGTCTGCCCTCGATGCTGGTGCCGTTGCCCCACGCGATCGACGATCACCAGACCCGCAACGCCGATTATTTGGCCCGTGAAGGCGCTGCCTTCCTGATGCCGCAAAGAACGACTGGTGCAGCGGATCTTGCCGCGCGCCTGACAGAGGTCCTGATGCAACCACAACGACTCAACGATATGGCCACTGCGGCCCGCCGCCTGGCCAAACCGGATGCCACCCGCAACGTGGTCGATACCTGCCTGGAGGTGGCCCATGGTTGAGAATCAGAAAGCCATGCCTCATCCGGAAATGCGCCGCATCCGTCGCATCCACTTCGTCGGGATCGGCGGTGTGGGCATGTGCGGGATTGCCGAAGTGTTGTTGAACCTGGGCTATGAAGTGTCCGGTTCCGACCTGAAAGCTTCGCCGGTCACCGAGCGCCTGGAGTCTTTCGGTGCGCAGATTTTCATCGGCCATCGCGCCGAGAACGCTTCCGCCGCCGACGTGCTGGTGGTGTCGAGCGCCGTGAATACGTCCAACCCGGAAGTTGCGACCGCACTGGAACGCCGTATCCCGGTGGTGCCGCGCGCAGAGATGCTGGCGGAGCTGATGCGCTATCGCCACGGCATCGCCGTCGCCGGCACCCATGGCAAAACCACCACCACCAGCCTGATCGCTTCGGTGTTTGCCGCTGGCGGCCTGGACCCGACGTTCGTCATCGGTGGTCGTCTGAATGCCGCGGGCACCAATGCCCAGCTCGGCACCAGCCGTTACCTGATCGCTGAAGCCGACGAAAGCGATGCCAGCTTCCTGCACTTGCAGCCGCTGGTGGCCGTGGTCACCAACATCGACGCCGACCACATGGCGACCTACGACGGTGACTTCAACAAGCTGAAGAAAACCTTCGTCGAGTTCCTGCACAACCTGCCGTTCTACGGTTTGGCGGTGGTGTGCCTGGACGACCCGGTTGTGCGAGAAATCCTGCCGCAGGTCAAACGTCCGACCGTTACCTACGGCTTCGGCGACGACTGCGACGTGCGCGCCATCAATGTGCGCCAGCAAGGCATGCAGACGTTCTTCACCGTGCTGCGTCCCGATCGCGAGCCGCTGGATGTTTCGGTGAACATGCCGGGCAACCACAACGTATTGAACGCACTGGCGACCATTTGCATCGCTACTGATGAAGGCGTCAGCGATGAAGCCATCGTCCAGGGTCTGTCCGGGTTCCAGGGTGTCGGCCGACGCTTCCAGGTCTACGGCGAACTGCCGGTAGACGGCGGCAACGTGATGCTGGTCGACGACTACGGTCACCACCCGACCGAAGTCGCAGCCGTGATCAAGGCCGTACGCGGTGGCTGGCCGGAGCGTCGTCTGGTGATGGTTTACCAGCCGCACCGCTACAGCCGCACCCGCGACCTGTACGACGATTTCGTCAATGTACTGGCCGACGCCAACGTGCTGCTGCTGATGGAAGTCTACCCGGCCGGTGAAGAACCGATTCCGGGCGCCGACAGCCGCAAGCTGTGCAACAGCATCCGTCAGCGCGGTCAGCTTGACCCGATCTACATCGAACGTGGTGTCGACCTCGCGCCTATCGTCAAGCCGCTGTTGCGTGCTGGCGACATTCTGCTGTGCCAGGGCGCCGGTGATATCGGCGGTCTCGCACCAAAACTGTTGAAAAGTGAGTTGTTCGCCGGCGCCGTTGCTGCACCGGTGAAGGGGAAGTTGAAATGACTGCTGCTTACGCCAACCTCGTCTCCACTGTCGCGCCGAAAGACTTCGGCCGTGTCGCCGTGCTGTTCGGTGGCAAAAGTGCCGAGCGCGAAGTGTCCTTGAAGTCGGGCAACGCCGTTCTCGATGCGCTGCAAAGCGCGGGCGTGGACGCGTTCGGTCTTGACGTCGGCGATGACCTGCTGCAGCGTCTGCTGAACGAAAAGATCGATCGCGCCTTCGTCATTCTTCATGGTCGCGGCGGTGAAGACGGCAGCATGCAGGGCCTGCTCGAATGCCTCGGCATTCCGTACACCGGCAGCGGCATTCTGGCTTCGGCGCTGGCCATGGACAAACTGCGCACCAAGCAGGTCTGGCACAGCCTGGGCATTCCGACGCCACGTCATGCGGTACTGAGTTCCGAGGCCGATTGTATTTCTGCGGCTGCGGAACTGGGCTTCCCTTTGATCGTCAAACCGGCCCATGAAGGTTCAAGTATCGGTATGGCCAAAGTGACTTCCGCGTCCGAATTGATCGACGCCTGGAAAGCGGCCAGTACCTACGATTCGCAAGTGTTGGTCGAGCAATGGATTCACGGTCCGGAGTTCACCATCGCCACCCTGCGTGACCAGGTGTTGCCTCCGATTGCCCTGGGCACGACGCACAGTTTCTACGACTACGACGCCAAGTACGTGGCCAACGATACCCAGTACCGCATTCCGTGCGGGCTGGACAGCGCCAAGGAAAAGGAACTCATGGACCTCACGGCGAAAGCCTGTGAAGCGCTGGGTATCGCCGGTTGGGGCAGGGCGGACGTGATGCAGGACGCCGACGGGCAGTTCTGGTTCCTGGAAGTGAATACCGCACCGGGCATGACCGACCACAGTCTGGTTCCGATGGCGGCCCGTGCCGCCGGTCTGGATTTCCAGCAACTGGTTCTGGCAATCCTGGCCGCAAGCATTGAGGCAAGAGGTTAAGACCATGCAAGGCGCTCAGCTTCGTCATCAGCCACCCGCTCCCGGCCGCAAGCCGGTGCCGCGGGGTGCCAGCCGAATGGTGGCCAAAGAGCCGATGTCTGCGCGCCTGCCGAAAGCCAATTTTGGTTTTCTCAAAGCCTTGTTCTGGCCAGTGCTGCTGGTTGCGCTGGGGTTCGGTACTTATGAAGGCGCGCAGCGTTTGCTGCCATACGCCGACCGGCCGATCACCAAGATCAACGTGCAGGGCGACTTGAGCTACATCAGCCAGCAAGCGGTGCAGCAGCGGATCGCCCCCTACGTGGCGTCGAGCTTCTTCACCATCGACCTGGCGAGCATGCGCACCGAGCTGGAAACGATGCCATGGATTGCCCACGCCGAAGTGCGTCGGGTGTGGCCGGATCAAGTGGTGATCCGCCTGGAAGAACAACTGCCGGTGGCCCGTTGGGGCGACGAGTCGTTGTTGAACAACCAGGGCCAGGCGTTCACCCCGCGCGAGCTGGCGAACTACGAACACTTGCCTCAGCTGTTTGGTCCACAACGGGCTCAACAGCAAGTGATGCAGCAATACCAGGTGCTGAGCCAGATGCTCAGGCCGCTGGGCTTCTCGATTGCACGCCTGGAGTTGCGTGAACGCGGCAGCTGGTTCCTGACCACCGGCCCCGGCAGCGCGGGTCCCGGGATCGAACTGTTGCTGGGACGCGGCAACCTGGTGGAAAAGATGCGCCGCTTCATTGCCATCTATGACAAGACGCTCAAAGAACAGATTACGAACATTGCGCGCATCGATCTGCGCTACGCCAACGGCCTCGCTGTTGGCTGGCGGGAACCTGTAGCGCCCACGGCAGCCCAACCCGCTGTCGCGAAGAATTAAGAAGAGGCAGGACCCATGGCAAACGTGCAAAGCGGCAAAATGATCGTCGGTCTCGATATCGGCACCTCCAAGGTGGTGGCGCTGGTAGGCGAGGTTGCGGACGACGGCACGCTGGAAATCGTCGGGATCGGTACCCATCCGTCCCGTGGCCTGAAGAAAGGCGTGGTGGTGAACATCGAGTCCACCGTGCAGTCGATCCAGCGCGCGATCGAAGAAGCTCAGCTGATGGCTGGCTGCCGCATCCACTCGGCGTTCGTCGGTGTGGCCGGCAATCACATTCGCAGCCTGAACTCCCACGGCATCGTGGCGATTCGTGATCGCGAAGTCAGCTCCGCTGACCTTGAGCGCGTCCTCGACGCCGCCCAGGCCGTGGCGATCCCGGCTGATCAGCGTGTACTGCACACCCTGCCGCAGGATTACGTGATCGATAACCAGGAAGGCGTCCGCGAGCCACTGGGCATGTCCGGCGTGCGTCTGGAAGCCAAGGTTCACGTGGTTACCTGCGCCGTCAACGCCGCACAGAACATTGAAAAATGCGTGCGTCGCTGCGGTCTGGAAATCGACGACATCATTCTTGAGCAACTGGCCTCGGCCTACTCGGTACTGACCGACGACGAGAAAGAACTGGGCGTGTGCCTGGTGGACATCGGCGGCGGCACCACCGACATCGCGATCTTCACCGAAGGCGCAATCCGCCACACCGCGGTGATCCCGATTGCGGGCGATCAGGTGACCAACGACATCGCCATGGCGTTGCGCACCCCGACCCAGTACGCCGAAGAAATAAAGATCCGCTACGCCTGCGCCCTGGCCAAGCTGGCTGGCGCCGGTGAAACCATCAAGGTCCCAAGCGTCGGCGACCGTCCACCACGCGAGCTGTCCCGTCAGGCCCTGGCCGAAGTGGTCGAGCCGCGTTACGACGAGCTGTTCACGCTGATCCAGGCCGAACTGCGCCGCAGCGGCTACGAAGACCTGATCCCGGCCGGCATCGTCCTGACCGGCGGTACCGCGAAGATGGAAGGCGCCACTGAACTGGCCGAGGAAATCTTCCACATGCCGGTGCGCCTGGGCGTTCCGCATGGCGTGAAGGGCCTGGATGACGTGGTCCGCAACCCGATTTATTCCACCGGCGTTGGCCTGTTGATGTACGGCCTGCAGAAGCAATCCGACGGCATTTCGTTCTCGGGTATCGGCAGCCGTGACAGCTACAGCAACGAAGAACCGAAAGGCGCCTTGCTCGATCGCATCAAGAGCTGGGTCCAGGGCAATTTTTAAGATTTACCGCAGCACCGCTACATCGTTGTAGATACAGGCAGTAGGCGAAAAAACTAGAGAACGTAAAGGAGAGGGAAAATGTTCGAACTCGTAGACAACATCCCCGCAAGCCCGGTAATCAAAGTTATCGGTGTTGGCGGTGGCGGTGGCAACGCCGTGAATCACATGGTCAAGAGCAACATTGAAGGCGTTGAGTTCATCTGCGCCAACACTGATGCCCAGGCGCTCAAAAGCATTGGCGCGCGGACCATCCTCCAACTGGGTACCGGTGTGACCAAAGGTCTGGGCGCCGGCGCCAACCCTGAAGTAGGTCGTCAGGCCGCTCTCGAAGATCGTGAGCGCATTGCCGAAGTCCTGCAGGGCACCAACATGGTGTTCATCACCACTGGCATGGGCGGTGGTACCGGTACCGGTGCTGCGCCAATCATTGCTGAAGTGGCCAAGGAAATGGGCATCCTCACCGTTGCGGTGGTGACTCGTCCGTTCCCGTTCGAAGGTCGCAAGCGCATGCAGATCGCCGATGAAGGCATCCGTCTGCTGTCCGAAAGCGTCGACTCGTTGATCACCATTCCCAACGAGAAGCTGCTGACCATCCTCGGTAAAGACGCCAGCCTGCTGTCGGCTTTCGCCAAGGCTGACGATGTACTGGCCGGTGCCGTTCGCGGTATTTCCGACATCATCAAGCGTCCGGGCATGATCAACGTCGACTTCGCCGACGTACGTACCGTGATGAGCGAAATGGGCATGGCGATGATGGGCACTGGCTGCGCCAGCGGTCCGAACCGTGCGCGTGAAGCCACTGAAGCTGCAATCCGCAACCCGTTGCTGGAAGACGTGAACCTGCAAGGTGCACGCGGCATCCTGGTGAACATCACCGCCGGTCCTGACCTGTCCCTGGGTGAGTACTCCGACGTGGGTAGCATCATCGAAGCCTTCGCTTCCGAGCACGCCATGGTCAAGGTCGGCACCGTTATCGACCCGGACATGCGCGACGAGCTGCACGTGACTGTTGTTGCGACCGGTCTGGGCGCTAAAATCGAGAAGCCTGTGAAGGTCATCGACAATACCGTTCACACCTCGATGGCTTCGCAGCCACAACAACAAGCCCCTGTTCGTCAGGAAGCTCCAGCGGTGAACTACCGTGACCTGGACCGTCCGACCGTCATGCGCAACCAGGCTCAGGCCGGTGCTGCGACTGCCACGAAGATGAATCCGCAAGATGATCTGGACTACCTGGACATCCCGGCATTCCTGCGTCGTCAGGCCGATTGATGAAATGTATCAGGGCTATGAAGGTGATTGGTGTTCAGCAAAGGCGTGGTCTGCTATCATCGCCAGCCTTTGTTGATACCAGTTCGCAATTTGCGCTGAAGCGGCCCAAGCCATGATTAAACAACGCACACTGAAAAATATTATCCGTGCCACAGGTGTAGGTCTGCACTCCGGGGAGAAGGTCTACCTGACCCTCAAGCCTGCGCCTGTCGACACCGGCATCGTGTTTGTTCGTGCCGACCTGGACCCTGCGGTGCAGATTCCTGCCCGCGCGGAAAACGTTGGTGAAACCACGATGTCGACCACGTTGGTCAACGGTGACACCAAAGTGGATACGGTGGAGCACTTGCTCTCGGCCATGGCTGGCCTGGGCATCGATAACGCCTACGTCGAGCTCTCCGCGTCCGAAGTCCCGATCATGGATGGTAGCGCTGGACCCTTCGTATTTCTGATTCAGTCGGCTGGCCTGGAAGAACAGGACGCCGCCAAGAAGTTCATCCGCATCCTGCGTGAAGTGACAGTGGAAGACGGCGACAAGCGCGCCACTTTCGTCCCTTTCGAAGGTTTCAAGGTGAGCTTCGAGATCGATTTCGATCACCCGGTTTTCCGTGACCGCACACAAAGTGCAAGCGTGGATTTTTCCAGTACTTCGTTCGTAAAAGAAGTCAGCCGCGCCCGTACCTTTGGTTTCATGAGTGACATCGAGTACCTGCGCAAGCACAACCTCGCACTCGGCGGCAGCGTTGAAAACGCTATTGTGGTCGACGCGGATGGTGTACTGAACGAAGACGGCCTTCGCTATGAAGACGAATTCGTGAAGCACAAAATCCTCGATGCAATTGGTGACCTCTACCTGCTGGGCAATAGCCTGATTGGTGAGTTCAAGGGCTTCAAGTCCGGACATGCATTGAACAACCAGCTGCTGCGCAAGTTGATTGAGCAGACAGATGCTTGGGAAGTCGTGACTTTCGAAGACGCCAGCACTGCACCGATCTCTTACATGCGTCCTGTTGCGGCCGTGTAAGTAAAAAACCTCTCTAGTTTTTTAAAGGCTGCCTTCGGGTGGCCTTTTTTTATGCCTGGTGAATTGAAAGATCAAAAGATCGTCCGAACGCGGCCCGAACCTTCGGCAGCTCCTACAGGGAACGCATGCCAATGTAGGAGCTGCCGAAGGCTGCGATCTTTTGATCTTTGCTTTTCAGGCGGTAACCACCCGATTTCGCCCCCGTTCCTTGGCTTGATAAAGCGCCTTGTCTGCGTCAAACAACAGTTGTTCCAGGCTGATATCGCTCGCCGTTGTCCAGGTGCTGATCCCGATACTCACCGTCATCGGCAATTCATCTCTTGCGACCAACGGCAACTGCTCCACCTGCGCACGGATCTGCTCGGCAATCTTCTGTGCGCCTCTGCTGTCGGTTTCGGCGAGGATCACCGAAAACTCCTCGCCCCCATAGCGGGCCACCAGATCCGCTGGGCGATGGACGTTGGCGGTGATGACATCGGCCAGCATTCGCAGAGCCTCGTCACCCCCCTGATGACCATGACTATCATTGAATGCCTTGAAGTGATCGGCGTCGATCATCAGCACCGACATCGGTTTACCGGAACGTTGCGCACGAAACCACTCATGACGCAGCGTATGGTCAAAGGTTCGGCGGTTGGCGACACCGGTCAAGGCGTCGGTGGCGGCCAGTTGCGACAGCTCCTGCTCGGCGTCGTGGCGCAGGCGCAGTTCGCGGCAGAGCAGCCAGGTCAGCCACAGCAGGCCGATGCACAAGACGCCGGTGGCACCGCTGATCACGATCGCCGTGCGCTTCCAGGCAGCGAAAACTTCATCACTGGAGAGGGCGACGATAACCGTGAGCGGCAAATTGCCAACCCGGCTGAAGGTGTACAGGCGTCGCCGCTGGTCGACGCTCGACACGCCATCAAAGCTGCCGCTGCCCTCTCGAAGCAAGCGCGCGACGTTTGGGCGATCGGCGAAGCTTTTACCGAGCGAGTTGTCATCCAGAAACGGTTTTTTCGCCAACAGGATGCCGTCATCGTTGATGATCGCCAGCGTGCTGCCGGTGCCGATATCCAGGCTGTTGAACAACTGATCGAAATAGGCCAGGCGCATCGAGGCCACCGCCACCCCGAGAAACTCACCGGTGGCCGAGGAAATGCGCCGGCTCAAGCTGATTTGCCATTCGTCGCTGTAGGCGCAGTCGCAATGCGGCTTGAACGGGCGGCTGATGAACATGCCGGTGTCACGGTTGTGGGTGTGGGCGAGGAAATAATCGCGGTCGGCAAAATTACCCGGTTTGGGTTCGATCAGCGACGAATCGGCGAGCACTTCGCCGTGCTTGTCGAGCAACAGAATGTCGCCCTTGTAGCGTGCGGTGGTGGAGCGGTCGAAGAGCACCAGGTGGCGGATTTGCGCTGAAACCTGCTTGAGATCATCCCGTTGCGCAGCGGCGATCAAGCCCTGAAGAGTCAGGTCATAGAGTTCCACCGTGCGCAGCACGTCAGCGTCGATCAACTCGGCGATAGTGGTGGCGCTGCGCGTGGCGGCCTGTTGGGCGTTGGCGTGTTCACGGATGAGCAGAAAAGTCACGATGCTGAGAATCGCGATGACCGTCAGGCAACTGCCGAGGATCACCAGGATCTCCGGCCGTCCGGCGCTGCCTGAAGGATGTGGAGTGCGGCGTACGGTCATGGGGCTGATGTCTGCTTGGATGACGGGTTAAGCGTAGCAGCCCATCAAAATGTCCCCCGCCCTGGCTGACCTCTGTAGGAGCCGGTTTGCTGGCGATAGCGGCGCATCAATTGCGCCTGACTCACCGCTATCGCCAGCAAGCCGGCTCCTACAGGTATGACTGCCCTTCAGAATACGTTGATCGGGTAATCGACGATCACCCGGTATTCATCGGTGTCTTGGTCCAGTGAGCCATAGCCGTTGCCGCCACGGTTGGTCGCCCACTGGAGGTGCAGCGCAAGGTCCTTGGCCTGGCCGCTCTGGACCACGTACTTGAGGTCAATGTCGCGTTCCCAGTGTTTGGCGTTTTTGCCGTCAGCGCTGTACCACGCGGCGTAGCCGGGGCTTTCGGGATCGACTTTGGTCAAATCCAGTTCACCACGGGAGTAGGACAGTGCCGCAGTCAGGCCCGGCAGGCCGAGCCCGTTAAAGTCATACGCGTACTTGAGCTTCCACGAGCGTTCGTTCGGGCCGTTGAAGTCCGAATATTGCTGGGAGTTGTCGAGGAAAATGCTGTCGCCCTGGCTGATGTAGTCGAACGGCGTGTTGCCATTGACCCGCTGGTAGGCGGCGGTGATGGCGTGATTGCCGACGCCGACGGTGAAATGCAGGCTGTAGGTGTTGTTGTCGATGTGGCCGAGCAGCGCATCGCCGGTGTCTTGCGTGTGATAGAAGTGCACGCCCGGATTGAGGCTGATCACGTCGTTCAGTGCATAGGTGTAATCCAGGTCGTAGTAGTACTGGTTCCAGATGTCCTTGAGCTCAGCGGCATACAGGCTGCTGGTCAGGCCCGGCAAACCACTCCAGGCTACGCCGGCCCAGTTCAGGTGCTGGCTGTCCTCACCGTCGGGCAGGCTGCCGTAGGACGTACCGATACGCGTGTGGCCGCTCTGGTTATACGGCTTGGTGAAACTGGCCTGGCCGCTTTCGATCATCACGCCGTCGAAGCTGTGGTTGGTCAGGCTGACCCCGCGAAAGGTCTGGGGCAGCATGCGGGTTTCGCCGCCGGCAATCACCGGGTTGGCGAGAAACAAATCGCCGGCCTTCAACTCGGTATCGAAGGCGCGCATTTTCAGCGTGCCGCCTGCGGTCGAGAAGGACCCCGGCGCTTTGCCGTTGCCATCGCTGACCGGCAGGATGCTCGAATTATCCGTCCCGCCACCGCCGTCGAGCTTGAGCCCGAGCATGGCATGGGCATCGACGCCAAACCCGACGATCCCCTCTGAGAACCCCGATTCGAAGACGCCAAGAAAACCCTGGCCCCATTCAATATTGTCGTCCGCCTGCTGCAAGCGATTGCGGTTCATGTAGTAGTTGCGGGCGTTGAGATTGAGGCTCGAACCTTCGATGAATCCTGAGGCGGTCGAATCGTCGGCGGCGTGGGCACTGGCAGCCATCGTTGCAGCGATTGCAACGAACAACGGGTTGAAGCGGATTGGGAAACGCACGTGCGGTAAAGCTCCTTGGTCAACGGATAACGTCACTGTTTTTGAAGTTCTGGTTGTTTACAAACAAGAGGGCGACGCGTGCGGTTTTAAAACCACAACGAAAAAAAGCCGCTGATAGCAGCGGCTTTGAAGACAACTTTTCAAAGGGAAGAGCCAATGAAAAGCGTCGAGGGAAAGTGGAGCGATGCGCAGGACTCAGCTGTCTTTCGAGGCCTGGGGTTGGGCCTGAATGCTCGATGCTTGCGGGGCTTGGGTGGCTTCCTGAGCTTTGGCCGTCATCTCGATCTGGTGTTCTTCATACGCCGCGGCGCGTGCGTTGTTTTGTGCGACGAAGGCTTGCGACTCTTCAGCCATGGCGAACGAAGACACGAACAAAGAGGACAAAACGAAAGCGCTGGCAATACCCATACTGTTGGACATCTTTAAAACCTTCTTGCTTGGCAAGTGCTGTTTGGTGCGGGCAAAGATAAGGATGTTGGGCACCGAGAAACAGACTTGATTCAAGAAAGGACTGTTGCGAATAAAGCAAAGATCGCAGCCTTCGGCAGCTCCTACAGGGGAACGCATTCCAATGTAGGAGCTGCCGAAGGCTGCGATCTTTTGATTTTTAAAGGCCCGTCAAACCGGAAGGTGAATCCCGAAAGTATTCATCCCCTCATCACTGCGCACAAACACATCCCCGCCATGCATCAGCGCAATCGCCTTGACGATCGCCAGCCCCAACCCGTGGTTGTTGCCGCTGTTGCTGCGCGAGGCATCGACGCGATAGAAGCGCTCGAACAAACGCGGAAGATGCTCGTTGGCAATCGGCGAACCCGGGTTGGCCACGCCGATGCTGACCTGATGCTCCTCGACCTCAATCCGCACCTCTATCACCTGCCCGGGCTCGGTGTGCTGCACCGCGTTGCTCAACAGATTGATCAACGCCCGGCGCAGGTGCGCGATCTCGATACTGACCTGCGCATCGCCACTGACCTTCACCTGAACCTGGGCATCTTCGAGGATGAAATCCAGGTACTCCAGCGTCGTCGCCACTTCATTCGCCAGCGACGTGGAGGTCAGTTTGGTGGCCTTGCTGCCCTGATCGGCGCTGGCGAGAAACAACATGTCGTTGATGATCGAACGCAGTCGTTCAAGCTCTTCGAGGTTCGATTGCAGCACCTCGAAATAATGCTCAGCCGAACGTCCACGAGTCAGCGCAACCTGGGTCTGGCCGATCAGGTTGGTCAGCGGCGAGCGCAGTTCATGGGCAACGTCCGCGTTGAACGATTCCAGACGCGAGTAAGCCTGTTCGACCCGCTCCAGCGTGGAGTTGAACGAGTTGACGAACTGATTCAACTCCGGCGGCAGCGACGACATGCGCAAGCGCCCGGAACGCAAGGGCGGGGCGAGGCGTTGGGCTTCCTGGGACAACTTGATCAAGGGTTTAAGACCGATCCGCGCCACCCAGTAACCCAGCGCCGAGGCCAGCAGCACGCCGACAATCGCCAGGCTGACCAAGGCAATCAGCAACTGGTGTTGAGTGTGGAAAAACGTCTCGGTGTCGATGCCGATCATGAAGCGCAGCGGCGGTCGCTGATCCTTGGCCGGGAACTGGCTGACCAGCACTTTCATCGGGTAGGGCTGGTCCGGCAACTGCAAGTCGCGCATGCCCAGCGGTCCTTCGGCGAAGGCGCGGATCTGCGGCGTCAGGTTGCCGTATTCGTAGTGCGGATCGCCGCTGATAATCCAGAAACTGATGCGCTTGTCTTCTTCACCGAGCAGCTTGAGCTTGTTGTTGATCTTCACCCAATGCTCCGGCGTGCCGTAGCGGCCGACGGTGGATTCGAGCACGCTGTAGCGCGCGTCCAGCTCGGCTTCGGGCAACAGGCCCAAGCCTTTGTCGACTTGTTGGTACAGAGCCCAGCCGATCAACAGGAACACCAGCAGCGCCACCAACGTGAACATTCCACTGAGGCGCAAGGCAATGCTGTTACTGGACACCACGGCTCTCCAGCACATAACCCATGCCACGGATGGTGTGCAGCAGTTTCTCGTCGAACGGCCCGTCGAGCTTGGCCCGCAGGCGTTTGATCGCGACCTCGACGACGTTGGCGTCGCTGTCGAAATTGATGTCCCAGACCATCTCGGCAATCGCCGTTTTCGAGAGGATTTCACCCTGGCGGCGGGCCAGCACACTGAGCAGCGAGAACTCCTTGGCGGTGAGGTCCAGGCGCGTGCCGGCGCGGGTGGCTTTGCGGCTGATCAAATCTATCCACAGGTCGGCGATGCTCACTTGCACCGGTTCATGACCGCCGCTGCGCCGGGTCAGCGCTTGCAGGCGCGCCACCAGTTCGAGGAAGGAAAACGGCTTGCCGAGATAATCGTCGGCACCGTCGCGCAGGCCGCGGATGCGGTCTTCGACCCGCTCGCGGGCGGTGAGCATGATCACCGGGGTTTGCTTGCGCGCACGCAGCGCACGCAGCACGCCGAAACCGTCGAGGCCCGGCAGCATGACGTCGAGGACGATCACCGCGTAGTCGCTTTCCAGCGCCATGTGCAGGCCTTCCACGCCATCGCGGGCCAGGTCCACGGTGTAACCCTGCTCCGTCAGGCCGCGGTGCAGATAGTCCGCGGTTTTTTCTTCGTCTTCGATAATCAGAACGCGCATGACCCGCCTCAGTCTGTGGTCGCCAGCGCCGGTACAGGCGATGGTTTGGGCCGATGGAATAGCCGCTCAAGCCACAAGTATATGACCGGAGTGGTGAACAGCGTCAGCGCCTGGCTGACCAGCAAGCCGCCGACGACCGCGATCCCCAGCGGTTGGCGCAACTCGGCGCCGGTGCCGTAGCCGAGCATCAGCGGCAGGGCGCCGAGCAAGGCGGCGAGGGTGGTCATGATGATCGGCCGGAACCGCGTGAGGCAGGCCTGGAAAATCGCCTCTTCCGCTGACATTCCTCCTTTGCGCTGCGCTTCGAGGGCGAAGTCGATCATCAGGATGCCGTTTTTCTTGACGATGCCGATCAGCAACACCAGGCCGATCAACGCCATGATCGAAAAGTCCTGGCCGCAGATCCACAGCATGATCACCGCGCCGAGCCCCGCCGCAGGCAGCGTCGAAATGATCGTCAGCGGATGCACGAAGCTCTCGTAGAGCACGCCGAGAATGATGTACACCGCCACCAGCGCCGCGAGGATCAGCCACGGCTGACTGGCCAGCGAACTCTGGAACGCCTGGGCCGCTCCCTGGAAATTGCCGCTGATCGCCACCGGCATTCCGATCTCGGCCTTGGTCTGGTTGAGCATGATCACCGCGTCGCCCAATGCCACGCCGGGTGCCAGGTTGAACGACAGGTTGGCGGCCGGGAACATGCCGTCGTGGGCGATGGACAACGGGCCGATGGTCGGCGCATCGAATCTGGCCAGCGCCGACAGCGGCACCATCTCGCCGCTCAGGGGCGAGCGCAGGTAGAAATAGTTGAGGCTTTCAGCTTTGCCGCGCTGCTTGGTGTCCAGTTCCAGGATCACGTTGTACTGGTTGATCTGGGTCTGGAATTCGTTGATCTGCCGCTGACCGAAAGCGTCGTACAACGCCTCGTCGACATCGCTGGCGGTCAGGCCGAAACGGGCCGCCGCGCTGCGGTCGATGCTGATGTGGGTGATGCTGCCGCCCAGTTGCAGGTCGTTGGAAACGTCGCGGAACGCCGGGTTGCTGCGCAGTTTCTCCGTGAGGCGCTGGGTCCAGGTACTCAGGACCGCGCCGTCGTTGCTCTTGAGCACGTATTGATACTGGGCGCGACTCGGGCCGGAACTGAGGTTGATGTCCTGGCCGGCGCGCAGGTACAGCACGATGCCCGGCACTTTCATCAATTGCGGGCGAATCCGGTCGATGAATTCACTGGCCGACACATCGCGATCGCCGCGTTTTTTCAGGGTGATCCAGAACCGGCCGTTGGCGATGGTCTGGTTACTGCCGGAGACGCCGACCGAGTGCGAGAAGGTTTCCACCGCAGGGTCGGCGGCGACGATTTCGGCCATTGCCAGGTGTTTTTTCACCATATCGCCGTAGGAAATATCGGCAGCGGCTTCGGTGGTGCCGAGGACGAAACCGGTGTCCTGCACCGGGAAGAAACCTTTCGGTATAAAGATGTAGCCGCCGACCGCCAACGCCACTGACAGGCCGAAAATACCGATCATCATCTTTTGATGGGCGAGGGCGCGGCGCAGGCCTTTTTCATAGAGGGCCAGAAGGCGCTCACCGAACCCTTTCTTGCCGTGGGTATCATGCACCGGGGCGCGCATGAACAGCGCCGCCAGGGTCGGCGCAAGGGTCAGGGACACCACCACCGAAATCAGGATGGTCGAGGTGGCGGTCAAGGCGAACTCCTTGAACAGCCGCCCGACCACACCGCCCATGAACAGCAGCGGAATGAACGCCGCCACCAGCGAGAAACTGATCGAGACCACGGTGAAGCCGATTTCCCCGGCGCCCTTGATCGCCGCTTCGCGCATACCGTCGCCGGCCTCCAGGTGCCGGTGGATGTTCTCCACCACCACAATCGCGTCGTCGACCACAAACCCCACGGCGACCACGATCGCTACCAGCGTCAGGTTGTTGAGGCTGAAACCCATCACGTACATCAGGGCAAAACTGGCGATCAGCGACACCCCCAGCACCGCCGAGACAATCAAGGTCGCCGACAACTGACGCAGGAACAGCGCCATTACCGCCACCACCAGCATGATCGCGATCAACAGGGTGATTTCCACTTCGTGCAGCGAGGCGCGGATGGTCTGGGTCCGGTCAATCAGAACCTTGACCTGCACCGACGCCGGCAGCATCGCTTCCAGGCCCGGCAGTGCGGCTTGAATGCGGTCCACGGTCTCGACGATGTTGGCTCCCGGTTGGCGGAAGATCACCAGGTTCACCCCCGGTTGCGAGCCCGCCCAGGCCTGGACGTAGGCGTCTTCCGAACCGTTGACGACTTTGGCGACATCGCGCAGATGAACCGGTGCACCGTCCTTGTAGGAAACGATCAGTTGGCTGTAGTCCTCCGGGTGGAACAATTGATCGTTGGTGGACAGTGTTGAAATGCTCGACTCGCCGTACAGCGCACCTTTGGCCAGGTTGAGGCTGGTTTGCTGGATCGCCAGGCGAATGTCCGCGAGGGTCAGGCCGATGGCCGCGAGTTTGTCTGCCGAAACCTGGACGCGGATCGCCGGACGTTGCTGACCGGTGATGGCGACCTGTCCTACGCCGTTGACCTGACTGAGCTGACGCGACAGTAGCGTTTCCACCAAGTCGCTGAGTTCCGGGCCGGGCATCAGCGACGAGTTGACGCTGAGGATCAGCACCGGGCTGTCGGCCGGGTTGACCTTGCGCCAGGTCGGCAGGTTCGGCATGTCCTTGGGCAGTTTGCCGGCGGCGGTGTTGATCGCGGCCTGCACTTCCTGGGCGGCAGTGTCGATGCTCTTGTCGAGGGTGAATTGCAGGGTCAGGTTGGTCGAGCCGAGGGCGCTGCTCGACGTCATCTGGGTCACGCCGGGGATGGCGCTGAATTGCACTTCAAGGGGCGTGGCCACCGATGACGCCATGGTTTCCGGGCTGGCGCCGGGCAGTTGGGCGGCGACCTGAATGGTCGGGAATTCGGCTTCCGGCAGCGGCGCGATCGGCAGACGCGGGAACGCAATCGCGCCCAACAAAACCAACGCGAACGTCAGCAGAACCGTCGCCACCGGATGGTCGATGCACCACGCGGATATTGAACCGTGGCCCTTCATTGTGCGGCCTCCGATTGCACCACTTGTGGGGGCTCAGTCAGCACCTGGACCGTGGAGCCGGGCTTGAGCCGCGACTGGCCGTCGCTGACCAGAATATCGCCGGGCTTGACGCCTTTGATCGTGTCCTGGCCGCTGCTTTGATAGACCATTTGCACCGGGACGGTTTCGACTTTGTCGCCGTTGACCCGGTAGACGAAGTGCTGGTCGAGGCCACGCTGTACGACGCTGGGCGGGACCACCAGCGCATCTTTATCGAGTGCTGTCTGAATTTTTACCGTCACCAGCAGACCCGGCCAGAGCTTTTGTCCGGGGTTGTTGAATTCGGCCTTGGCGCGGATGGTCCCGGTGTTGGCGTTGATCTGATTGTCGATCAGGGTCAGATGCCCTTCACCCAGCAGATTGCCGGTTTCGCCATCGGTGTCGGCGCCAATGTAGGCCTTGACCTGAGCGTGCTGCGGATCGGTGATCAGGCCTTGCAGGGTCGGCAGCAGTTGCTGCGGGAGGGAGAACTCGACAGCGATCGGGTCGATCTGGGTGACGGTGAACAGGCCTTGGGCGTCGGTCATGCGAAGGAAGTTGCCTTCATCCACGGTACGAATACCGACGCGGCCGGTGACTGGGGAGCGAATCTGCGTGTAGGAAAGTTGTACCTGAGCGGCATCAATCGAAGCCTGATTGCCTTGAGCGGTGGCCTTGAGTTGGTTGACCAGCGCTTGTTGCTGGTCGTAGGTCTGCTTCGAGACACCGTCGTCGACGCTCAGCAGTTTGTAGCGTTTGAGGTTGACCAGCGCCACTTGCAGTTGCGCCTGGCTCTCGCCCAGTTGCGCCCGTGCCTGGTCGAGGCTGGCGCGGATCGAGCGGTCGTCGATGGTGGCGAGCAGGTCGCCCTTGTTCACCAGTTGACCTTCCTTGACCAGGATTTTCGTGAGGATGCCGTCGATTTGCGGGCGAACCACCACGCTGTGCAAGGAGAGGACCGAACCAATGCCGCTGATGAAGCGCGGCACGTCTTTTTCGGTGACGCTGACCACGCGTACGGGGATGGCGGTGCTGGCGGTGAGTCTGGTTTTGGCGGGTTTGCTGGCGTACCACAAGCCCAGCGCTGCCAGGACAATCAGAAGGGCGACGAGCAGGGCGGGTTTTTGCTGAATTCGCATGCGAGTGGGGCGCCGGGGCTGGGTGGTCGAGAGGTTGGTATGTTCCTTTATAAACCTGTTTGGCGGTCAGGAAGGTGACTGCTAACTGACGGCGCTGTCAGTTTGGGCCGACCAGGCTTTGGGTTGATAGAGTACATATCCATTTCTGCGGTAACGGCCGCTTTTGGTTTCGCTCTTACAGCGAGTCACTTTCGAAAAGCGCGAAAGTAACCAAAGCGCTTTTGCCCCTAATGAGATGGTCAGCCCGGCGAGAACCTCGGCGAGTCTAAACTTGCCGAGGCACTCTCTTTACCGAAGGAGGATCTCTCATGGCTACCATGACGCTTCTAGGCATCGACATCAGCAAGAACACTTTCCACCTGCATGGACAGGACGCCAGGGGCCATCAGGTGCTGCGTAAAAAACTCAACCGCAACCAATTGCTCCCTTATCTGGCGCAGATTCCGACCTGCAAAATTGCCATGGAGTCCTGCGGCGGATCTCAGTGGCTTGCCCGGAAAATCAAGGAGCAAGGCCATCAAGTGCAGTTGATCGCACCGCAACATGTGAAGGCCTATGTTACCGGCAACAAAAACGACTTCATTGATGCCGAGGCCATTTGTGAAGCGGCCTCGCGCTCTAGAACCCGTTCGGTCCAAGTCAAAACCGTAGAACAGCAGGTGCTGTGCACTGAGCACCGACTGCGCACGTCCTTAGTAAGTCGACGCACCGCCGTCATCAATCAAGTGCATGGATTTCTCCTGGAGTTCGGCGTGATCTTTCCCGCCGGATACGCCGCCCTTGATCGGGTCTCGGGCCTGATGCAAAGCCGTGAACTTCCCATCCGTTTGATAAACGCCATTGAGCGCATGCTTGAAGATATTCGGCAGCTGACTGGCGAGATCAAAAAACTTGATGTCGAGATCAAGCAAAACCTCGTCCAAAGCGACGCCGGCCAACGCTTGCAAAGCATCCCCGGCATCGGCCCCCTCATCGCTAGCGCTCTGGTGGCCGATGTCGGCGACGCTTCGGTTTTCAAATCGTCCCGCGACTTCGCAGCATCGTTGGGGTTGGTACCGCGACAGTATTCAACAGGTGGCGAAACTGTCCTCCTCGGCATCAGCAAGCGAGGTGATAAATACCTAAGGAGCCTGCTTGTACAGGGCGCTCACGCCGTTTTGTGCCGAGTCGATCACCGAACCGACGCCCTCGGTATGTGGGCCAAAAACTTACTCGCCCGCAAGCCTCTGAACAAAGTGGCCTGTGCCCTGGCGAACAAAATGGCCAGAATCATCTGGGTGTTATTAACCAAGGGCGGCACCTATAACTCACAGCTTTTGGCTTGATCCATACACTTCACCACCGGCTTTTGCGACGTCAGTAGCTGATGACGATAAACGGCAGACATCCTGGCTGAAAACCTCGGAACGAAAGTAGCTTTTGAGGCTGAGCCCCTTATAAAGGACAGGCAGGAGCGACTACTCATCAAGGGCCGAGCGCTATCCGTGCTCACACTGAGCCCGGATACATTAGCGCAAGCTCGATTTACCGCTCATCAGTGCTGGGTGGCAGAAGATGGGCTGACCATACATTTCGTTCGGTGCCTCGCTGTGGCTCGGCATGCCCTCGCTCCGGTCCTGCTCCGTGGGCCCGCCGCCATCGGCCATCCATGGCCGGGGGCGGCTACCGCGGCATCCCTGCCGCGGTGCCCACTGCGCAGAACCTCCACTCGGCCTCTCGATGGGGCGTGCACCTCAAGATCAAGAGCTGCAGGCGAGCTAACGCTCGGCCTGATGAGTGGTGGAGGTGAATGCGGGAACGCTTTCTGTAGGAGCGAGCCTGCTCGCGATGGCGGCCTGACAGCCGACCAACTTTTGGCGGATGTAAAAATCCCCTGTAGGAGCTGCCGCAGGCTGCGATCTGTTGATCTTGATCTTTAAAAATCAACGTCAAAAGATCGTCCGAACGCGGCCCGAGCCTGCGGCAGCTCCTACAGGTTGGGTACCACCAGACGGCTCAGTTCGCCACCCGCGCGCCCGCCAGGCTGCCGCTCAGTTCATAAGCCGCCAGTTCCGCCTGATGCGCCGCCAGAATCTCCGGCAACGATCCGCGCAGGTACTCGACCCAGGTCTTGATCTTCGCATCCAGGTACTGCCGTGACGGGTAGATCGCGTACAGGTTCAGTTCCTGCGAGCGATATTTGGGCATCACTCGCACCAGCGTGCCGTTGCGCAAGCCTTCAATCGCCGCGTACACCGGCAGCACACCAACGCCCATGCCGCTGGTGATCGCGGTTTTCATCGCGTCGGCGGAGTTCACCAGGAATGGCGAGCTGTTGATGGTGACCATTTCCTGCCCATCAGGGCCGTCGAACGCCCATTTTTCCAGGGGGATGACCGGGCTGACCAGACGCAGGCAGGCGTGGTTGAGCAGGTCGCTGGGTTTCTGTGCGCAGCCGTTGGCTTTGACGTAGGCCGGCGAGGCGCAAACGATGCTGTAGGTGATGCCCAGACGCTGGGAGACGAAGCCCGAGTCCGGCAGCTCGCTGGCGAGCACGATGGACACGTCGTAGCCCTCGTCCAGCAGGTCCGGCACGCGGTTGGCCAGGGTCAGGTCGAAGGTCACGTCCGGATGGGTTTTGCGATAACGAGCGATGGCGTCGATGACGAAGTGCTGGCCGATGCCGGTCATGGTGTGGACTTTCAGTTGTCCGGCCGGGCGCGCATGGGCGTCACTGGCCTCGGCTTCGGCTTCTTCAACGTAGGCCAGGATTTGTTCGCAGCGCAGCAGGTAGCGCTTGCCGGCTTCGGTCAGGGCGATGCGTCGGGTCGTTCGGTTGAGCAGACGGGTTTGCAGGTGGGCTTCCAGGTTGGAGACCGCGCGCGAGACGTTGGCCGTGGTGGTGTCCAGTTGCACGGCGGCGGCGGTGAAACTGCCGGCCTCGGCCACGTAACTGAAGGCGCGCATGTTTTGCAATGTGTCCATGGGGTGCTCTCGGGTTCGATGGCAAATTGTGACACGAAGTTTCAGGGACTGAGACCCCGACCAAGGGATTATCGCGCTAACGGTAACAAAGATTCACAAGAATCCCAGCTTATCGCCATCAATGCTCATCCATAGAATTGCGATCACCCCTGTAGGAGCTGCCGAAGGCTGCGATCTTTTGATTTTGGTTTTTAAGAGCAAGATCAAAAGATCGCAGCCTGCGGCAGCTCCTACAGGGGCCATCTCCCCACCTCAGGAATTTTCAGCAGTGCCGCGTCGCATCAACAGAGCGCTTCAGCCGCTCAGTATCTTGGCTTTAACCCTGGCAATCAGCGGCTGCATCGGAACCGGAGGTATTGGCCCACAAGGCAAGGCGCTGGAGGCCAATTCACTGACCACCGATGAAGCGATTCAAAGCGCTGCTCAAGATGCCCACTGGCCCGCTAGCCAATGGTGGCAGGCCTATGGCGACCCACAACTGAATCGCTGGATCGACCTCGCCGTGCAAGGCAGCCCGACCATGGCCATGGCGGCGGCCCGGGTGCGTCAGGCCAAATCCATGGCGGGCGTTGCCGAGGCAGCCGAGTCGTTGCAGATCAACGGCGAGTCCACCCTCAAGCGCCACAACTGGCCCACCGATCAGTTCTACGGCCCCGGTGATCTGGCCAACAGCACCACCTGGGACAACAACGCGGCGCTGGGTTTCAGCTACGCCCTCGACCTCTGGGGCCGTGAAAGTAATGCCACCGAGCGCGCCGTGGACATGGCCCACATGACCGTCGCCGAAGCGCGCCAGGCCCAGCTCGAATTGCAGAACAACATCGTGCGCGTCTACATCGAACTGTCGCTGCATTACGCGAATCGGGACATCGTCGAGGCGACCCTGCAGCAGCAGCAGCAAATCCTCGAACTGGCACAGAAGCGCCTGAACGGCGGCATCGGCACCCATTTCGAAGTCAGTCAGGCCGAAACGCCGCTGCCGGAAACCCATCGCCAGATCGACGCACTGGACGAAGAAATCGCCCTGAGCCGCAATCAACTGGCCGCACTCGCAGGCAAAGGCCCGGGCGAGGGCGGGCAGTTGCAGCGGCCAACGCTGTCACTGGGTGCGCCGCTGAAACTGCCGTCTTCGCTGCCGGCGCAATTGCTCGGCCAACGCCCGGACGTGGTCGCCAGTCGCTGGCAAGTGGCGGCGCAAGCGCGTGGTATCGATGTGGCCCACGCCGGTTTCTACCCCAACGTCGATCTGGTCGGCAGCCTCGGCTACATGGCCACCGGCGGCGGGGCGCTGGAGTTCTTGACCGGCAAGAAGCTCAACTACAGCGTCGGCCCGGCGATTTCCCTGCCGATCTTCGATGGTGGGCGGTTGCGTTCGGAGCTGGGTGAAGCCTCGGCCGGTTACAACATGGCAGTGGCCAAGTACAACCAGACCCTGGTCAACGCGCTGAAAAACATCTCCGACCAGTTGATCCGCCGCGAGTCCATGGACAAGCAGCAAACCTTCGCCGCCGAGTCGGTGGCGACTGCGCAGAAGACTTACGACATCGCAATGATCGCCTATCAACGCGGGCTTACCGATTACCTCAATGTGCTCAACGCGCAGACCTTGTTGTTCAAGCAGCAGCAAGTGCAGCAGCAAGTGCAGGCGGCGCGATTGAGTGCGCATGCCGAGTTGGTGACGGCGTTGGGTGGCGGTCTGGGGGCGGGCAATGATGTGCCGAAAGACAGCCAGACCCAGGCACCGAAAACCCCGAGCCTTTTGAAATGACCATTCAGGCAAGGTTTCACTTGTGGCGAGGGAGCTTGCTCCCGCTTGAGTGCGCAGCACTCACAAAATCTTCATGGGCGACCAGAGTTCCGGGGGCCGCTTCGCAGCCCAGCGCGAGCAAGCTCGCTCGCCACAGGGTTGCGGTTGTTTCCAGATTTTCCTCACTGAGCAGGATTTAATGACTCCCTTGCCCGCACCTTTGCGCTGGCTGTACTCCCTTGAATGGCGCCGGGGTTTCTTCGACTGGGCACGCAGCGACGGCGTGACCTGGGTGTACATTTTCAAGGTGTTGATCGCGGCGTTCCTGACGCTTTGGCTGGCCATGCGCCTGGAATTGCCGCAACCGCGCACGGCGATGATCACCGTGTTCATCGTCATGCAGCCACAAAGCGGGCAGGTGTTCGCCAAGAGTTTTTATCGCTTCCTCGGCACCTTGACCGGGTCGGCGGTGATGGTGGCGCTGATTGCCTTGTTCGCGCAGAACACCGAACTGTTCCTCGGCTCGCTGGCGATCTGGGTGGGCATCTGCTCGGCCGGCGCGGCGCGTTGCCGCAATTTTCGCGCTTACGGTTTTGTGCTTGCCGGTTACACCGCAGCGATGGTCGGCTTGCCGGCGCTGGCGCATCCGGAAGGCGCGTTCATGGCCGCGGTCTGGCGGGTGCTGGAAATCTCCCTGGGGATTCTCTGCTCGACCCTGGTCAGCGCCGCGATCCTCCCGCAAACCGCCAGCGCCGCCATGCGCAACGCCTTGTACCAGCGCTTCGGCGTGTTCGCGTTGTTCGTCACCGACGGCTTGCGCGGCCGCAGTCGGCGCGAGGCGTTCGAGGCCAGCAACGTGCGCTTCATTGCCGAGGCGGTGGGCCTGGAAGGGCTGCGCAGCGTGACCGTGTTCGAAGACCCGCACATGCGCCGGCGTAATGGTCGTCTCAGCCGCTTGAACAGTGAGTTCATGGGCATCACTACACGCTTCAACGCCTTGCATCAGTTGCTGGAGCGCCTGCGCGACAGCGGCACTGACCCTGCAGTGGCAGCGATCAAACCGGGGTTGCAAGACCTCGCCGAATTGCTCGACGGCTTCAGCGGTCGTGCGCTGACCAGCGCCGATGCGGCGCGTCTGGTCACGGCGTTGACGGCTTACAAGGAAGGCTTGCCGGCGCGGGTGCGCAGCCTGCGGGCGATCTTCCAGGAGACCGACCCGAGCGACGCCGAGCAACTGGATTTCCACACCGCGTACGAACTGCTCTATCGCTTCGTCGACGACCTGCACAGTTATGCACAGACCCACGCGTCCCTCGCCGATCACAGCCATGAACGGGAGCGCTGGGACGAACCGTTCACCCCGCAAACCAACTGGCTGGCGTCGGCGGCTTCGGGGATTCGTGCGGCATTCATTCTGGTGGTTTTGGGTAGCTATTGGGTGGCCACGGCGTGGCCGAGCGGGGCGACCATGACCCTGATCGCCGCTGCCACGGTTGGCCTGTCCGCCGCGACACCCAACCCGAAACGCATGGCGTTCCAGATGGCCTGCGGCACCTTCCTCGGGGCGCTAATCGGCTTCGTCGAGATGTTTTTCATCTTCCCGTGGATCGATGGTTTTCCGTTGCTGTGCGTGATGCTCGCGCCGGTGATCGTGCTCGGCTCGTTCCTGACCTCGCGACCGCAATACGCCGGGGTCGGTCTGGGGCTGCTGATCTTCTTCAGTACCGGTTCGGTGCCGGACAACCTCACGGTCTACAACCCGTACACCTTCATCAACGACTACATCGCCATGGTGCTGGGCATGCTGGTGTGCGCGGCGGCGGGGGCGATCATTTTGCCCCCCAACAGTCGCTGGTTGTGGCGTCGGCTGGAGCAGGATCTGCGTGGTCAGGTGGTGTACGCCATCAGCGGCAAACTCAAGGGCCTGGCGTCGAGTTTCGAAAGTCGAACCCGTGACCTTGTGCATCAGGCCTACGGCTTCGCAGCGGGACAGCCGCAAGTGCAGCGGGATCTGTTGCGCTGGATGTTCGTGGTGCTGGAAGTCGGTCACGCGATCATCGAGTTACGCAAGGAACAGGCGATCCTGCCGGTGCATCCGGCGTATGCCGAATCCCAGCCGTGGCGCCAGTCGATTCGCGTGATGGGCCGTGCACTGGTGCGGCTGTTCCTGCAACCGGGGCAAAGCAATCTGGAGCGCGCACTGATCGCCGTCGACCATGCGATCAGCCGCGTGCAAGCCACTGACGAACCCTTCGCCCCGCACTTCGACACCTCGGCGCTGCGCCGGGTGAAGAGCTACCTGCACTTCATCCGCACTTCGCTGCTGGACCCGCAATCGCCGCTCGCCGCCTACACCATTGCCAAGCCCCAAGGACTTGAAGATGCCTCGTGAAATCGCCTTCCACGGCGTGTACATGCCGACCATGACCCTGATGTTTTTCATTGCGGCGGCGTTGGCCTGGGCGCTGGATCGCTTCCTGTCAGGGTTCGACCTGTACCGCTTCTTCTGGCACCCGGCGCTGCTGCGCCTGAGTCTGTTTACCTGTCTGTTCGGCGCATTGGCGCTGACTGTTTACCGTTGAGAACGACCTGATGAAAAAGCTGTTCAGCCTGCTCGCGACCCTGTTGGTTTTGGCCCTGGCGATATGGATCGGTCGCACACTCTGGGTGCACTACATGGAGACCCCGTGGACCCGCGATGGCCGGGTGCGCGCCGACATCATCAACGTCGCCGCCGACGTCACCGGCGAAGTGGTGGACGTGCCGGTGCGTGACAACCAATTGGTGAAAAAGGGCGACCTGCTGATGCGCATCGACCCCGAGCACTACCGCCTCGCGGTCAAGCAGGCGCAGTCGCTGGTGGCCTCGCGCAAGGCGACGTGGGAGATGCGCAAGGTCAACGCCCATCGCCGCGCCGACATGGACAACCTGGTGATCTCCCGGGAAAACCGCGACGACGCGAGCAACCTCGCCGACTCGGCCCTCGCCGATTACCAGCATGCGCAAGCGCAACTGGAGGCCGCCGAACTCAACCTCAAACGCACCGAAGTCCGTGCAGCGGTGGACGGTTACGTCACCAACCTCAACGTGCATCGCGGCGACTACGCCCGCATCGGCGAAGCGAAAATGGCCGTAGTCGACATGAACTCGTTCTGGGTCTACGGCTTCTTCGAAGAAACCAAACTGCCCCACGTGCGCGTCGGTGATAAGGCCGACATGCAACTGATGAGCGGCGAAGTGCTCAAGGGGCACGTGGAAAGTATTTCTCGCGGCATCTACGACCGCGATAACCCGGAAAGCCGTGAACTGATCGCGGATGTGAACCCGACGTTCAACTGGGTGCGTCTGGCGCAGCGGGTGCCGGTGCGGATACACATTGATGAAGTGCCGGAAGGGGTGCTGTTGGCGGCGGGGATTACTTGTACGGTGGTGGTCAATCAGAGCCGTATGGAATAATTTCTACGTTTGTTGTTTAAGATAGTGTGCTTCTACGGCTGGGTTAAAAAATGTAGTCGTAGAAGCGGAAAATACACCTGTGCTCAATAAATGGTTTGTGTACTTAACTGCTGGTTTGTTGGTGTTGCGGTTTGTTTAAGATGCTAAGAGACTTTTCGATTTTTTCTGAGGTGGTGAATTCACGATTTTCTAATATGTTCATTATTGTTTTATTGTTTAGGATGTCTTCTTTTTTTTGTGTTTTTTGCGCGTGTCTTGCGATAACAATAAAGCTGAATATATCGCTTTTTGATTTGAGTTTTGATTTTTTTGCGACTTCATTCACTGTTTTTTTGATGTACTCGTAGCGTTCTTCGTAAGTGGCATCCTTGAAGGTCTCAGGGTAGTCTAAATGGATGCCCGCTGAGAGAAAGGCAATGTTTTCTTTTAATGCTTCGTCTTTTAGTGTTTGCTTTGATGTGACGGATTTACTTAATTTTTCGAGATGTTTTTTTCCTTCAATAATCTGATCATTTGTCATGTTTTTGAAGGCTCTTTCAATGGGCTCGTCAGCCTGTTGGCCAATGATTTTAGACCAGGCGTAACTTAGGGGGAGTTCGCCTTGTTTGAAGTGATAGATTTTCAACAATTGTTGTGCTTCGGGATACCCATGCATCGCTGAGCGCTTGAGCCAGTAAAGGGCAAACCCCTTGTCTGGGTTTAGACCGTTCACTCCATATTTGTAGTTTTCATACATTCTGTATTCTGCACACCAATCATTTTTTGATGCGGCATATCTAGTGTAATTGAGAGCTTCGGTATTTCGTTTGATTTCATCCGGCTCATCATCATGTTGAGCGATTATTGCAAGATAGCAGAATGCTCTGTCGTAATTGGGTGCTGCCATGGTAAAGCAGCTTTTTGCCTCTGGGTAATTGTCTTGTGAGAATAATTCGTATCCTATTCCGAATAAAATGTCGCTGTCTAAATTGGGGTTGCAATAGTTGTTAGGTTTAGGTGTTGGACGTAGTTTTTTCAGGTCAAGTTCTAATGTGGGTTTGCTTGGGTTGGTATCGTCGGCGAGGGTAATGTTTAAGGTGAGGGTGGAGAGTAAAAATATTATTGAGAGTGAGTGTGGGTGGCGGACTTTCAAAGTGGTATCTCAGTAGGTTATGTCCAAATAATTCTAGGTTGATGCGTTATATCTGGTATAAGGCATTTAACCAAGGTGGTGGATTTTAGTTGGGGAGTAGGGTTTGGCAACGCTATAACTGCGAATAGGATAATTCGCTACGTCGTTGTCGAATTTTCTTACAGTGTTTGAAGGGTTTTGTTACTGTATTTTTCAAAGCTGGATTTTAGCGGCGGGGATTCTGTTTTTTCTTGCGTAGATATTCTATTTGTTGCAGATGTATCCGCATTTGGTACATAACCGGAAGACCGGGTGGCCTTCTTAACGAGCAGCCCGCTCTCACATTTCCAACTGTGGGAGATTCTATGTTGCAGGGGAACCCTGCAGCCTTAAATTCGGCTGGTATTCGCTCTGGTTTTTCATGAGAGCAAATGCCACCCGGCACAGCTTGCGCGCGAGGATGACCAGGGCTTGGGTTTTTGCCAGGCCTCTGGCCAGATAGGACTCATAAAAAGGTTTCCAGATTGGAGATCGACAAGCCGCCATTGCCGCGTTGT